>CAZULW010000012.1:0-52039 GCA_964621455.1 uncultured bacterium
CCCCCTCGCCTTAAGGAGAGGGGGCGACACGCAGTGTCGGGGGTGAGGTGGCGCACCAGGCGAACGACAACCCCTTTCCGTTTCCTTATATTCCCGCTGCATGAAAAAGCCCGCAACATACCGTAGCAAGCTGTCATCGCGAGCGAGTTTACCCCGCGCCCTTAGTCCCGCCGAAGACGGGGTAGTGCAACGTAGCGGGGTGGCGATCCGTCGTTGCGAGTCCCGACGCTCTGGTCGGGACGTGGCAATCTCATTCTTCATTTTGTACTTTTCAATTTGCAATGGCTGGGACCTGCCTCCCGTCGGCCGTAACGTAGCGGCATGGCACCCGTATCGCACCCACCGGAACTCAACACCACCCCAACAGTGCTCTCGTCGGGGGGATACCCCTAAAAAAATGAATTTTGTATGGGTTTTGTCTAATTCCTCGCCGGTCCTTGCTTCCCCGTCGGAGCGCCTGGTGGAGCGCTGCCGGGCGCGTGAAGGGATCCGGCCGGCGGGATCGAAACAGCGGATTAGCGGGAGCTCAGGCCGTATTCCCGAACAACGTCTGCGCGATCCAGCCGGCGATGGGCGGGAAGAAGAAGGTGCTGGCCAGGCGGATGAGGGTCAGTCTCCAGCCCAGGATGCCCACCTCCATGGGCAGGCGGCTGACGGCCCACAATGACCAGCCGGTGAGGAAGGCGACCATGGTGCCGATACCGGCCCCCGAGCGCAGTAGCCCGGCGGCGATGGGCAAACTGACATACGGCCCCCCTGGTGCCAGTGCCCCGGCCACCGTGCCGACCAGCAGCCCGCGGATACCCGATTCCACACCCACCCATTTCGATATCAAGTCCTTGGGGAGCAGGGCCTGGACCATGCCCGCCACGATGAAGGCGAAAGCCAGGAGCGGCAGGATCTGCACGGTCATGTTGAGGGCCGACTTCAGGCCGGTGAGGTGCTGCCCCTGCCCCCGGAAGTATCCGATGGACAGCAGCGTAAGGGCGAGGACGCCCATGATGATGGTTGGAATCAGCATTCTTGGTGTGTTCCTGTTTCTGGTGGTCATAGCAGCTGGTTATTTATGCCGGCTTCCTCTTCGCCGATATAGAGTACCGCCATTATGTCGTCGGCAACGCAGCCTTCGGTTTGCGATGCCACTGACATTGTACGGACTGGTTCCCCGTCAACGGCGCCGCTGCTGACCAGGTTGCCCCTGGCATCACGTCCGCTTCATCTGAGCGTTTAGCTGCCCACCTTCTTGGTGATACCGGCGATTTCAGCCTTCAGGTTCTTCTCGATTGTGTTGCCTTCGAACTTTACACCTTCTATTAATAACCCTTCTTTGACCTCTTCGGTCTCCTGGTCCACGCCGCCGATACCATAACGGCCGTTTTCACGGATGGTATTGTTTACAATCGTCACCTGATTAGATGTCTTACCCTTCACCGGCGTATTAATGAGTTCAATGCCATCCTCTCCATTGCCGGTGATTATATTGCCTTCGATGTGCGCGATTGAGTTGAGTCTGAGGCGAATTTCGATACCATCATCTTTGTTATCCCGGATCTCAGTGTTAAACACGGAAAGATTGGTGTTACCATCATAATCAAGCCCGTCATCGCGGTTGTTGATAAGCCTGCAATCGCGGATTACCCCTTTCGTTCCTTCCAGGTCGATGCCGTCACCATTCCCACTCACAAGACACCCCTCGATATGGACAGTAGCAGCTAAATTCCCCCGTTCATCAGCATCTTCGAAGAAGATACCGTTATCCTCATTGTTTACGATTTCGCAGTTGACTATCCTCGCATTCGTATTGACATCAACCAGAATCCCGTCCTTTCCTCCTGTTACACGGAGAAACTCTATCGTCGATGTATCGCGCATGACAATTACTGCCTCGCTGGCATCGGCAGCGGTGATAACCGGGCGATCAGCCTCCTCCCTTGGCTGACCCTTGAGGGTAATACCATCGCTTAATACAATGTTCTCATGGTACTCTCCCCCTTTCACGATAATAAGGCTGCCTTTCGCCGCCTCTGCCAGGGCCTTCGAAATAGTCTTGAAGGGTACGGCTTCCGTGCCTTCCTCCTCGGTCAGTTGGGACGCTGCATTTACCCAAAGGGTTGTCGCTTTCATCTGCGAGACCTCATCTTTCCCACAGCCCGCCAGGGCCGTTAAGATAATGACCGCGCCGATAACTCCTGCAATTCGATTTACGATCATTGTAGATACCTACCTTTTGCTTGAGTTAAGGATTTCATTAGATCGGTTGGAATTCCTGTTCGCTATCGGAGACAGGCTAATTTAAATTGTTATGCTCTGCACAATCCTAATTAATTATTCAGTCCCACCAGGCGCGGGTCCCAGGAGGTGTCAATCACAAGCGGCGGATCGAATAGCCGGGCGATGGAATCCCAGCGGACGCATTTGTAATTCTGATTGGCCCCGGGATTCGAGCCATCCTGGACTGCAAACAGTCCGTTGGGGAAATGGGGCCCCATGCCAAAATTGGATACGTCAATTCCGTCCGTATCAGATGTCCCATCGATCTCCTCCCCAGCGACAATTTGAAAAGTACCCACGTACGCGTTATTCCCCTCACGCCTGTAAATCACGTAGGTATCATTTCCCTGGCTGGAGGCAATGAGGTACCCGGTTGTGTCCGTGGCATAGTAGATGGCAAGGCCCTCTACATCCGCGACCAGGTGAACGCCAACAGAATCGACCAGGGTCCTAGCATCATCGTCTTCGGGTTCAGCCCCAAACTTCCGGATGCCGGCTTCCTCTTCGCCGATATAGAGTACCGCCATTATGTCGTCGGCAACGCAGCCTTCCGGTTGAGTGTCAACTGACATGGTTCGGACTAGTTCCCCGTCCACGGCGCCGCTGCCGTTATCAAACAGCCGCCATTGCTCAATGGTGCCGTCCTTATCGTTTATAAAGGCATAGTAGTCACCGGTAACCGGGCTGCGGTACATGCAGGACCCATAGACCTCTATCCCGATGGGCAGTTTCCGGGCGGCGACATTTTCCAGCTGCCGGGTTTCGGGATCGACTTTGTAGATTGCGATTGTGTTAGCGGATCGGTTCCCCGCTGTGACGAGGGCAACCGCTTCACCGCCTAAGGGGAAATTGTACCGCAGGTCCACGTTGTTCATGCTGCCGTCGCCAGTGAACTGGATAACCTTTCCTTGAAGGTCGTAGACCAGCAAGCCCCCACCTTCCTGTTTGTCCGTGCCGATGATCGTTGATAATGCCGGGTCCGAGGGATGAATCCAGATGCACGGGTCATCCGCGGCATCATCCCCGGTGGGCACCGGCGCCGTTTCCAGGGTGGCTTGAACTGAGAACACCTCGTCATGGATGTCATAACGGTCCTTGCGCCCGCAGGACGAAACCATCAGCACTGCAAGGGCCAGAAACACAAAAGGTCTCAGGTACGGCATGATCACTTCTCCATCAAAATTGCGTGTGATTGTTTCCAGTAAGTCCTTCATTTATTTAGAAAAGCCGCTCAGAATCTTGTGGACCCTGAGCGGCTTCTGCTTTTTTTTAGGTCGATTTCTAACCGATCCTGGAGCTGGAACTTCAGCCCGGCGGGCATCCACCAGGAAGAGAAATCACACCTCCTGGCGCCCTCCTCGAAACCGCCATCCTCATGAACACAAGCAAGTTATAAAGCGAACTCAATACCGCCATAAATTTCCATACCCCTTTTGAAATGGTTATATGTATGCCAAGTCACCGCCTGCGGGTCTCTGAGGTTTTTGTATTTTCTGATCTTATCTTCGCCCAGCAGATTTCTTGCGTTCAAGAACACCCTGACATTGCTGGTGACCTTTTGCCGAAGATTCAGGTCAAGAGTGTTGGTCGCATCAAGCCATTCTTCCCGATTAGTCCCTTTTCCTCTGAAGATCTTCGATACGTACTGATAGGATAGACGGCCGGTAAAACCGATTTTTGACGACTCGAAACTCACAGCGAAATTGACGACATCATCCGCTTGTCTGGGAAGTGATTCTCTTTCGCCTTCCGGAGTTTCCAAATACGTATCCAGCTGGTGGGTCAAGTTCGCCAGAATACCGATTTCAGGAAGACCCAGAAAGTCAAGCTGTCTCTGAACGGACAATTCGATACCCTGCGCCATTCCTGTACCCACATTTTCGATCGTTTCCACATCAGTCACATGGTAACCGTTCCATTCTATACTGTCCTCTTCGGCGTAGCTATATTCAACCGTCTGTATCACATCACTGATCTTTTTATAGAAGAATCCAGCCGACATATAAGAAGCCATCCTTGGAGAGTAGTGCTCAAGAAGGACGTCCAGATTTATGGCTCGAGTCGGTATCAAGTCTGGATTGCCGGCGAAGAGTGCCAGATCACCGGAATCGTAATCATTGAATCCGACCATCTCTCTAAAGGAGGGTCTGGAAATGCCTTTTGTCCCCGAGAAGCGCAGATTGAGGTCCATGGGCAGTTTAAAACGCAGATGCATTGACGGGAAAATATCAGTATAAGACCCCTTCGATATATCCTCCGAAGTGAGTCTGGATACGAGTGGTCTGGATTGCGATTCTATGGCTGTCTTTTCAACTCTCACACCCGGCAGCACCATGATATTTCTTCCCACCCATAACTCGCCCATCAGGTAACCTGAAATTATATCCTCTGTGGCGGTGTAATTCTCGTCAAGATCGGTGCTCGTTGCTGTTATGAAATACACATCCACTGGAGGATCCCACTCTTTGAGGAAATCATCGTTTTCACCGGTTGTCCAGTCCTTCCAGTCCCCCGGATCTGCGAGATCCTCGGCTTCCAAAGGCTCTATTTCCGAATCCAGCTTCTGCTGGTATCGGACTTTAGTTTTATACTTGAAACCACCTTTGGCATATCCGGACATGTTACCCATATAGAACGGTTTCTTGAGATTGAAAGCTGCGATGATGTCGTCTTCTTCGAAGGTTTCATATTCAAAATTATTTTCGGCAAAATGCATCGCCTTGTCACCCGCGTCACGATCCTCATAGTAGGCTAGGAATTCCGATTGATTATCGTGCAGCTCTGCGCCTCTGCCGTTGGTCCAATGCAGGGTATAGTCGACCATAAGATCGCCCATCACCAGATGTTCTCCACCGAAGGCGGCATTCATGACGTGCTTGGGTTCGTGTTTGACGTCATTCAATTTCTCATATTTGCCATCATAATATTTATCACCTTTATCAGGGCGATGGTAGCTATAGCTGTCTGTTAATTCCAGGTCATAGTCGGTAAGATTATACGCGGAATAGTAGGTTCTGAAAGTCAGTTTGTGTCCGAGAGCCGGTTTGTACAGGATAGCGGTGTTGAAACCCGCTCTCGTTTCACGGGTTTCCGTTGGCGCCTCGCGGTAGTAGCGCAGCCCTTGCGGAGTTTTATTTCCGTCTTTATCGTGAGAATTTTCAGTTCTATCCCAGTACTTATCACTAAAATCCCACTTTTCTCTGTGAGCATATTCCGATTTTGTTTCTCGCTTATACGTGCCCGCTATAGAATACCCGAGTTTACCATCGAGGAAAGAATCGCCGATCAGGAGAGTGGCTTTCAGCGGGCCAAAGAAATCGATTTGATCGACAGGATAATCGGAGGTTCGATTTGTCGAAAATCCCGAATAAATTTTGGCGCTGAACAGACGCCTGCTCGGAGCATCTTTCAGGATGAAGTTAATGCTACCCGAAATAGCGTCTGCGTCCATATCAGCCGTCTGGCCTTTGGAGACTTCGATGGCTTGAATCAGATCGACGGGAAACGTTTCTAACGATGCCGAGCGGTCTACCGCCGCATTCGCAGCAGGAATTCTTTCTCCATTCACGGTGACAAGAGCCCATTCAGCCGGCATGCCGCGCATAATGGCTTCATCTGCATCCACAATCACTCCGGGAATTCGTGAGAGGGCTTCAACGGCTTCTTCATCAGGGAAACTTCCCATTAAATCTGCAGAAATCACATTTCTAATATTGGAAGCATTAAACTGGGCGTTCAAAGCGGCAGCTTGTGTCTGGAGCTGCCGTTCGGCAGTAACCGTCACTGCGTCTATTGCAATGATTGAAGAACGCATAGCAAAATCAAGTGTTACCGTTTGTCCGGCTTCGACCACAACATTGCTGGAAACAACCTCATACCCAATATAATTAACAGCAATTTCATAAGTCGCCGGCGGGACATTGGTAACCAGGAAATGACCCTGAGCATCGGTAGCAGCACCCCGGGTCGTACCAACGAGTACGACATTCGCACCCCAAAGAGATGAGTTGGTACCTTCTTCAACAACGATGCCGGTAATGCGACCATATTCTTGTGCCTGAAGAATACTCAGAACGAACAACAAGGAGATAGCCAGAGCAGGTACAACACCTCGCTTACATATCATATTTTGTGTATACATTTTATCCCTCCGTTAAGTTAGTGTTAATAAGTTGTTTGGAGACCATTGCCGCGTTGCGTAATGTGCTGCGGAAATCCGGGAACCACCTCGGCGTTCAGGGTTTGGCCGAGAATCAGGAAAGAGGCGATGAGCAGGTTTATGAAGGATGATCTTTTTACTGCACGCACGATTTAGGCTATCTTCTAGAGTCTATATGTCTATACAACCTGATGTGTTAATAATAATACTTTCGAGACATCAATGTCAAGGATTTAGTGGCCGACAGGACTTCCCCCGAAATATCAAGTGAAACTAAGGAACTCTCTTAGGGTTCTCTTCGGATTGCAGAGAGTGGAGTACTTCTGACTTATGCATCCTCGGTCATAAAACCGCTGAAGCGGTTATTAATGCGTTGTAACATCGTAATAACCCACGACTTAAGTCGTGGGCTATTTATATATCGGATAATGAAAAACCGTTTCAACGGTTTCTACTATTCTGGATAGATTTTCGTTATTAATTACATTTCCTGATAACAGCCCTCTCCACTTATCAACTTCCGTAATTCAACACATATTAACAGGTTAAGAACTTAAGAATCAAATTTTCGGGGGAACTCCTGTAAATAACCAGTCCTTGTCGCACTGAGGCCTGTCCTGAGTCCGCCAACTCCACAGGAATCCCTTTGGGACCGGCGGATCGAAGGGTTCTCGAAGCGTGACTATAATAGAGCGGTGTAAAGGAAAATGCCGTCACTTGACGAATCAATAGGTTACAGGCTCATGGGTTCAATTTTCGGGGGAACTCCCGCTGCTCCCGGAATCTTGACATCAAGCTGGCAAGAGTGGTAAATTGTATGGACATATAGACAATAATGACTGCTAAATCGAATGATCCTCAATAAACACAGTCCGATTCCCCAATACTTTCAATTGCAGACCTGGCTGATTGAGCAGATCGAAAAGGGGGTATTCAAACCTGGCGACAAGATCCCCACCGAGAAAGAGCTGGTTGAATTGACGGGACTGGCGCGGGCGACGGTTCGCCACGCCGTTCAAAATTTGGTGAATATGGGGCATCTGACCAGAAGAAAGGGGCTCGGCTCTTTCGTCCTTAACCAGGCGGCAGACACTGAGAAGCGAACCATCGTAGGTATTTTGATACCGGATATCCGGCACGGGTATGCCCCTGAGCTGGCCCGCGGGGCGGAAGACGAGGCGGCAAAAAACAAGCGAAGCCTTATTTTGTGTAATACGGACGACTCCTTCATCCAGGCCGACTTTCATGCCGAGCGCCTGATTGAAAACGCAGTCAGCGGCGTAATCTTTATCCCGACCGCTTCATCTGATGAGAAGAACCGCTTAATCATCGAGAAATTCACTAGAAATAACATACATGTAGTGCTCGCCGATCGCACTATCCCCGATGTGGATACGGATTATGTGACCACCGACAATTTTGAAGGTGCCTACGAACTGACAAGGTACCTTATCAATAAAGGTCACCGAAAGATTGCTATCGTGGTAAGTACCCTTTTCAGCACGGAGAGGCAAAGACTCGAGGGTTACAAAGCGGCCCTGACCGACCATGGTGTCGATATTGATCCCTCCATAATAATTGACGATCCCGGTCCTTTCATCAAGGAACGCTATTCCCAGTACGCGCGCGAGTTATTGGAGCGAAAGCGAGACATTACGGCTGTATTTGCAGGACATGACCGAATCGCTCTGCTATTTTATTCTGCTGCGAGACAATTAGGCATCTCAATTCCGGACGATATATCCCTGGTGGGATACGATGACCTGCCCTTTACGACAATATCGCTTACGACCATGCACCAGCCCATCTACGAAATGGGGCAGGAGAGTCTGAAGCTGATCCTATCGCGTATTCGAGGCGAGATTACGGAACCTAGACAGGTCGTGTTGAAGTCCCACCTGGTAGAACGCTCATCCGTAGTTTCGCTTGAAAAAAATACGTCCAATTAATGAATTCTGTATAGTTACCAGTAAGGAAAAGGAGCAAACATGAAGGCGGCAACTCTCTTTGCTGAATGGGATCCCAAGCCGGAATTCAAGTTAGGTGCCAAAGACATTGAAGGCGAATTAACCTATCTAGGCAGCAAGGTATGGCGCCAGCCCCATATCAAGCTGGTTGAAAAGGATATACCGGTGCCCGGCCCGACCGAAGTGTTGATCGAGGTGAAGGCTTGTGGTATCTGCGGCAGTGATGTTCACATGCTCCAGAGCGATAACGGCGGCTATATTTTCTATCCCGGCTTGACGGCTTTCCCCTCAACCCTGGGCCATGAATTTTCCGGGGTTGTGCTGGAAGCTGGCAAGGATGTAATAAATAAGCGGACGGGCAGAAGCTATGAAGCCGGCGAGGCCGTCTGCTCCGAAGAGATGATCTGGTGTGCCCAGTGTAAGCCCTGTGCCGACGGCTTCCCCAACCATTGCGAGCGTCTGGAGGAACTTGGTTTTTCCATCGATGGAGCCTACAGCAAATACGTCAAGGTTGATGCTCGTTACGTCTGGAGCCTTGAAGGATTGCGGGATCTTTATGGCGAAGAAAAGATGTTCGAGTTGGGTAGTCTGGTAGAGCCGAGCTCGGTGGCCTTTAACGCCGTGATCGAGCGTGGTGGTGGGATCAGGGCTGGTGAAAATGTTGTTATCCTGGGTGGCGGCCCCATAGGCGCTGCTGCCTGTGCCGTCCTGAAACGCTCCGGCGCTTCCGCTGTAATACTCTCTGAACCCTCCAGGTCCCGCCGGGAGATGGCCCTCACCATGGGTGCGACTCACGCCATTGATCCGACCGAAGTGAGCGCCGCGGAAGCCGTCCTGGACATCACCAACGGCGTTGGGGCCAGGATCATTCTTGAGGCCACCGGACTGCCCAGCATCGTTTGGCCGGATGTAGAAAGGATCATCTGGGAAGGGAAAGCCCTGAACACAACCGTGGTATTAGTGGCCCGCGCCGATGACCGGGTTCCGTTGAACGGGGAAGTACTCCAGGTGCGTCGGGCCAATGTGGTCGGCTCGCAGGGCCATTCCGGTCACGGTACCTTCCCGAATGTCATCAGCTGTATGGCCGCGGGCATGGATGTCTCACCGATGATTACCAAAAAAATCGGCCTGGATGAAGTGGAAGAAAACCTGGTGATGCTTCAAACCGACCGCAACGAGGTGAAGATTACCATAAAAGACTTTGACTAAAACCAGTATAATATAAGGGTAATAAAATGACCGAGTGGCTTACCACTGATCGTGAAGACCTTCGTTTTGAGGATACATCGGTTGGCCGTTTGAAAAAGAAAATCTGGGAGGCTTCCCAGGAAGAGATAGAAAGGATCCTGACCGATTATGGCATCCCCACACCCTCTGAGTTGAGCAAGCCGGGGACGTATATCCAGACCACAATCCGGCAGCAGGTAGTGGAGAACCGAAAGAAGAACGATATCGTGTTTGTTCCCATCGGCTGTACTGAGCTGCACGGGCGGCATACGGTCACGGCCATGGACACATTCATGGTGACCCAGATCCTGGAGGGAGTCCGCCGGTACACCGCCAGACAGGGCGCGCCGGTCAATCTGGCATGGACACCGATGATATACGGCGGTCATCCCCATCACCACATCGGCATGCCAGGCACCATCCACCTGGAGGACGAGGTGCTCAAGCGGCTGCTGATTGACGTAATGGTCGGCCTGTGGAACGACGGCTTCCGCAAGATTGTACTGGTCAACAACCATGGGCATTTGTGGCTCTTGGAAGCGGCCATCCAGGAATTGCAGAAGACCTGGAATCTGCCGGGTATCTTCCGGGTGATCGACTGGCACCGGGCGGTGCGCGAGTTTTTCCGGACCAGGGACCGGGGCGGCGCTTGGGAGGACAATTTCTTCCACGCCGACGAGGCGGAGACCTCTATTCTGCTGCTGCTGGCTCCCGAGTACATTGACATGCAATATGCCCAGGAAACGAAGGTTGAAGGTTATCTTCCGGATGGCCATTTTGATAAAGCCGTCGATCCATTTGCCCGGCCCAGCAAGTGGTCCGAAGGACAGGGGCACTTTCCCATCGAGGTGGCCTCGGTTCCGGAAGGGGTAGTGGGCCGGCCGACCATTGGCAAGGCCCAGAAGGCCAAACGTGCCATTGCAGCGATTTTGTCCTATTTGACTTTGGTCAACGATGAGATTCTGGAAGCGTTTCCACCCGGTAAGTTGCCGCCCGTAGAAAAAACTACCCTCCGCACCGAAGACGAGATGGAGCCCTACCTGAAAGAACCCTTCACCAAAGGTTGGCGTCCGATCTATGCCATTCGGAAGATGGGATTATAGGTCGTTTGAAGCTCAGTATTGTCCTTTCGACGCAACCCGCATCATTTTCGGCCCTGGCCTACAAGGGGCAAATAGCGGGGAATATCGCCAAGATCAAAAGCCTGGGCTATGACGGCGTTGAACTGGCCGTACGTGATCCAGCTGCCCTTGATGCATCAGCACTGGAATCCTTACTCGCTGAACACCGTCTGCCTGTGCCTGCTATAGGGACCGGGCAGGCATTTGGCGAAGAAGGTCTGTCCTTTACTCACCCGGATGCCTCTATCCGCAGGAAGGCGATCGATCGGATCAAATCGCATATGAGTCTGGCAGACAGTTTAGGGGCACTTGTCATTATCGGCCTGGTTCGCGGGAAAACGGGATCGGATACGAGTGGTGATCAAGTAGAACACTGGTTGGTAGAGGCCCTGACGGAGTGTGCTTCTGAAAACGAAACGGTGAAGTTGGCCATTGAACCCATAAATCGCTACGAGACCGGCTTGATCAACACGGTGGCTTCGGGTCTAAGGCTGGTGGATACTATCGGTCTGGATAATGTTGGGCTCCTGCTCGATACTTTCCATATGAATATTGAAGAGCCATCCATGATTGAGAGCATGGTTGCGGCCGGTGAACGGCTGTTTCATTTTCACGTCGCCGACTCCAATCGCTGGTACCCTGGAGCGGGCCACATCGACTTTAACGCTATTTTCAGTACGCTGAATTCCGTCGGCTACCAGGGTTTTGTGTCGGCGGAGATTCTGCCGCTTCCCGATCCGGATACTGCCGCGATGAAGACGGTTGAATATATGCGGAGGAAGGCCACCTAGTGCATGTTTCGGTATCGAGGCCAGCCCTCGAAACGCTGGGGTAGTTGCTCGTGCTCTACATCATGCTGGGCTTATTTTCATGAAAAACGACCTCGTCCTGGAGATGAATCATATTGGGAAGACCTTTCCCGGCGTGGTCGCACTGGACGATGTCCGGTTTGATCTCAGCCGGGGGGAAGTGCATATCCTCCTGGGTGAAAACGGCGCCGGCAAATCCACCCTGGTGAAAATACTAAGCGGTGCCTATCAGAAGACCGCGGGACAGGTTATTCTCAACAACGTGGAGACAGAGATAAGAAATCCCAGGCACGCCCAGGAGTTAGGCATTGCTATCATCTATCAGGAATTCAATCTAGTCCCACAACTATCCGCCGGAGAGAATATCTTCCTTGGCCAGGAGCAAACCCATACTTCGGGCCTGATAAATCAAAGGGAAATAATTGCCTCGGCACAGGGTATCCTGGACGACTTGGGTGTTGAGATCGAGGCCCGCAAGCCGGTGGGCGAATTGGGTGTGGCCCAGCAGCAGATGGTTGAGGTGGCCAAAGCCCTGTCCCTGGATGCCAGAATCCTGATCATGGATGAGCCCACTTCGGCTCTTACGGAACAGGAGACAACGGAGCTCTTCAATACCATCCGCAAACTGAAACAGAAGGGGGTCTCGATAATCTATATATCACACCGGCTGGAAGAGCTGTTTGAGATCGGCGACCGGGTCACCGTATTGCGCGACGGAAAATATATCGACACTCGTAATATAGCGGACGTCACCAAGTCTGAACTTATCAGTATGATGGTGAACCGTGAGCTGAAAGCGCATTTCCCCAAGCTGATAGCTGCTAAAGGGGAGGAGGTACTGCGCATAAGCGGCCTGAGCATAAAAGGGGTGCTGTATGATATTAGTTTTTCGATCCACCAGGGGGAAGTACTGGGGATCGCCGGCCTGTTGGGCTCCGGGCGTACAGAATTGGCGAGCTCATTATTCGGAGTGGGCAAGATCGATTCGGGTGAGATTTACATCAGGGGAAAACGCCAGAGGATCAAGTCACCCCGCCGGGCCATCAATCTGGGCATCGGATTGCTCACGGAAGACCGCAAGTCGCAAGGTCTGATCATGATCCTCTCCACAAAGGATAATATCTGCCTGCCCAGTGTGGAACGATTTTCCAGGTTAGGTTTCGTTGACACCAAGGAAGAGACCCAGGCCGCCACCCAATATGTCAGAGACTTGCGCATCAAGACCCCCAGCCTGCATCAGCAGGTTATGTTCCTGAGTGGCGGCAATCAGCAAAAAGTGGTGATCAGCAAGTGGCTTTGCTGCCAGGCGGATATCCTCATTTTCGATGAACCTACCCGGGGCATCGATGTGGGTTCGAAAGTGGAAATTTACCAGTTGATGAATCGACTTACAGCGGAGGGTGTGGCCATCATAATGATCTCATCGGAGCTGCCCGAGATCCTGGGCATGAGCGACCGGATTATGGTTATGAACCAGGGCCGGATCGCCGGGGAGTTCTCCGCCGGGGAGGCTACTCAGGAGCAGATCCTGCACTGTGCCCTGGAAGGGGCGGCATGACGCCTAAAGATTTCCTGCTGCATTACGGGCGGCAGTTCGGCACCCTTATAGGGCTGCTGGGTTTGAGCATCGTTCTCTGGATCTTGACGCCCTATTTCCTGACCGTCTCGAATCTGCTGAACGTTGCCCAGCAGACTTCCATCAACGCCATCATCGCCGTGGGCCTGACCTTTGTCATTATCACTGCCGGGATCGACCTGTCGGTGGGGTCCATCGTGGCCTTCTCCGGGGTGGTCCTCGCGAGCGCCCTGCAGGCCGCCATTCCGCTGCCGATAGCAATTTTGATCGGGCTGGCGGTCGGCGCTTTTTGCGGGCTGGTAAACGGCGTGCTTATAACTTACGGCCGGCTGCCCCCTTTCATATCGACATTGGGCATGATGAGCGTGGCCCGGGGAGCTGCCCTGCTTTATACCGGGGGCCGGCCTATTTCCGGCTTCTCATCGGGTTTCCGCTATCTGGCGACGGGGGAGATTCTGTATATACCAGTACCGGTGATTATCATGGTGCTGGTTTATATCATAGCCCACGTGGTCCTGACCCGGACAAAATTAGGCCGTTACGCCTACGCCATCGGAGGCAACGAGGAAGCCGCGGTGCTGTCCGGTGTGAACGTGAAGTTCTATAAAGCCGCGGTATACGGGCTGTCCGGGATGCTGAGTGGACTGGCCGCCATTATTCTGACTGCCCGGTTAAACTCCGCCCAACCTATTGCCGGCATGATGTATGAACTGGACGCCATTGCCGCCACCGTCATCGGCGGCACCAGCCTGATGGGTGGCGAAGGACGGATTATTGGAACCCTGATAGGTGCTCTGATCATGGGGGTCCTGAGGAACGGGCTCAATCTCTTGGGAGTCTCCTCCTTCGTGCAGCAAACAGTCATCGGTTCCGTGATCATCATTGCGGTGTTGATGGATATGGCCTTGAAAAAGCAGCGGAAATAAATAGGAGTACATCCAACAATGAAAAATTGTAAACCCATCATCATTCTCCTGGTCGGAGTTTTGTTTTTTACAATTGCAGCCTGCGGGCGAGGCGATAAGCCGCCGGGTGAGGGCTTTACCATAGCCCTGGTTATGAAGACCCTGAACAATCCCTTTTTCATCGATATGCAAAAGGGTGCCGAGGGTGCCGCCTCAAAATTGGGGATAAACCTGGTCGTGCAAGCAGCCGAACGTGAGGTGGATGTTGAAAAACAGATGCAAATCGTTGAGAACCTGATACAGCGGAAAGTAGACGCGGTCTGCGTAACCCCGAGCGGTTCCAGGGAAATCGTCCCGGCCATCGTGAAGGCTAATCGCGCCGGGATCCCCATACTGGTGGTTGACACCCGTGTGGATGCCGCTACGCTTGAGGAAGCCGGCGGTCAGGTAGCTACTTTTATCGGATCAGATAACGTTGAAGGCGGGAGAATTGCCGCTGAATACCTCGTTAAGCGACTGGGGGGTGAAGGCAAGGTGGCCATCCTCGAGGGGATTCCCGGCCATGAGACCGGTGACGCCCGGCTGAGCGGCTTCCACCAGGTGGTGGACCGAGTCCCGGGCATTGAAATTGTGGCATCCCAAACGGCCAACTGGGAAAGGGACCAGGGATTCAATGTCTTCCAGAACATCCTTCAGTCCCATCCCGGGGTTCAGGCCCTGTTTACGTGCAGCGACCTGATGGCCCTGGGGGCTATCGAGGCCATTGCCGCCGCCGGAAAGACCGGCGACTTGATCGTGGTAGGATTTGATGCGCTCCCCGAAGCGCGGGAGGCCATCTTGCAGGGTACCATGGCTGGCTCGGTGGCCCAGCATCCATCCGAAATGGGTAAACTCGCTATTGAAAATGCCTACCGCCTACTGAACGGGCAAAGTATCCCAAGAGAAATACCGGTCACAATAGAACTGATTACAAAGCAAAACGTGGATTCGACTTCAACTCCCATAATCAGGTGATAAACAGCAATTTAGTGACGGGAATAATTCCGTTGTATCGATTTTAATACCAAGGTATAAAAACTATGGCGAAGAGTCAGATCGTTGCAGGATTGATCGGTGCGGGACGCATCGGCAAGATGCATATAAAAAATATTGTATCTCACATGCCAGATGTGTTCCTGAAATCAGTCGCTGATCGTAAACTGGATGAGAGCTGGGCGGAAAAGATGGACATTCCGGTGTGCTCCCTTGACGAGTATACCATCCTGAATGATCCGGAGATCGAGGCCGTTGTGATCGCGGCTTCCTCAACAGCCCACGTGGCTCTAATATGCGCCGCCGCGCAAGCGGGCAAACAGATCTTCTGCGAAAAGCCCATCGCCTTTAAGCCTGAGGCCATCAACAAGGCCATTTCAGCTGTCAAGTCTGCCGGGATCAAACTCCAGGTGGGCTTCAACCGCAGGTTCGACCCGGATTTCGCCGCCGTAAAGGAGGCCGTCGCCTCCGGAAAGATCGGCACACCCCATATCATCAGGATCACGAACCGCGACCCCATCAGACCCGATCCGGCCTTTATCCCGGATTCAGGTGGCCTCTTCATGGATTTCAGCATCCATGATTTCGACACTGTTCGCTTCATGAGCGGCAGCGAGGTGGAAGAAGTCTATGCCGCAGGCACGGTGCTGATAGACCCTGAGATCGAAAGGTTGGGTGATATCGACACGGCCCTGATCACGCTCAAACTCACCAGCGGCGCGCTCTGCATCATCGACCTCAGCCGCGAGACCAATTATGGCTACGACCAGCAAGTGGAGGTTTTCGGCTCAAAGGGCAGTATCAGCGCCCGCAACACCACCCCCACCAACACGGTATGGAGCACCGCCAAGGGGGTGTTTACCGACAAGCCGCACTATTCCTTCGTCGAGCGTTTTGAAACGGCCTTTATAGCAGAGCTGCGGGCGTTTTTTGCCAGCCTGCGTGACCGGACGCCGACGCTGGTATCCGGGGAAGACGCGCTGGCGGCCGTCAGGATCGCCCGGGCAGCTCAACAATCATACCAACAGGACAGACCGGTAAAGGTGGCATCATGATACCAGTGATCTTAGGGGCGATTGGGGCTGGCAGGATCGGCAAGCTGCATACTGAGAATATTCTCAAGATGCCCGACGCTCGACTGAAAATTGTTGCCGACCCGTTCATTGATGACGATTGGGCACGAAGCTGGGAGCTGTCTACCGTTCTGGACCCTGAGGCCGTATTCTCAGACGATGAAATCGAGGCCGCGCTGATATTCTCGCCCTCCCCGCTCCATGCGGAGCAGATCATAGCCGCCGCCCGCGCCGGGAAGCATATCTTCTGCGAAAAACCGATTGCCCTTGACCCTGACCGTATAAGGCAGGCGTTAAAGGTAGTAGCGGAGGAGGGGGTAAAGCTCCAGGTCGGATTTAACCGCCGCTTCGACCCGGACTTCCGGCGTCTTAAGCAGGCCGTCGACTCCGGCGAAATTGGACGGATTTATTTGATCAAGATAACTGCCCGCGATCCGGCACCGCCGCCTATGGAATATGTGAAAGCCTCGGGTGGCATGTTCCTCGACATGACCATCCACGATTTTGACATGGTCCGCTACTTATCGGGCAGCGAGGTGGAGGAAGTATACGCCGCCGGGGCAGTACTTGTCGATCCGGCCATCGGTGAGGCCGGCGATATTGATACGGCTATCACCACTATGAAACTGAGGAACGGCGCACTGGCTGTGATTGATAACAGTCGGCAGGCCGTTTACGGTTACGACCAGCGGATCGAGGTATTCGGCTCGAAAGGCAGCATCGCCGCCGGCAACCGAACGCCCACCCAGACCATTCTCACGACCACTGACGGAGTTGTGGCCGATAAACCGTTGGTATTCTTCCTTGAGCGCTACCAGGAATCCTTCCGTGCGGAGATTGAAGAATTTATCCGGTCCGTGCGTGAAGATCGAGAAACGCTTGTTGACGGACAGGATGGCCTGGCCTCGATCCTGATTGGGATCGCCGCTAATGAGTCACTCAAAAGGGGCGAGCCGGTCAGGGTCGCAGAATAAACCAGGGAAGATTTTTATCAGGTAAGTCGATCTACCCCTTAATACACTGTCAATAGGAAACAGCATGATTCAACTATTGCGTTTCTTCGCAACTGGAGAGGATAAGCCCCTTCTGGAGGATCGTCCGAAGATAGACCAGCTGTACAGGCGCTATCGTTTATCGGTCATATGGCGATCACTGTCGGCTATGGCATCGCCTATACCTGCCGCCTGGCGCAACGTTGAGGGTGACTTTACTATCATTGTTGTCTTTAAAACTGCCGACACTACCGATAATGAGGGATATTCCCGCAGCGAGTAGTGGTATGGTCATGGTTTGGTCGATGGTGAGGGGGGCACGGGCACGGCAAAGGCAACAGGCGGATACACAGGTCCGCTTAGTGATCCGGAGGTACTGTATATAAGTTCGACCCAACAAGATGGTTTGTTCCATTATACCGGTGATATTGCCGAGCTAATCATCTATGGTGATACGCAGACCTACCCTGAATCACCCGAGTTCTTTGCGGAAAAGACCCAGGAGCTGATCGACGCTGGGATCTCCATTATTGGAGGCTGTTGCGGCACCACCCCGGAACACATACGAGCTGTGAAGAAGGTCGTTGACTCCCGCTAGGGGCGCTCAAATTCACCAAGTCCGGAATGATGCTCCTGAGTCCTGGGGGACATATCAATCGTTGCTGCTGTTTTGGCCGCCACCGGCTTCTGTTTCTTCATCTGTTCCAGTGTTTCCCAGGCACCTTCGTAACATTCGACTTCGATACCGGGCACGGCGCAGATGATAAAATCGGCCCAGTTGCCCGGCTCTCCCGAAGGGATCCCTCCCCCGTAAGGGGTCCCTGTCCCAAAGGGAAGCCTCCGGCTCGGGACGGGACCAGGCTGCCGGTCTAAGGTCGTTTCTGCTGTCTGAATGGGGTTTTGGGGCCAGCCCCCGGCCCCCACGATGCCCGGTATCTGTTTGAGGAGTTCACTCGCTTAATGGAAAAATAGCATTTACTAAGCACTTACCCCGGTCCGGCTCTAAACAGGCTAGGGCGAAGTTTACCTTGGCTGAATGTATGAGTATAGTTATATTTGCCAAGTATTAAATGGGCTAACAACAGATAATTATCATGAATTTGCTGGATTTTTTTAAGGAGCAGTATTATTACGAGCTAGATCGTAAGCATCAACATCTCAGACTTCTGAATATAAGTCTAATTATCGTTGGTGCGATTATGGGTACTGTTTGGCTTTATTTAAGTAGCTTTGAATTTTCACAGGGTATATTGACATGTTCCTTCGTTTTTGCATTGGCTATTGCTATCATTGGAGTGCTCGGTGCAATATCTTTTATCATAATATCTCATTTTGACTATGAATATCGATATCTTCCTGGTGGTTCAGAACTCTTAGAATGGTATAATCAGCTAGTAGGCTATTATGATAAGTATCCAGGAGCGAATGCATTAGAACATTTTGAAAAAGAGCTTATTAGTCGTTTTTCATATGCAGCTCATATCAACATGATGAATAATGAAAAAAAATCCAAATCAATACATAATGCAAACAAGTTCATTATTATATCAATTGTCGGAATTTTAATCTGTTCTATTCCGTATTTCATTAATTACTTTTTACATAAGTAACTAAACAGGGTAAGAATAATCATGGATGAAAGAGAGAAGCCAAGCCCTAAACCTCCACCACCTCCTCCACCGCCTCCTCCGCCCCCTCCAGATAGGCTGGTTAAAGAAGGTGGGGATGTAAGGAAACAACCCCCTCCTCCGCCACCAAAGCCTCCAGAGAAGCGATAGGGGAAGCAAAATGTTCTTATGGGGGTGGTCTGATTGGCCACCCTTATAGGGTCATTTTATTTTTGATTTTTTTTGTTATTCATAAAGTCAAAACGTTTTTTCTCGTAACTCATGACGCCCGCCACCTCTTCGAGAAGTCTATCCAGTTGATGGGGGGCTAGTTCCGAGTTTCTGGTTACGAGTTTCAAGTTCCCCCTCATCCCGGCCTTCTGCCTGGGGGAGAAGCTTATACTGAGCAGGCCTAATCTACGATAAGGGTAACGGCCAGCAATTATGCTCGAACCTACGTCTAGTATAAGAACATAATCCACGGATGAACCCGACTCGCGTCCTGCGGGCCTTCGCGGATTATCCGCAGCGTTAGGCTATCCCTCAGTAGCACCGATCTTAGCTGCTTTCCCTTCAACATACGGTTGGTTCTGACTCCGCGTTTATACCCCTAATACCCCCGCCCCCAATCCACATGGTGCAGCAGCGGCAGGCCGGGGCCGGTAGCGGTTATTCATGATTCGTTATCCGTGATCAGGTACCATCTGCGTCAGGGATAAAATAATTTCATAAAGATACCAAAGTATTCATAACTTTAAAATAAGGGTAAAAATGATGCCGCACCATCAAATCAGCCATTAAAGGATGGGAGACGCATGAAGTTCGAACGGATTACCGTTGATCCCCGGGTATGTACCGGGAAACCCTGCATTCGAGGGCTTCGCTTTCCCGTGTCGCGCCTGCTGGGGGGCAGATATGACATCCGCATGATTCAGGAATTGCTCAGCCACAAAGATGTGCGAACCACGATGATTTACACGCCCGTGCTCAACCGCGGAGTCTGCGGAGTGAAGAGTCCGGCGAATAATCTTTGAAGTCTGGGATGGGCGCGTATTATGCGGAAATCAGATAAATAGGAACTGGGCAATGGCGAAAAACATGACTGAAGAGAAACAGCAGAGAATCAGAGCGTTAGTAGAGAAAATTCCTGGCCTCACAGAAGGACAGTTGTACTGGTTAAATCGAGTTATCAAGACCTTTGACAATCCGCATGATTTTGAAATCTTGCAGTCTGACCTTTTCGATGAAAGGACAATTGAGAATTTCGGAGACGCACTGCGGATCCATCACAGTTTTTCAGCCGAGCCGTTTTCCAAGGACAAGTTTGAATACGTGCTCGAAAAAGTGCTCCGCATGTCGGGCCATGAAGCAAACTTGGCCCCTAAAGGTAATAGAGGACACGATATTACAATCGACGGAATAAACGTCTCATTAAAGACACAGGCTAATAAGGACATCAGAGAAGATAAAGTATGGATTAGCAAGTTCATGGAGCTTGGTAAGGGCAAGTGGGGAAGCAAACTCCAGGACCTTGGCAACTTGAGAAAGCTCTTTCTGGAACATCTGAATAACTACGAACGCATATTTACACTGCGCGCCCTACAACGCGTCCCTGATTGGTATTACGAACTCGTTGAGATTCCAAAAACCATCATGCTGGCCGCAGAGCATGGGAAGCTAGAGATAAAACGCAAAAGCAAACAGTCGCCCAAACCGGGGTACTGTCACGTGCGCACAGATGAGGGTGAAGATATCTACCAGCTGTACTTCGACGCTGGTAGTGAGAGAAAACTACAGGTGAAAAACCTACTAAAAAGCCGTTGCATTGTACACGCTACATGGCACTTCGTCATACCGTCGGAATAAGAATTCCTTGCACGGCGGAAGTCCTTTTCTCCGCAATTTCAATATACTCGGGCTTTATTTCTATCCCCACACATCTTCGACCAAGCTCTTTCGCCACGACCCCAACTGTACCAGCTCCGAAGAATGGGTCAAGGATTAGATCGTTATCCCGTGTACACGCCAGGATACAAGGCCGAATTAAAGCGCGCGGGAACACTGCAAAATGAGACTCCGAGGATGGCTCCGTATTAATTGCCCATACCGTGCGTTTGTTCCTCAATCCATTGCCATCTGATGTTTGTTCTTTAATTGCGTCTTGGTTAAAGTAATATTTTTCCGATTTTGTGAAGAGAAAAAGGTATTCATGGGATACTGTGAATCTGTCTTTCACACTCTCGGGCTGACAGTTGGGTTTGTACCAAATTATATCATTGCGCAAGTACCATCCTTCTTTCTGGCACGCCATAGCAAGCATCCAAGCAATTCCTATCAGATCTTTCTTCTTCAGACCTGCAGGTGTGGGTGGTCTGTAGGACATGGCACGCCCTTTATTCTTGGCGTCTTCTTGGCGCCATTTCCTGCCGCCGGACGTATAGGTGTTGCCAATGTTGAGCCAGAAGGTTCCATCTGGTCGTAGCACTCGGCGGACCTCCGAGAAGATGTTTACGAGCCCGTCCACAAAATCGTTCAAATCGGGTTCTGCGCCGATTTGACTATCGACTCCGTAGTCACGGACACCCCAGTAAGGAGGCGAGGTTATCGCGCATTGAAAAGAATTGTCAGGTAACGATTTGATGACCTTTCGTGTATCACCTTGCAGAATGAGCAAAGATTTATTAGTTGTAGGCTCCAAAAAATCTGTAACGTGCTTTTTTGAGGTTGTTGTAATCATAGTAGCAATTTACATATACCCTAACGCATGCGCTAGTGTATTATTGGTCCTTTTGGGGCCGCCCTTGTTTTTTCTTTCCATGCTTTGCAAACTGCAGCAATTCGGATTCTTGAATTAGATGATCACGACCGTACTTCACCGATTTCAACCGATTCTCCATAATAAATTGACGAACCCGTGATGGCGTAACGCCAAGATATTTTGCGGCATCTTCGGTTGTAAATAGCTTGTTCATACGAAAGGAATATACAACTTTCTAGCTATAAGGGGGAATGGTAATCGGCCACCTACCCGCCCCCCTAATACCCCCGCCCCCAGTCCACCAGGTGCCGCATCAGGCGCATCAGGCGAAGGACAAGCAGCGTCAAGGGGCTTATATTCCGGCGCTATGATGATGCCCCCAGGCTCGCCGGACTCGCCGTAGACGGCTACGTCGATGCTAGGCTACCCGTCCGTAGCGGAGCGAGGACGCCGAGGCCTGCTACTGCCACTTCTTCCCAGTACATCCTGTCAATCCTGTTATCCTGTCCAATTCTTCCTTGGCGCCTTGGCGGTTGACTTCTTGCTAACCGCTCACCGCTGACCGCTGACCGCTGACCGCTGTTTTTCGCGCACCAGGCGAACCACGCGAACGACAATCCCTCTCGTTCTCTTTATCTTCCGGTCCTATGAATGAGACAGCCCCATATCACCTCCGGCTCCCAAGGTTACCTCTCGGCCTGCTCTCCGGGATCTTTTCCTCAATCTTCATTTTGCATTTTGCATTTTGCATTTTGCATTTTGCACTTTGCATTTTGCATTTTGCATTTTGCATTTTGCATTTTGCACTTTGCATTTTGCATTTTGCATTCTGCACCGTTACCCATAGTGCCCGCCAGAAAACTAGACACCACCCCAACAGTGCTCTCGTCGGGGGAAGCCTTGAAAAAAACGAATTCTGTAGGGGTTTTGTCTAATTCCTCGCCGTCCTTGCTTCCCCGTCTGAGCGCCTGGTGGAACGCTGCCGGGCGCGGATGGGGACCCGGCCGGCGGGATCAAATCAGCGGATTGGTGGGGGCTCAGGCCGTATTCCCGAACAGCGTCTGCGCGATCCAGCCGGCGATGGGCGGGAAGAAGAAGGTGCTGGCCAGGCGGATGAGGGTCAGTCTCCAGCCCAGGATGCCCACCTCCATGGGCAGGCGGCTGACGGCCCACAATGACCAGCCGGTGAGGAAGGCGACCATGGTGCCGATACCGGCCCCCGAGCGCAGCAGCTCGGTAAGGTAGCACGGAGGATCGGTTGCGCGTATGGCCGTAAGTAAGCAGAGAACGCTTCAGATGAGGCGCAGGGAGAACTTTGGAACCACTAAACTTGTCCTTTAATTTCTGGACCAATGATCCCCTCTCCTTTCAAGACGCAGACCTTTAAAAAAGGGATCCACCCACCAGATAGCAAGGTGTTTACCAATACCAAAAAAATCGGCCATCTGCCACTACCGGATGAGGTCTTCGTCCCTTTCCAGCAGCATATCGGTGCACCCGGAGAGCCGACCGTAAGCCCCGGTGATGAGGTCAGAACCGGCCAGTGCATAGGTCGGAGCGAGAGATTCGTCTCCAGCCCGGTCCACGCCTCGGTTACCGGTGAGGTTAAGGCTATTGCAGCGTTCCCACACCCAATCGGTGTCAATGCCCGGATGGTCCATATTCGACGAACTCAGGAAGATGAGTGGGACCTGTTGCCTGTCCCCAAAGATTGGCGGGCTGAATCGAGGGAGAATCTCTGTAAACTTGTCTGGGATGCGGGTATTGTCGGCCTCGGTGGTGCGGCTTTTCCTACTCATGTGAAACTCTCTCCACCCAAGGAGAAGCCGATCGATGCCTTCATCCTGAATGGCTGTGAGTGTGAACCTTACCTGACGGCCGATCACCGCGCCATGGTGGAACTGACGCCGAAAATCCTGACCGGTATGTCCATCATCATGAAAGTACTTGGCGTAAGGAAGGGATATATCGCTATCGAGACAAATAAACCTGATGCCATTAAGGCCATGCAGGTATGCAGTAAGCATAACGATTTGGATGCGGCCATTGTACCGCTTCAGACCAGATATCCCCAAGGGGCCGAAAAAATGCTTATTCAGTCTGTCCTGGGTCGGAGAGTGCCACCAGGCGGATTGCCCATGGACGTGGGGGTTATCGTCAATAATGTGGGAACGGCTCTCGCTGTTACGGAAGCGGTGATTGAGGGGAAACCGCTTATCCAGCGGATTGTCACGATTACGGGCAATGGTATTAACGAGCCCAAAAATGTAATGACCCGGATTGGCAGCTCCTTCAGCCATCTGATTCGTCATTGTGGTGGATTGAAAACGGAGACCTCCCAGGTTTTCATGGGCGGACCTATGATGGGTATTGCCCAATATGACTTAAATGTACCGGTAGTGAAGGCCACTAGTGCTATCATATGCACCACGGATACAATCGTGAAAAGAATTAAGACATCGCCCTGTATCCGATGTGGCAATTGTGTTTCTGCCTGTCCGATGAATCTGCTGCCAACACGATTGGCGCGTCTGACAGAAATGAAACAATGGGAATCCGCCGAAGAATTAGGAATCAACCATTGCATTGAATGTGGTTCCTGTTCCTACGTGTGTCCATCGCATACACCGCTTGTCCAGTGGATTCGCCTGGGCAAGTATCACCTGACTCAGATGAAGGCCAAAGCAATAGTTTAGCACCTTAGGGTTAACAGGAGGTACTGAGAAACAGTGGCAGCCTCAACAATTAAACAACTCAACAATTAAACAACTCAACAATTAAACAACTCAACAATTAAACTAGGTCAGGGGAAACAGAAGGATCATTTATCGTCATATGTCATTCGAAGATTCCAATCCGAACCCTGCCCAGCCTGAAGGGACTGCAAAGGATCAGGAGCAAGTAAGCACCTTGAGCAGCAAATTACTTATCCTTTCGCCATCGCCCCACCAACGGAGCTCTCAGAGTGTTCAAAAGATTATGTGGTCTGTCGTTGGTGCTTTAATGCCAGCGGCTATAATGGCTGTCTTCTACTTTGGCGTGCGGGCGCTCTGGATGATTTTAGTCTGTGTGCTGGCAGCCCTTACTACCGAAGCCCTGATCAACCGCGTTCGAGGCGTGGGCTTGACTATTAAGGATGGAAGTGCTGTCATTACCGGATTATTACTGTCACTAACCTTGCCACCTTCATTTCCATATAGTGGAGGTGTCATTGGGGCAGTGTTTGCCATTTCCATCGGGAAGCAGATCTTCGGCGGCTTGGGATATAATATTTTCAATCCGGCGCTGCTCGGACGAGCCTTTTTGCAAGCCAGTTTCCCTGTGCAGATGACTACTTGGACATTACCTGGAACCGCCAACTTCAGCACCATAGACACCATTACCGCCGCAACGCCACTGGGGCAATTCAAGTTCGAAGGGATCTTGACCAGATACCAGGACCTGATGCTCGGCAATATCGGTGGATGCCTTGGAGAAACCTCAGCCGTGGCGATTCTCATTGGAGGGCTATTCCTGATTTTCCGGAAATATGCCGACTGGCGCATCCCTGTTAGCTTTATAGGCACCGTATTTGTGGTTGGCGGATTGCTCTGGCTGATTCATCCCACCCAATATCCTGATCCTGTTTTCCATCTCTTTTCCGGTGGGTTGATGCTTGGGGCTTTCTTTATGGCGACCGATATGGTTACATCGCCGATTACTCCAAAAGGTTCATGGTTTTTTGGCCTAGGTGCTGGGCTGATCCTCCTCATCATCCGGCTGTATGGCGGATTACCCGAAGGGGTCATGTATGCAATATTACTGATGAATGCCCTTACTCCTCTAATTAACCGTTACACCGTACCCCAACCTTTCGGGGAGGTGGCCGCATGAGTACCTCAGCCAAAATGATCACGGTGCTTACTCTGATTGTGACTATTTGTGGCGGGGTACTCTCTTCGTGGGATAGTTATACAGCTCCCAAAATCCAGCATCACCGTCTTCTCGCGCTTAGGGCGGCCATTGCTGACGTTTTGCCGGAGCACGATCACTATGATGAACTCGCCCTCTCTCAGCATACACTTTATATAGGCAGAACAGATTCCAATGAATCTGTAGGGATCGCTTTTGTGGCTAAGGGCAGCGGCTTTCAGGGCGTGATTTCCATCATGGTTGGAGTGGAAGTGGATTTCTCCAGACTCATGGGCATTAAAGTATTGGAGCAGATTGAAACGCCAGGACTTGGGACAAAAATCGTAATTGATCCCACCCATAAAGTGAATCCCTATTGGTTCTCAGAGCAATTTGTGGACCTCCAGACTGAACCGGAAATAACCGTGATAAAGAACCGGCCACCAACTACAGAAACGGAAATTCAATCGATTACCGGGGCCACAATCTCTTCTCGGGCGGTAGTGAAAATCATCAACGCTGCCTTGCAGCAGGCCAAATCCGAGTATCAGTCCTATCTTGAGCAGGTATCCTGAGATGGGAAAGCATCAACCAGCCATCATCCATGAATTTATCAAAGGGCTTTGGGAAGAAAATCCTGTGCTCATTTCCCTACTGGGCTTATGCCCAGCGTTGGCCGTTACCAATTCCGCCATTAACGGGCTGGCCATGGGATTGGCCACGACGTTTGTGGTGGTCAGTTCAAGTATCATTATATCCTCACTGCGTAAAGTCATTCCACATCAGGTAAGGATCGCCAGTTATATTGTTATTATTGCCACTTTTGTGACCGTAGCCGACCGATTTCTGGCAGCCTTTTTTCCAGCAATCAGCAATGCCTTGGGCCCTTATGTGCCATTGATTGTTGTCAATTGTCTGATTTTGGGCCGACAGGAGGCCTTTACATCGAAAAACCCTGTGGGTCATTCATTGTTGGATGCTCTGGGGATGGGGCTGGGTTTTCTAGCGGTCCTGTTTGCCCTGGGAACGATCCGCGAGATCCTGGGATCAGGGACATTCCTGACCCATCAGGTTCTGGGAGATTGGTTCCAGCCCTGGCTTGTGATGGTACTTCCTCCCGGTGCATTCCTCGCACTCGGATTGCTTATCGGGCTCTCGAACTGGGTCAATGATCAGAGAACCAAAGCATGAAAATCATCCTCATTCTTATCTCAGCGGCGGTCGTCAACAATTTTGTTCTCTCTTACTTTTTAGGCCTTTGTCCCTTCGTCGGAGTATCGAAGAAAATATCCTCGGCGGTCAGTATGGGGATGGCCGTGACCTTCGTAATGACTATCTCGGCGGCGGTTACATGGCTAATCTATAATCTTCTCCTTGTGCCCTATCATATCGAAATACTAGAATACGTTTCCTTTATTTTGGTTATTGCGTCACTCGTACAGTTGGTGGAGATGTTTATTCGAAAGATCAGTAAGCCCCTCTACGATGCTCTCGGCATATATCTCCCATTAATCACCACAAATTGTGCCATTTTAGGATTAGCACTCTTTGCTGTTTTGCGTCACTACAGCTTTATAGAGAGCCTTGTTTTTAGTATCGGAGCCGGTGCCGGGTTTACCCTTGCGCTGGTTATTATGGCAGGTATCCGTGAGGAATTGGAATTGGCCGATGTACCGAAATACTTCAAGGGGGCTGGCATTACCATGATCATCGCAGGGAGCTTAGCTCTGGCATTTATGGGATTCAGCGGCCTGATATCAATTTAAATTGAGACGGATTTTATTTAAGCAGTATGGTGGACACATTATCATGGAAGGAATGATCTAGTATGGATTTGACCACCTTGCTTGCAGCTATTGTGAGCATGGGATGTCTGGGCATCCTGTTTTCAGCAGGCCTTTCACTAGCCAATAAGAAATTGCAAGTGGTAGAGGACCCTCGCATCATGGTAGTAACGGGCGAACTCCCTGGTGCGAATTGTGGTGCGTGTGGCTACGCAGGATGTGCCCATTTTGCGGAAAATCTCGTTATGGGGCGAGCGGAGCTGTCAGCATGCAATGTTGCCTCGCCTGATGGGATCGAAGAAATAGCAGGGATATTAGGAGTCGAATCAACGGCCAGGGAGCGGCAAGTCGTCCGTGTCATATGCCAGGGTGGCATCGCCGAAGCCGCGAAAAAGGCAGAGTATGTCGGCATTCAATCCTGTCTAGCAGCAGAGCTCCTGATGGGTGGCGAAAAGCAATGCTCCTATGGTTGTCTCGGTTTCGGAGACTGTATTGATGCCTGCCCCTTCGATGCGGTGTACATGAGCAGGAATGGCCTCCCTATCGTCATTGAGGATCGCTGCACGGGGTGCGGGAAATGCTTGGAGGCCTGCCCGCGGGGTATTATCGAGCTGCATCCAGAGTCACACCAAATCCTTATCCTCTGTAAAAACCATGATTCACCCAAGGAAGCGCGTAAAATGTGTACGAGGGCCTGCATTGGGTGTCAGATCTGCGTTAGGGCCGTGGAAGGCGATCAGATCATCATGGATGATCATCTGGCGGTCATTGACTACAATATATATGGTCAAGAAGCTACCCTGCCGACCGACCGTTGCCCCACAGATTGCCTCGTCGTTTCGAAGAATTAAGCGATGCGAATTGTGGAATGGTAACTGAAATGACGAGAGCCATCATCGGTAGAGGCATTGTCAAACTTGTGCAAGGCGATACAGCCCTCGTTGAGGTCGAAAATCTTGATGCATGCTCTAATTGTGGGGCTGGAACAATCTGCCATCAGGGTGCCCAAAGACAAGGGATGGTCAGTGCAAGAAATTCCATCCATGCCACTGTTGATCAAAAGGTCGCATTGACTGAATCCAATGGCATATTGCTTAAACTTTCACTTATACAATACGGTATCCCATTAGTAGGCTTTTTGCTCGGGGTATTTATTCCATCTATTTTCAATTTGTCTGTACCCTTTATAGCCAGTGAGTTTGTCTTGTTTTGCTTTGGGACTTTAGGATTATGCATAGGTGGCGCCATTTCGTGGAAATGGCTGGTCAAAGCCTCGAAGATATATACGGTTTTCTTTGAATTATCAACCATTTACAGCGAGGTGTAGGTAATGGATAATATCAGCAGACGTCAATTTATCATTAGGTCAATCCTCTTCGGTGCCGGAACAATTTCAGGCGGCTTGTCACTATTAAGTCTTTGCTCGAGGCAGCGATCTTATTTCATTATTACCGACAAACCCGCAAGTGACCTCAGGAGACTGTTATATATCACTAAGATAGCCAATAATAAGGCAAATATTGAGTATGCTAGCATTCGGCCCTCTTTTCCGGACTTGGGGATTGTCGAAAATAGGCGGCTCATTGATCCCATTCAATCTCACGGCCTTGACCCAGATCTACAAAATTTCGCCAATGAGCTAAGATCAAGAAAAAGAGTTGGAATGCATTTAGTAAAAGTTGACGCGCCTGGATTAGATGGAAACGACACGGTTGTTTTTCAGGTCAATGGCGAAATAGTTGAGCAGGTCAGTTTACAAAACAATTATCAAAAGATTATTCTTGTTGGAGAAGAAGGAAAAACCTCGTTTAAACTTCAGAATAGCTTCTTATCTGTTACTCAGGCCCCTTGCCGGTACAAAGTCTGTAGGGAAATGGGGCCTATTAATTGCGGGAAGATCATTTGTGCCCCAAATAAGCTCGTTGCAACGATTAATCCCACGTATCGACTCGTTGATGGGATCACAGGATAACACTTTAATGACGGTTTCTTGAAAAAAGGAACCTGTGAGAATAGAGGAGTGAAAAGGGATTCCTATCTAAGCCCATGTAAGGGAGTCCTCATAGGGGTCCTGTTCATATTTATTCTTGTTCAACTGGACTGGGAAGTAAATACGGAAAAGCCGTATTATTTCACCCGTTTCGCCATGGACACTACTATTAAATATACCATTATGGCGCCTGAAAAGAAACGTGCCCGAGCCGCTATGCTCAAAGCCCATCAGGAAATTGAACGTATTGAGCGGCTTTTTTCTGAAGAAGATTCAACCAGTGAAATTTGCCGGTTCAATCATTCCGAAGCTGGGATTAGTACCTGTGCAGAAGTTTATTATTGTATCCATCGCGCACTTGACCATCATAAAAAAACAAAGGGTGCCTTTGATATTACAATCAAACCAGTCTTGGATTTATATCCCTTCAAATCAGATCATCCCTCTCCACCATCGGATGGCCTGATTCGTAAGGCACTTAATGATGTTGGAGTGAACAAACTTGAAGTATCATACTATGACAATTCCTGGAGGGTGGGAAAACCTGGAAAAGAAGTGGGCCTTGTCATGGGTGGTATTGTAAAAGGATATGCAGTCGATCGAGCCATCGAAATATTAAGAGCAAATAATATTAAGAATGGCATCATTAACGCCGGCGGAGATTTATACTGCCTTGGAACAAAAAATGGCGAATTATGGAGCATTGGTGTTCAGCATCCGAGGCAAGTTGGTATGATACTTGAAACACTATCACTATCAAATATGGCAGTAGCCACGTCAGGTGATTATCAGCGATATTTCTTGTATGAAGGCGAGAGATATCATCATATTTTAGATCCACAAACGGGTAAGCCAGCCAGAAAAGCACGGAGTGCCACCATTATTGCTCCAACCGCTGAAGCAGCAGACGCTTGGGCAACAGCATTATTTGTTCTTGGTCCTTATGAAGGGATCAGGTTGGTTAATACAAGGGCAGATATTTTCGGCGCAGCTGTCGATTCGTCCGGGGCAATATTCTACTCGGTTGGCTTTCAACACTATCTAAAAAACAAAGATATTACCAACTAACTTCTAAGCCAATCACCCGGCAGTCAGACACATCCACCGGGTCTTCACAAGTAGATAGCTTATAATGGATCAGGAACGTCAAGATGCTTTTGTCCCGTAGAATGCGGGGGTGCCGCTGAAGCAGGGCTAGGATTATACATCATCGTGAAGAAATGCGAAGGATCTTCTTTGGCTACCCGAAGGCCCCCCAACACGTGTATTATGAACCCAAAGGTTAGCTAATAAAAACAGCAGCTTATGTTGCCACTGTGACCAAAACGTGACCATCCTGCCGATGTAAAGGGGTTGTTCACCAACCGTAAAGACCCACGGGTCAAGTGATCTGTGGGGCTTATTGGTGGCTGGTTCAATGGAATTTGAACCAGTGACCTTCGGCTTGACAGTACTGCGTTCTACGAGGAGAGGAGAGGTGGGATGTGTGCAATTTTTTGTTGCTGGTTGACTAATTGCAGCATGGTGGATTAAAACCTAAGAGTGAGGACAGTTTCAAGATTGGGCTTGGACCGGACACCGATACTACCGCCGTGAAGCCGCATGATCTCCCGGCAGAGAGCCAGACCTATACCCGTACCTTGCTTCCGGGTGGAAAAGAAGGGGATAAAAACTTTTTCCTGGACATCCTCCAGGATGCCCGACCCATTGTCCACCACATCAATGATTATCCGGCCAGCCTTATTCAAATAGGCAAAAAGATCGATGTGAGGATTTGGCTGACCATCCAGTGCCTGAATGGCATTTAGGATAAGATTGATGAGTACCTGCTCGATAAGTCCCATATCCGCCGTAAGCTCAAGGCTCGCTGGATCTATTGACGTGCGCAATTCGATGGATCTTTTTACCAGCTGTTCGGACATGAGCCGGTCCACCCGGGCAAAAAGGTCCGCGATAGGAAATACTTGGTATTCGGGTTTGGGTATGCGGGTCAGGTTCCGGTAGGAATCAACAAACTGAAGGAGTCCCTGACTGCGCTGCTGGATGGTTTGGATCCCACTGCGAACGTCGGAAAGATCCTCCGAACTGAGTTCGTCCCCATCTTCAGCCTTTGATTTGGCTTTCCCTGACGATAGAAGTTCATGAAGCGTTGACGCCAGAGAGGCGATAGGTGTCACCGAGTTCATGATCTCGTGAGTAAGGACACGTATAAGATTCTGCCAGGCTTCCAGCTCCTTCTTTTCAAGTTCCGACTGAATATTGTATATTGAAGACAAGGTGTATACGTGTCCGCGCATTCTAAGCTCGGTCGCATGCACCGCCAGCTGCATGGGTTCGTTGTTTATCTCGATCTTCACCAGGTCGCGATGACCCGGCTTGAGATTGATAAGGGTCTGCACGAGGGGCAGGCTTACCTTTTCCAATGCATGGATATTGCCAAGTCGAGGCACCTTAAGCAGCCGCTTAGCAGCCCGGTTGATCATGGAAACGCGACCGTTATGATCGAAGGAAATCAGTGCAATCCCGATGTGATCCACCACAGTTTGCAGATACAGGTAATGCTCTTCCTTCTCAATCCGCTCACGCTGAAAAGCCTTAATGATATCATTCAGGGTCCGGGTCAGTTCGCTGTAGATTTTGCCGCGGCCTTCATCGGTAAAGGACTGGCTGAAATCGGCGTACCGGATGGATTGGAAGAACCGCGCCAGGTCCCGATTGGTTTTAGTCACGTACCGGATCAGTGCGTTGACCTGTATGAGCGCGACACCGGTCAAGAGAATTGGCAGTGCCATGGATGATGTATTTAAAAAAAGATAGACTGATGCGGCGATAGTAGCGGTCAGTACTATAATGCGGACAATCAGATTAATCTGGAACTGCCTAAAGACCATATTTTTTCATGCGGCGATAGAGCGAAGCGCGGGTAAGACCTAAGGCTCGGGCGGCGCGGCTCACATTTCCGTTATGATCGTGAAGGACCTTCTCAATGACGCCCCGCTCGACATCCTCCAGTTTAAGGTTGTCCTGGAATGAATCTTGCCCCCGGGATTTATCTGATGGAAGCGGGAAATCATCCGGGTCGAGGGTTGCAGACTCGCTCAAGATGATCGCCCGCTCAATGGCATGTTTGAGTTCCCTGACATTCCCCGGCCAGTGGTAGAGCCGCAGTTTTTCCATAGCAACTGAGCTAATATGTTTGGCGTGATGCTTGTATTTCTGCGCATACTGCCGAATAAAATGCTCAACCAGCAGGGGGATGTCCTCCATCCGTTCCCGCAGAGGCGGCAGGGCGATCTCAACGGTATTGATGCGATAGAACAGGTCCTGTCGGAACTGCTTGTCATCAATCATCTGCTGAAGGGGCAGGTTGGTAGCGCAGACAAGGCGGATGTCTATGGCTCGTGGGACGGTAGAGCCCAGCCGCGTGATCTGACGACTTTCCAGCACGGTGAGCAATTTGGCCTGCAGGGGCAGGGTGAGGTTTCCGATTTCATCAAGGAAGAGGGTACCGCCTGAAGCGGCTTCGAAACGGCCTGCGCGATCGCTCTTGGCATCGGTGAAGGCCCCCTTCACGTAACCGAACAGTTCGCTCTCAAATAATGTTTCGGTTATGGTCCCCATGTCAACACTCATGAAGACTTCGCCGGCCCGGCCCGATAGGCGATGCAGGGCCCGGGCAACCAGTTCCTTGCCGGTGCCGTTTTCCCCCAAGAGGAGAACATTGGCCTCTGTGCCAGCAACTTTCTCAATCATCGTGAACACCCGGGTTATGGGGGGAGAGGTACCGATAATATCATGGAAAGGCTGATCCAGGTCGGCGCTGAGAATCCGCTGGCGTGAGCGCAGCGATGATACCTCCTGCCTCGATCGCCGCAGCTTGAGCCCGGCCGTCAAAGTCGCCAGCAGCTTTTCATTATGCCAGGGTTTCAGAACGAAATCTGTAGCACCCGCCCTGATGGCCCGAACAGCCATTTCCACATCACCGTAGGCGGTAATGAGGACAACCACTGCGTCAGGATCAACCTCCAGGATACGCTCAAGCCAGTCTAACCCTTCCTGGCCGCTGCTCACGTCCCTGGTGAAGTTCATGTCTAGGAAAATGACGTCGTATTGATTTTCCTTAAGAAGGGAGGGTATGCGCTCAGGATTACTTTCAGTATGGACGGCAGCGACTTGCTTTTTTAGCAGCAGGCGGGCAGCCGTAAGGATATCGGCGTCATCATCTACGATGAGGATCATGCCGTCCTTGGGCGTTGAATTCATGGTATCGGCCTCGCTGAACACATACAGTACAGGTATGAAGGGACTACTTCTATTACAGTATATCGCAAATAGCATACCAGGATTGCAGGACGCCTTTCTCCGAGGATTACTTCTGCCTGTGTAATCTACTATCTTTTCGAAGGTGTACGCAATCGTACAGTTGCTGTTACAGAAACGGACACATGCATAACCCCCCATCGTTGGGTTTTGGCGATCTCTCGTCGAGGATAGGTTGTGGCACACAGGTTGCAATGCCAAAGTTGAACCCAAGGAACTTATCATGAACTCGCAGTCTACAACTCAACTGAAGCGGCATACACCCCCCAAAGGTCCCAGTCTGTCCAGCCAGGTCACAGGCAGTAGCATGGACCGGAAGATCGAAAGGCCGAAGTGGCCGCTCAAACGGGTGGCCCTCTACGCGGCTGGCGGTCTCTTGCTTGCGCTGGTGGTCTACAGTTTTGTCTTCGGTGATAGAAGCGCCCGACTCAATGTCCAGGTCGACCGACTCACTATTTCCACAGTCCAGAGGAGCGATTTCCAGGAATTCATCCCCGTAAATGGCGTAATGCTGCCCATCAAGACCATATACCTGGATGCGGTGCAGGGGGGCCGGGTGGAGACCATTTACCTGGAAGCCGGCAGTATGGTAGAAGAAGGCGATGAGATCCTGAAGCTGGAAAATGCCGGTCTGCAGATGAACATCATGATGCAGGAGACGAGTCATTTAGAACAGCTGACGCTCCTGAGGAATACCCGCATAGCCATGGAGCAGAACCGCCTGAACCTGGAAGGCCAGCTGGTGAATGTGGACTACCAGGTGCAGCGTTTACAACGGCTGTATGACCAGAAGAAGGCGCTGTATGACAAGCAACTGGTTGCCTTCCAGGAGTATGCCGAAGCCAAGGATGAATACGAGCATTACCTGCGCAGTAAGCAGCTCCTGCTTGAAACCCATCGCCAGGATTCCATTCTGCAGGAGATGCGCCTGGAGCAGATGGAGCGGTCATCCCAGCGCATCCAGGATAACCTGGATATGATCCAGCAGACGCTGGAGAGCCTGGTGCTGCGGGCACCTATCTCCGGTCACCTCACATCCCTGGATGCCGAGATTGGCGAGTCCAAGTCACCGGGGCAGCGGCTGGGGCAGATCGATGTGCTGGAAGGCTTCAAGGTGCGCGCCGCCATTGACGAACACTATATCACCCGCATCGCGCCGGAGCAAGAGGGGGAGTTTGACCTGGCCGGGGAAACCTACCGCCTGGTGATCACGAAAATCTACCCGGAGGTGCAAAACGGGCAGTTTGAGGTGGACCTGGAATTTGCCGATAAGACCCCACCCGATATCCGCCGGGGACAGACCGTCCGGATGCGGCTGGAGCTGGGCAACCTCTCCGAGGCCACCCTCCTGGCCCGGGGCGGCTTCTACCAGCAGACGGGGGGACGCTGGGTCTTTGTGGTAGACCCGTCAAGCGGGTTCGCCACTAGAAGGCCCATCCAGCTGGGTCGCCAGAACCCCCTGTACTTCGAAGTGCTGGAGGGGCTGGAGCCCGGCGAGCGGGTCATCACTTCTTCCTACGACACCTTCGGCGAAAACGACAAGCTCATACTGAAAGAATAATAAAAGGAGATACCATGATCAAAACCGACGGCCTGAAGAAAGTCTACACCACCGAAGATATGGAGACAACGGCGCTTGCCAGCGTCAGCCTGAAAATCGACCAGGGGGAGTTCGTGGCCATTATGGGGCCGTCCGGCTGCGGCAAGTCCACCCTGCTGAATGTTCTGGGCCTGCTGGATAACCCCACCGGCGGGGAGTATTATTTCCTCGATCAGGAGGTCTCAACCTACAGCGAGCGGCAGCGGGCCAACCTCCGAAAGCAAAACATCGGCTTCGTGTTCCAGAGTTTCAACCTCATCGACGAGCTCACTGTCAACGAGAACGTGGAACTGCCCCTGCTTTACCTTGGAGTCCCCTCCCGGGAGCGCAAGGCGCGGGTGCTGGAGGTGCTGGATCAGATGGCCATCGCCCACCGCAAGGGCCATTTCCCCCAGCAGCTCTCCGGCGGCCAGCAGCAGCGGGTGGCAGTGGCCCGGGCTGTGGTGGGCAAACCACAGCTCATCCTGGCCGACGAGCCTACGGGCAACCTTGACTCGATCCATGGTGACGAGGTTATGAAGATCCTGGCTGGTTTGCATGAAGACGGCGCCACCATTATCATAGTTACCCACGCCCCGCAGTATGCCGAGTACGGCAGCCGCCTCATCCACCTCCTGGACGGGCATGTCGTCACGGAGAACCTTAAGGGAAAGGCAACCGCTTAAATGTCTGAATCTGGATTAGCGGGATTGAAGGATTTCTACGATTATAAGAGCACATTCCCTTTTCTATCCTGCCCATCTTTTCATCCTGAAAATCATGATTCAGACAATAAAAGGGAACCCATGCTTAAAAACTACCTGGTCATCGCCCTCCGTAACATCTTAAGGCACAAGACCTACTCCTTCATCAACATCGCTGGGCTGGCGGTGGGGATGGCGGCCTTCATCCTCATTTTGCTCTTTGTGGGGCACGAACTCTCCTACGACCGGTTTCATGAGAACGCGGAGAGAATCTATCGCCTATTGTTTGTTTACGAAATTCAGGGAGAGACGGGCACCGAGTATCGTCTGCCGGCCCCACTGCCTCCGTATTTAGCGCAAGAATTTCCGGAGATAGCTAGTTTTGTTCGAGTGGAAAGACTCGGGAAAAAATCGGTAACGTATCAGGAGCAGAGTTTTGTTGAAGATCAATTTATTCTAGCTGATCCTGCTTTTTTTCAGGTGTTTACTTTTCCCCTGGTTCGAGGCAATCCGGACGCCGTACTGAACGATAAATATTCAGTCGTGATTACTGAAAATACCGCAGTCAAATATTTCGGCTAAGGAAGATCCCCTCGGCAAAACACTCACACTCGACAACCGACTTGATTTAATTGTTACCGGCGTTGCGCAGGATGTCCCACATAATACGGATATCCCCTTTACTCTGGTCGCCCCGTTTCCCCTGGTCAATGACCTTGCTGGCGGCTATGATTATCTGTCAAGCTGGAATGCGTTCAATTTCCCGGCTTATGTCTTTACGCAGCCGCAGATCTCTCTGGCCGAGTTTGAGCAGAAATCCATACCGTTCTGTCGGCAACTCCGCCCAAATGATCCGCCGGATTATCAACCCCTGAAATCATTAGCCCTACAGCCGTTGACGGCAATCCATCTCACCTCGGACCTAAAACTGTACATCCTTATTTTTTCTGCCATCGGCGTCATTATTCTCGTGCTGGCCTGCATTAATTTTATGAATCTGACCGTCGCCCAGTCTGCATCCCGTTTAAAAGAAGTAGGAATGCGAAAAGCTATTGGTGCAACTCGTTTCCAGGTCATGTCCCAGCTATTCGGGGAATCAATCGTATTATCTTTCATTGCACTTCCACTAGCGGTTGTACTGATGGAAATTTTTCTGCCGAAGTGTAATTCGCTATTTAACCTCCATCTAGATTTTCAGTATATGCAACAGTGGCAGACATCGCTTAGTATAGTCGCAATGGCATTCTTGGTCGGAACCATTGCCGGAGCATATCCGGCCTGGTACATCTCTTCTAAAAGTCCGTTAGTCATATTAAAGCCGTCTTCGATATTAGATATTTCCCGTTCCCGGTTCCGGAATATCCTCGTGGTAATTCAATTTTCCGCTGCTATTGCGCTATTGGCGATGACCATTGTAATGCAATCCCAGCTCCATTTTGTCCAATTGAAAAGCTTGGGATTTAATAGAGAGGATATAATAAACATCAAACTATACGGGGAGGATCTTCAACGGCAATGGAATGTCCTTAAGACAGAGTTACTGACAAATCCAAATATTTTATCCATTTCAGGAAACCAATTTATGACAGAACGATGGAACCAAACCATCCAATGGGAAGGGATGAGAGATGATGAACAAATGCAAATGCGATTTTTCTTAGCAGATGCAGATTTTCTACCAACGTTCCAGGCCCAACTACTGTCAGGGCGAAATTTTCGAAAAGATTCTCCTGCCGATCAAGGGAGAGCCTATCTCCTGAATGAGTCTGCTGTCGAGGCACTTGGATGGGAAACGGAATCAGCCATTGGGAAACAGTTTCGAGTCTTGATGAGGGGCAACGAATTGGGCAGTGTGGTCGGGATCGTGAAAGACTTCCATTTCCAGTCGTTGCGAGATCTACTGAAACCGCTTGCTATCGAAATGTGGACTTCCTTTAATGTGCTCTCGATCAAAGTACGGCCGGACGATATACAGCAAACCATTGGTTTTATCAGAAACACAATGAGTGACATCTCACCCCAAGCGCCGTTTGAATACTATTTTGTTGAGGATGACATTGGTCAGATGTATACATTGGAAGAGCAGCTGGGAAAAATCTTTCGCTATTTTTCTGGTCTGTCAATAATAATAGCCTGTCTGGGATTGCTCGGTTTAACCTCATATTCTGTTGTGAGTCGGACCAAAGAAATTGGGATTCGCAAAGTATATGGCGCTTCCGTGCCCGGAATTACCGCCATGCTTTCCACTGAATTTACGAGATGGGTATTACTGGCCAACCTCATTGCCTGGCCGGTGGCCTGGTACGCCATGAGCCGCTGGCTGGAGAACTTTGCTTACCGCATCGACTTGGGGATCGGGGTCTTTATCCTGGCAGGAGTGCTGGCGCTGGTGATTGCCATACTCACGGTGAGCTGGCAGGCGTTGCGGGCAGCCACGGCGAATCCGGTGGACAGTCTGAGGTATGAATAAATGTCTGAATCAGGATTTTCAAGATTGAAGGATTACCAAGATTGGTGATTCGATTCAGAAATAATTAGATATCGAAATGTGAAAGGATAAACCGAATAATCAAGGTAATCCATGAATCCAGTGAATCCTGATTCTGACAGGGAGCTATCAGTCCATCCGAGCTGCAACGGGACACGCTACGGTATGAATAAACGTCTGAATCAGGATTTTTAGGATGAAAGGATGACCAGGATTAGCAATAATGTGAAGGCGCACAGATGAAAAAGACAATCGATGATGATTTAACCTATAAGATTATTGGTTGTGCTATGAAAGTTCATAGTATACTTGGAAACGGGTTCCAAGAAGTCATCTATCAACGATGCTTAGCTATTGAAATGGAAAAACAGGGTTTGGACTTTGTTCGGGAACAAGAGATACCCATTTTTTATGAAGGGATTGAAGTAGGTACACGAAGAGTTGATTTCCTTGTTAAGGGAAAAGTTATGGTAGAACTCAAGGCATTAATAAAACTTGAAGATGTTCATTTAGCTCAAGGATTGAATTATCTTACTGCCTACAATTTGGATATTGGCCTATTAATCAACTTTGGAGCAAAAAGCCTTGAGGTGAAGCGCTTGTATCGAAAAAACAAGAAAAATCCCAATCCTGATAATCAAATAATCCCGTGAATCCTGATTCTGACAGTGAGTTTCCAGGCCATCAAGGCCGCCACGGCCAACCCGGTTGAGGCGCTACGTTATGAGTAGCGCCGAAATCCCGAGAGCGGAGCGGTTCGGGATCGAAGCCCTGAGATACGAATAAACGTCTGAATCTGGATTTTCAGGATTGAAGGATAACCAGGATTGGTGATCTGATTAAGAAACGCTTAGATATTGAAATGTAAAAGGATAAACCGCATAATCAAGGTAATCCATGAATCCAGTGAATCCTGATTCTGACAGTGAGCTATCAGTCCATCCGAGCTGCCACGGGACACCCTGCGGTATGAATCGAAGGCTCGCCGTAGGCGGCCTCGCCCGTAGGGCTACGCCGAGGCCCGGCGACACACCTGCATAAGGAAAGGAGTTGCTGGGCTTAAGGGAACATTATTACATTTCGCCACGTAACGAAATAACAAGGTAGCTTCGAAGTGATTATCAGAGACCTGGTGAGAGCATACAAGGCTCTGGCAGAGCCTAACCGAATCCGCATTCTGAAGATGCTGGAAATCCGACCTCTTTGCGTCTGCGAGATCACCTATGTGCTTCAGCTTGCAACTTCGACCGTATCGAAGCATCTCTCAATCCTCCGTGATGCGGGTTTCATCAGCGACCAGAAAGAAGGCAAGTGGGTTGACTACTATCTCAATGATTCCGCCAGACCGCTGGAAGTAGAACAGCTATTGACTCATCTCTCCCGATGGCTAACAGATGACGAGACCATACAGGAAGATGCCAAAAAAGTTAAAGAAGTTGATCGGCATGAGATATGTGAGGTTTAAAAAATTTTTACCGATAATAATTCACCGCATGACGAAATGATATCAAGACGGAAAGCAGATGGACCGGAAAACCAAGTATAAAAGTTTCCTCTGGATACTGGGATTCTTCCTCTTCGCCTATTTCATGCCCATAAAGGATGGCCAGTTCACTCAAGCGGTCTATGAGTCGCTGGCTTTGGTGAAATGGTACGCACGGGAACATGTGCTGCTTTGTCTGTTACCGGCGTTTTTCATTGCAGGGGTGATTGCCGTATTTGTAAGCCAGACTGCTGTCGTGAAATACTTCGGTGCCACCGCAAGAAAGTGGGTTTCCTACTCTATAGCAGCCGTATCAGGAACAATCCTGGCCGTGTGTTCCTGCACGGTCCTGCCCCTGTTCTCAGGTATATACAAACGTGGTGCCGGACTCGGTCCCGCTATCGCCTTTCTGTATTCCGGGCCAGCTATCAACATCCTGGCCATCATATTGACGGCGCGCATTCTGGGATTCGAACTGGGTATGGCAAGAATCGTTGGCGCGGTCCTTTTCAGCGTAGTGATCGGTCTGCTTATGCACCTGACCTTTCGCCGTGAAGATCAGGAACGAGCGGCCATGGAACTTGCCCTTCCTGATCAGGCGGGCAGTCGACCGCTGTGGCAAACCGCCTTCCACTTTCTGGTCCTGGTTGGCATTCTGGTCTTTGCCACCTGGGGCCAGCCGGCATCCTCGACAGGTGCCTGGGCGTGGGTGTATGCCCATAAATGGGATTTGGTCATTCTGTTCGGCCTACTGCTGGGAGTAGCCCTGATCTACGTGGTGAGACTCAAGTGGTGGTCGGTAGGTCTTGGAACCCTGGTTGTTTTGGTTTCAGCACTGATTTTCCCCAATTCCCCTTTGTTCATCTTCACGGTATCTATTGTGGTGCTCAGCATTTTGCTATCGGTTACTCCTGGAGAGTCACAGGAGTGGATGAACGAGTCCTGGGGTTTTGCCAGACAGATTATGCCTCTACTCGGTGCTGGCGTACTGGTAGCTGGCTTCCTGCTCGGTTCGCCGGAAGGCGCTGGTGGCATCATTCCCGCTCGGTGGATCTCCAGCCTTGTGGGAGGCAACTCATTTGCCGCCAACCTGTTCGCATCAGTCGTAGGTGCTTTCATGTATTTTGCCACACTCACAGAGATCCCCATCCTGCAGGGACTCATCGCGAACGGCATGGGAAAGGGGCCGGCGTTAGCCCTGTTGCTCGCCGGGCCGGCACTGTCGCTGCCCAACATGCTGGTGATCCGCAGCGTCATAGGAACCCGAAAGACCTTGACGTTCGTGGCTCTGGTGGTTGTTATGGCGACCCTATCCGGCCTGATCTATGGCGTAGTTTTCAGCGAGGTATGACATGCGGAAAGTCCTGATCTTATGCACAGGGAACTCCTGCCGCAGCCAGATGGCTGAAGGCGTGCTGAAATCTATCGATCCTTCCATTACCGTCTGCTCCGCAGGAACAAATCCTGCTCCTCAAGTTCATCCGAAAGCCATCCAGGTAATGGCGGAACTGGGTACAGACATCAGTGGCTGCGCTGCCAAGTCCGTCGATCAGTTCCTTAGCACCGATTTTGACTTTGTCATCACCGTCTGCGACCACGCCCGGGAGACGTGCCCGGTTTTCACGGGAAACGTAAAGAAAAGACTGCACATCGGATTCGAAGATCCGGCTCAGGCCACGGGAACTGAGGAGGAAATTCTAGCGGTATTCCGGAAAGTGAGGGATGAGATCAAAGGCCATTTTGAGCAGTTCAATCGTCAATATCTGCAAACTAAGGAGGAATGATCATGCTGAGTATCCTTGTCTTAGGTCCGGGTTGTCATAATTGCCACAAGCTGGAAGCCATGTGCCAGGAAGTCGTAGGCGAACACGATATTGAGGCGGCGGTCGCACCCATAACCGACCTGGACCAGATTCACGCCCTGGGGGTGATGATGACACCTGGGCTGGTGATTAATGGAAAGGTGGTGAGCAGCGGTCGGGTGCCGCCAAAGAGTTCCATCGAGCAGTGGATTCTCGAAGCTGCCCAGTAACCGGATAACAAAAGCATAATCAAGCGAGGTACCGATGCCAGGCGTATCGAAGAAACTCTCATTTCTTGACCGGTATCTAACCCTCTGGATATTCATCGCGATGTTTATTGGCGTGCTCTCCGGGTATTTACTGCCCGGGATTGCAGCATTCTGGGATAGGTTCAATTATGGTACAACCAATATCCCCATTGCTATCGGCCTGATCCTGATGATGTACCCCCCACTGGCCAAGGTGCGTTATGAGGAACTTGGCGGGGTCTTTCGGAATTTCAGGGTGCTCGGTCTCTCACTAGTACAGAACTGGATCGTGGGTCCGATCCTGATGTTCGCTCTAGCCGTACTGTTCCTCTCCAACCGGCCCGAATACATGGTGGGGGTGATCCTGATTGGGCTCGCTCGCTGCATAGCTATGGTCATAGTCTGGAATGACCTGGCAGATGGAGACTCCGAATACGCTGCCGGACTGGTGGCCTTTAATGCCATCTTCCAGGTGCTGTTCTTCTCGGTGTACGCCTACCTTTTTCTGACTATTTTACTTCCCTGGCTCGGGCTTGAGGGTGTGGTAGTGGATATTACCATTGGTGAGATCGCGCAAAGCGTATTCATCTACCTTGGCATTCCGTTCATCGCTGGTGTCCTCACCCGCTTCTCGCTGATCCGGATCAGGGGCAAAAAGTGGTACCATGAGAAATTTGTCCCGCTGATCAGCCCGATCACCCTGGTCGCCCTGTTATTTACCATCGTGGTCATGTTTTCCCTTAAGGGTGAGTACATTGTCCAGCTTCCTATGGACGTTCTGCGAGTGGCTTTGCCCCTGCTCATCTACTTCCCTGTCATGTTTTTAATCTCCTTTTTCATGAGCAAGAAGGTGGGCGCTAATTATCCACAGGCAACTGCATTGTCTTTCACCGCCGCCTCGAACAACTTCGAACTGGCCATTGCGGTTGCGGTGGCAACCTTCGGGATCCAGCACGGTGCCGCCTTTGCCGCGGTTATCGGGCCATTGGTGGAGGTGCCGGTGCTTATCAGCCTGGTGAACGTGGCGCTGGCATTTAAAAAAAGGTATTTCCAGTGAGCCCTTCACGGTGGAATTGATGACCAGGTTATTTATCAGCATCGTGGAAGCTATGATGGTCGCCCGGGACATGAAACAAGTGACCGTAAATGATACTATCACCAATTCACTAGCCTTTCTTTCGACGAGTGGGGAATAAATGATAACGGTCAAAATACTCGGTATAGGCTGCCCCAGATGTGACGCGTTGGAAGCCAGAGTCAGGAGCGTAGCACAAAAGTACAATCTTGACGTAGAGGTAATAAAGGTGACGGACATCGAGGAAATGATTCGATCCGGCATCATGATGACTCCCGGTCTCATGGTAGATGACGAAGTCAAGAGCGCCGGAATAATCCCAAAAGAAGAAGAAGTCCTTAAATGGCTAGGGGAGAGAAAATCATGAGGAAAAAAACGACGGCATTCTATCTTTTCTTGGCCTTGATATTGGTAAATGGCTGTGAGGCCGATGCCCAGGGAAAAATTGTCCAGGATAAGCAGGAAGCCGGTAAATCAGCAGCAAAGATCACGTTTATTGAGTTGGGTTCTGTGAACTGTATTCCATGCCGGGCCATGCAGCCTGTCATGAGGGCCATAGAAGAAAGGTACGGCGACCGGATAGACATCATCTTCTATGATGTCTGGACACCGGAGCAAAGGCAGTATGCCACTCAATACGGGATCAGGTTAATCCCCACCCAGGTGTTCCTGGACAGTACCGGAACTGAGCTTATGCGGCATGAAGGGTTTTTCCCGGAGCAGGAAATTGTCCAGTTCCTGGAAGCAAAAGGACTAAAACCGGTTCCGACCCAGTAGTCGATTGCCGTGGTAGTAGAAATCTTCACTGCTCTGAGCGAGGCTTTACAAGGAAGCCTGGGCCTTGCTTTGCTTGCCGCTTTCACCTGGGGCCTGTTGAGCATCCTTCTCAGCCCCTGTCATCTCTCCAGTATACCACTCATTATCGGCTTTATTAATACCCAGGGACACGTCACCGTTGGGAGAAGCTTCAAGTTATCGCTGATATTTGCCGCAGGGATCTTAGTCACAATCGCGCTAATAGGCCTTGTTACTGCCGCAATTGGACGTCTACTTGGAGATATTGGCACCATTGGCAATTATATCGTAGCAGCAATATTTATCGCCGTTGGCCTTTATCTCCTGGATATTCTTCGTCTTCCCTGGAGTGGTTTCAGTTTACGGTCCACAAAGCACGAGGGAATGATTGCGGCGCTGATACTGGGGTTTCTATTTGGCATAGGCTTGGGACCATGTACTTTCGCCTACCTGGCTCCGTTACTTGCCGTCATATTTCAATTCGCCTCGACGAGTATATCCAAAGCTACATTTCTGCTGGCTGCTTTCGGAGTCGGTCACTGTGCGGTGATTGTTGCAGCGGGCACATTCACTACTAGAGTGCAACAATATTTAAACTGGACAGAGTCATCCAGGATGGCAACCTATCTCAGGAGAATATGCGGCGCTTTGGTAATACTGGCTGGCCTGTATATGATATTCGGGTGACCTGTCCTGCGTAACGAAACGTAGCGGGAGCGGCCTGCCGATTTTGAGATGCTGGCCCCGGCTCGCGGAGCGGCGGTGGTGCTGCCCGCGCCGGATGGCGTGGACCTGCGGGTGTATCACCCCCTGAAGTCCTGACAAGGGAGGGATGGCCTCATAAGTTTGGCCGTTTCCTGAGCCGCGGGAACCACATCGGTACTTCCCGCCTGTACCGCTCGTACTCCTCACCAAAGCGCGCGATCAGCAGCTTTTCTTCGTAGCGCGAGATGTAGTGTAGAAATCCGATTGCAGCAATCCATACGCCCGCGGCGGCAAGCGATATGTTGAGCATCAGGAGGCCAAGGTAGAGTAGAATTTCGCCCAGGTATACTGGATGGCGAACGACCTTGAATACACCCTTCTTTATCACGCCGGGATTCTCTCGCTCCTCACCAAACACGATAGACAGGCCCGCTCTCGCCATATAACCCGACAGGACCAGCAATATTATTCCCGGGGGCACTCTGATCCAGAGTGACACATACTGGTTGAGGAAGGTAGTGTATTTATAGAAGAAAACGTCGGCTACCCACACGGCCGCGAACAGAACGGCCAGCAGCAGCTGTCCCGCATCGCCGAACGAGTGCTCGCCGGTAAGGTCGTCCCGATGAACATGGGGTTTCCTGGGAGTATGTCGGTGAGGCATATCGTTTCCTCTCTAGCTGCTTATTTCGGGTGACCTGCTACCGCGGCTCAGACCGTTTTGAAAGTTAAGGCACCCGCTTATTAAAATCGCACTGTAAGACCGAAGCCCAGACTCAGCCGTCAGCCGCAGGCGGGCTTATGGCCGCCTCATAACTCGCCACGTGGGAAAGTAGAATTGTGGGATATTCCCACTTTTCCTTGCCAATACAACTCACTCAGATTAATTTCGCGTCACGGCATGACAGAAGGAGGAAAGCAAATGAGCGCGGTACAACCCGGGACCGATGCTTCAGATAGCGTCGAATTATCAGGACAGCGGTTCGAGTTCGTTGACTCAAGACCCTTTGATAAGAAGCATAGGATTAATCTGGGTAGAAGGGTATTTGAAATTCTGGGAAAACTGGGCTCATTCGAAAGCTTTAAGGTGTATATCAGTGAAGACGGATTACTGCTGCTGGCCCCAATGGCTCATATCCCGGTGAATGAGATGTGGATCTGGAAAGACCGGGAGATCCGGGAGAGCTTTAAAAAAGCACTGGAAGACGTCCGCGAAGGCAGGCTAAAAAGGGTTGATGATCTCGATAGTTTCCTTGGTTCTCAATAGCAGCATTGGTCTGATAACGGAGATCGGCCAATGGCGTTTGTTTTACTATTCACTGAGACCAGTGAGCAGCAGCTGAAAGGTCTAAGGGATAGTAAATCGAACGAGACAGAGTATAAAGCGGTCGTAAAAACGCTGCGCTTCCTGGCCGAAAATCCGCGACACCCAGGTCTGAACAGCCATCCTTACCGCTCCTTGAGCGGTCCTGGCAAAGAACCGGTATTCGAGTCATATGCCCAACACCGGCAGCCAGGCGCTTATCGGGTGTTCTGGTGTTACGGTCCCGGGCGGGGCGAAATAACCATCCTGAATATCGTCCCGCATCCTTGAATCTATCGGTTGTTTGTCAGCGTCAGCATGCTTGGTTCTGACAAACCTGACCTGTCAAGCGCTAGCCTGGGGTTTTTCCGGATCGCTCGCAGGAGAAGCAAGGATTCCGGATGCTGGCGCTTCCAGCCCATCTTAATAGTGAGTGAGTTGAACCTGTGCTGAACGGACCCGACTTCGGCTGGTGTTCTCCTTGAGTGGCCGACAGCCTCGGTCTCCTGCTATAGACGAGGGCATGGATGGGAAAGGATTAGCAGAATTGAAATGGAACATGAGCAGAGTAAATAAGTAATAGGATTCGATGAGACAGACCAACATCGTCAAAAACTTAGATCGAACAAGTATTCGATGACCATTTCCTCAATGTGAATAGGTACCTGAGATGGTCTTCTATTATACTTGCTACGATCTGAATCGGTTGGCGCCCCGCTTAATGGAGCAGATGCCAGGTGTAGCGCTCTCTGGTGCGAGCCTGACTGGAGTGGTCAATCTGTTAGCCGAGGGTCTGGAACACCCGCTGCTGATCGTAAAGTATCATGCCATTAACCTATCTACCATCAGCATACGCAAGAAGATATTGGGAGATATTCGAAAGATTAGGGCCAAGTGTTATAGAATGATAACGGGTCTCAAGGAAATAGTCCGGAATCCTCCCTATCATCCCAGACTGAGACTGGGAGAGGGAGCGTCCTTCTGCCTCTCCCTCTTCCCTTCGGAAGTAGTCGCGGAGCGGCCGGAGGTCGTTGCTAGGCAAAAGCTGGTGAAGAAAATAACCAGTATAATACAGCGGGGCTATAACACCAGTTACAAACCGAACATTTTCTGGGCAGCTGACGAGGCTGAATTCAAGAATAAGCTGGTGGAACACACCCAAAAAAAGGGAAACACTATACATTATTTTTCGAATATCTCTGAGGTGAAGGACTGTCTTTATTCCAATGTTCTCAAGACCTGCCTGGTTCATCCCCTACTTGCCGGGAGTCTTGAGGGCATGAACGATAGCCAGGGCTCGATCCTGAGATCCTTCGAAAGGATCTTGCACGAAATTACCCACGGATTTGTGAATGAACTTCAGGATGACTCCAATGTTTTGAGTTTCCCGCTGGAGGAGTACATAGTGGCCATGGCTGGACATCAGCTCACCGCGGATTATGCAAACGAGATTGCTGGAGAGGATATTGACCCGGAGCAATACAAGGATTTTCTGGTGAACGGAAAGGTGACCTTCCTGTCTCCCAACCATGAAAAAAGGAAGACCGCTTTATTCCTTAGCGAGACAATGAAATATCACAAACAGATCGCCAGGTATTTCATGTCAAAATTGAATTCGAAGGAGGGGTTGAATGAACTCAATGTATTGGGCGGCTAATTGTAAGCATCTTTGAAAAAATCTCCTGCTGTTGAAATAGGTCCGGTGTGCCCTGAGACCAGTATTGTTTAAGGTAATACCCCATGAAAGTTGCACTAATTGGAACTTGGAAAGGGTTGTTTGAGCATTTTTCTTAGTAAAGGGATAAGGTTGACGCCGCGGTTATTGAACCCCGCCATCGGCGGGGCCAGCGGCGGGGTCTAAGCCGTTGCCCCTGCGCCCATCCACAAACAACGGACGACGGACAACTGACAACTGACCACGGCCTTGTCCGGCAGCTTGCCCGGCCTCCTGACGGGCGCCTGCCTACTGCCTCTGCTACTTCCATCATATTGGCCCCAAGTCCCAAGCCCCTAGCTCTTCGGCAGGCCCGGTTTCGTGCTAATTCGTGTTAATTCGTGGCTAAGATTCCTTTGCGCCCTTTGCGTCTTTGCGGCCCTTCGGCCCGGCCTTGACGGGTTTCTCTCTTCCCTCTTCGCTGTTCTCTTCTCTCCGTGCTCTCCGTGCTCTCTGTGCTCTCTGTGCTCTCTGTGGTTTTTCCATTCTTTCGCGCACCAGGCGAACGACAACCCGCCACTGCTGACTTATATTCCGGCGCTATGATGATGCTGTCGCCAGGCTCGCCGTAGGCGGCCTCGCCCGTTGGCTACGGCCAGAGGGCTACGCCGAGGCTATCGCCCCGAGGACGCTGCCCGTAAGGGCCCCTGGTTCCTACTTCGTGGGCCCAGAGGGGGTTCCTCCGGGACATTCTGCACCGTCGCCCATCGTACCCGCCGGAAAACTCAACACCACCTCAACAGTGCTCTCGTCTGGGAATACCCCTAAAAAAATTAAATTCTGTAGGGATTTTGTTTAATTTTGCGCCGGTCCTTGCTTCCCCTTTTGCTCCCGGCGGTTCCCTCTCTTTTCCCTGCCAACCTGTCTTCGTTCGCCGGATGGCGAACTACGCCAGGCAAGCTGCCATGCTCGCCGGACTCGCCGTAGACGGCCTCGCCCGTTGGCTACGGCCAGAGGGCTACGTCGAGGCTAGGCCTCGCCTGTAGGGCTATGGCCCGAGGGCTACCTGTCCGTAGCGCAGCGAGGACACCGAGGCCTGCCACTACCCCAAGTCTCAAGCCCCTAGCCTCAAGCCTCAAGCCTCAAGCCTCAAGCCCCTAGCCTCAAGCCTCAAGCCTCAAGCCTCAAGAATCTCGCGCACCCCGCGAACGACAGCCCCCCCAAAAATCCCTATATTCCCCCCGCTCTTTGAAAATCGAGAAACAATTCCGGTTCCCGTTTCCTGTCTTTGCGCCCTTGGCGCCTTGGCGGTTATTTCTTAAAACCCCCCTGGGCTCATCTCCCCCGTCGGTGAGGGTGACCCTTTTGATAGGTTTTAGCTATCCTTTTGAGGGGCTTTTGAGGGGCTATCGTGGGGTTTTTGAGGGGCTTCCGTGGGGTGTTTCAGGTGCAATCGTGATCCCGAAGAGCCTGCCCTGAGCAGAGCCGAATGGGCGCGCCACCGGCGGCAGGCTCCCTGCTCAACCGTCGGTAGAACCAGCTCCAGAAGAAATAGAACAGCGGGCCGGTAAGTAGTCCCGCTACGGCGTCGATGCCGTAATGGAAAGAGCCATAGACCGTTGAGACGGTCAGGCCCGTGATCACGGCAATCCAAACGGCGCGCAGGGCGGGAGACCGGGGGCGCAGAAGCAGATAGACCACTACGGCCTCACCAACGTGGGAGCTGGGCAAGGCCCCACCGTCGCTGTCGCCTACTGCGTACATCAGGTCGATTAACGGCCCCAGCAGACCGTGGCCGTGGAACCGGAGGAACCGGTCGTCCAGGGGACCTACTACCGGGAACAGGATAAAGATCAGCATGTAAGTAAGAAACGTACCCAGGAACACAAAGGCGTATCTGGGGAAATCAGGCGAGACCTTCATCCCGCCCCGGACCCCGAATTCTCGTCCCCGCTGCCAGGCATATAAGAATCCGCCAATGGCGATGAAACCATAGGTGATGTACATGAGGTGGAAAAACTCGCGCCACCAGGGACCGGGCAGCTTATCCGCCAGGTACTGGTGGGGGTGCCCCCTGAACAACCAGCGGTCCCAGACTTTCACCAGGTCATCATATACCGCCCCACCATGAAACAGGGTGCCTACCAGTTCTATTTCGTAGTGCAGGGGCAGCAAAAGCAGGAGGGGATAGAGCCAGCGCAGCCATACCCGTGGCCCGGACCGGGACGAAATGCCCGTGATGCGCAAGACCATGAATATCATGATTAGATGCGCCAGGGCGGTAAGCAGGTAGATCAGGCCAAAATAGGACCCCACGAAAGTGATGGCGAACATCCCACCCAGGTACCACAGGATAAGCCGGTCGAAGTGATAGCGCACCGGTTTCATAGCCAGCCGTTGGCCCGATACCAGGCGGCCGTTTCGGAGATCCCCTGAGCGAGGGGCACCGTGGCCTTAAATCCCAGGTTGGCGGTGATCAGACTCGCGTCACAGGTCCATGCCCGCTGGCGCAGTTCTCGCAGTTTGTCAGGCGTAATTCGCGGGGGCACCAGTCCGATCCGCTGCCCCAGGACCAGCACACCCTCCGCCACCCACACCAGTCCACCCGGAACAGGCACGGGGACAGTCCAATTGCCGCTGGCTTTTGCTACCAGCGCCATGACGTCTCGCAGCCGGTGAACCGGTTGGCCATCGTTAACGAAGTAGGTGGAATGCGTCCTCGTCTCACGGGTCAGCGCCAGCCAGATGGCCTGGCAAACATCCTCGACGTGGATGATGGAATGTTCCGGCCGACCCCACCTGATTAGGGGGTGGATGTGGTGGGCCGCCAGCCGGAAAAAGACCAGCGTGGCCGGGTCGTGGGGTCCGTACGCCGCCGGAGCCCGGATCACAGTCCAGGGAAAAGCAGCCCCTGCCAGGGCCCGTTCCCCTGCCAGCTTGGTCTGGCCGTACCATGAAATTGGAGCCGCGGGGGATGCTTCGGTCAGGGGCTGCCCGATGCGGGCCGGCCCTGCTGCTGCGAGGGAGCTCAGGAGCACGAACCGCCTCAGGGGGGCGTCGGCCTGCGCGATGGCCTCGACGAGGGTCTCCGTCCCCCGCCGGTTGACCCGGCCGAACTCCTCGTAGGTGCGGCCCCACAGCTGCCCGGCCAGGTGGACGACAGCATCGGCAGTGGCCAGGGCCGGCAACACCTCCGGACCCAGGTGGGTCAAATCGCCAACCACCACGGTAACCCTGGACCGCAGCTCCTCCGGCAGCCGTTCAGGAACCCGCAGCAGGCACGTCAGCCGGCACTCCCGGTCCAGCAGATAGGGAACCAGGTTCTTGCCGGCAAAACCCGATGCGCCTGTCAGGAAGATGTGCATAGGTGAGAATTGCCGGTGCCGGGTGCAATCAAGGGAGGTGATATTCCCTGGCAACTAATCGCTTTCGCCCGCTGTGATGGACCGGCCGTAAATGCGATAGGTCTTGGTTTTCCTGCCGCCCAACTTCAGCATGGCGTTGTTCATGGGTGCGTTGTCCTCCAGAACCCAGGACGCCTCGCCCGTCTGGTAGCCTTTGGCTACCCCATCGGTAAAGGTCCGCAGATAAAGAGCGGCGTCAATGCCCAACCCCCGGTAAGGCCGCAGGACACCAAAAATGAGGACCCGCAGTGACTTGATGCGTCGCTTGTACCACAGGAGTTTGAACAGCCCCAGAGGGAAAAGGCGCCCATCAGGCAGGCGGGCCAGGGCCTCGTTGATATTGGGCAGGGCGATGGAGAAGCCCACCACCTGGCCTTCTACCTCGGCGAAGTACACAAGGTCGGGATCAATAATCAGCCTGAGGTCTTTGGCAAGGTGGGTGCTCTCCTCCTCGTCCATCCACAGGGCGCCCCAGTTCTCGGCCCAGGCCTGGTTGTAAATTTCCTTAATCAGCTCCACCTCGTCCCAGAAGCGCTTCATATTGACCTTCCGGATGGTATAGCGTCCCCTGTCTTCCATTTTCTCCACAAGGTTGACGAGTCGCTGGGGGGTGCCAGTGGCAGCGTACATTTCATAGGCCCACATATCCTTGACCTTACTGAAGCCCAGCTGTTCCAGGTGAGCCGGGTAATAGGGAAAATTGTAGGGCATGAGAATCATCGGGGGCGAATCATATGTACCCATGAGAACGCCGATGGAGCCGTTGATATCGGGATTATATGGCCCCTGGATACTGGTGGCGCCAAACTGCTCAAGCCAGCCATAAGCGGCGTCCATGAGGGCCGCGGTTACCTCCACGTCATCCGCCACATCCAGGTAACCGAACATACCCACGTTGACCTGGTAAACCTGGATGTGCCTGCGGTTGTGGAAGACGGCCATGCGGCCCACGTCGCGCCCGTTATGCGTGGCCAGGAAGAAGGCATGGGAGGCGTGGCGGTAGAAGGGGTGCTTGCCGGGCGACAGCTGGGCTTTAACGTCAACGCGCAGGGGCGGCACCCAGCAGGCATGTCCCCGGTAGAGACGGTACGGAAAGTCTATGAACCGGCGCAGGTGGGCCCGGGTGGCTACTTCCAGAACGTGCACGCTTTCTCCCATCTCGACAGTTGGGCGCAATTTACACGGAACGAGATCATAAAGGTAGGCTCGTTACAGGTGTCTGACTTGCCAACTAGCGCTCGCCTTTTCTTCGAACCTTACTGATCGCTTTCCTGGCTCTATCCCGGTGCCTGAAATGCACCTCCCGTTCGAGGCTTG
>CAZULW010000013.1:0-51661 GCA_964621455.1 uncultured bacterium
CAGCTGGCTTTCTTCTTTGAAGACCCGGTGGTGTATGATGAGGCCGCCAAGGAGGCCCTCACCGGCGTGGAAGCCGCGGGTATCCTCTCAATGCTGCTGTCCAGGCTGGAAGAAGCTACCGGATTCTCCGGCGAATGGTTTATGTCATCGGTGAAGGAAATCGGCGAAGACTTCGGCCTGAAGGGCCGCGAGCTGTGGCATCCCATCCGCGCCGCTATCGCCGGACGGGTGGTTGGGCCGGATATGGTGACCATCGTGGAGACCTTCGGCCTGGATAAATGCCGCGAGCGGATCAGGGCGGCCCTGGCCTCCGCCTGAGCCCGCGCCCGTGCCGCTTACCCTTACCGCCAACGCCAAGATCAACCTCGGACTGCGCATCGTCGGACGGCGGGAGGATAGCTATCACTTTGTCCATACCCTCTTCCAGGAGATCGACTTCGGTGATGAAGTTACCTTGACCGACCAGCCTTCAGGTCCGGTTTCCCTGGAGGTGGTTGGAGCAGCCGCTGATGCCGTACCTGCCGGCGATCAGAACCTGTGTATCCAGGCCGCCCGGCTGTTCGAGGCCAGGGTCGGCGCCGGACAAGGGGTCCATATCCGGCTGGACAAGTGCATCCCGGTGGGGGCCGGTCTGGGAGGCGGCTCCAGCGATGCGGCGGCGGTCTTGCGGGGGCTGAACCGGAGGTGGCAGGTGGGATTGTCGGCTATGGAGCTGGAGCGGCTGGCGCTGCGGCTGGGCGCCGACGTGCCCTTTTTTATCCGCGGGGGCCTGCAGCTGGGGGAAGGCATCGGCGAGGCGCTCACGCCCCTGGAACGAGAGCTGCCCTGTGCCGTCGTCCTGGTTATCCCGCCTTTCGGGATCGATACGGCCTGGGCCTACCATCAGTTCGCTTCAAGGCGGAGCTTCCCGCTACCACCGGCCTTCGACAAGCTGATCACCCGGGAACCCATCCCCTGGGAGGATTTTACAAACGACTTCGAGGAAGTGGTCTTTCCCCGCTACGGGCAGCTGGCGGAGATCAAAAAGGGACTGCTGGAAGCAGGAGCGGTGTACGCTGGCCTGTCAGGGAGCGGGAGCGCGGTGGTGGGAGTGCTTGACAGCCCGCTAAATATCAATAGCCTTGGTCAACGATTCCCTGACTGCCGTGTGGTGCTTGTTAACATGGTCGAAGGTGCCGAACACAACCTGGACTCAGCCTGAATTAACTCGCTTCCACTAACTCCCACTCCAGCATGTCTGACATCAAATCACCTATGAAACGCTTCCAAGAAATATGTTCGGCAGGCTTCATTGCCAATCACGCCCGATATTTTAGTATAAATCCCCTTCGATTTAAGGATAAGCAGGAACAATTCGTAATATGTCTTTTTTAAGCTCGATAATTCTAAATGATAATGGTTCCATTAAGTTATCAGCAGTGTCATATATAAGAATTACTTTGTTATCTTTGCGACTAATTTCCCACTTTCCAGGCTTCATATAATGAGCATCAGCCGGATGCAAATACAGCCATTCGCAGTCGCCATTTTCATAAAAAACATATTTCATCCTGAACCAGGAAGCAGGAAAATCTTTGAAATTGCTGGGACGATATATTCGAATCGTATCAGTCCCTTGCTCTTCTTCCCAGGAGTGAGTCCAACTTTGATACAAATCTTGAATGTCAAAATCTTTTGATGGTTCACTGTCCTCATCCGCGTCATAATCAGGTTCTACAGGACCATTGCAGGAACTGACAAGCATCGCTACGAACAGCAGAAGATGAAGAATTGCTTTAATTCCCATAATCACCCCTCCCACACCGGCTCCACGATCTTGCCCATGAACAGCAGGGTGCCGGAGGTGCGCTCCCGGATGACGAAGACGAAGGGGCGGTCCATCCGCATGTTAAAACTACTAAAGGAATAAGATACATACATTATCACTGCTGTCTCAGCGGCTAGTCTACGGCCACTCCATTTAAAAGTCTCAAATGATATGCTGATACTTCTTCCGTAGTAAGAACCTCCACAAAGATCGAGTTGACATACAGCGGCTCAATAAAAAGGGCCGCAACCTGCCTGAAGACCTCATCACGAACAACAACACCTTCGTCAGTGATATCACTGAGATGTATGTTCAGCTCTTGGGGCCAATATTGAACAGGATGGGCTGAATTAACCTTGAACCCGCTGTCAATCATAGTAAATCGATAGAGGTAATCACCTTCAAGATGCAGATAGTGAATATCTTTATTGTAGTCACCATCAGGGTAATAGAGATCGTTTAGATAACGCGCTATTTCTCCCGTCGAGTCGATCTCAGAGAAGAAATACTCCGTATAAACATTGTCCGTCAGGGGGGCCTGTTCGGTAAAGGGCCAGGGCTTGACCACATATTTCTGCCAAATAAATAAGGTACCCACATTAGCCGAATCCCTGACAGGAACGTATAGCTCGTAGTGCAGCTCCCAGAATAGCCCGTGGAGGTCTTTAAAATACGCTGGCTGGTCCGGAGGTGCCCAATCGGATGCCGTTATCGTCTTCGCGTTTCCACCTGAGGTGACGCTTAATTCATATAAAAAACCGTCTGCGATCCCCTCGGCAGGATGGTAACGGTCGTCAAGGCAGAAGAGTCCCACTTCATTCAAGCGACCGGCCCAGGCAGCTTTTTCAGCGATAGTGAGGGAATCGTACACCATCAGTTCCAGGGAAGGCCCGCTCCCATAAGGCAAGTAGGCCCTTTCGATGGTTTCTATCTTGCCATCTTCGTATACCACTAGCCTTTGGTGCACACCTCCCAAACCTCCCACTAAATCGAACTGCAGGGAGAAATCCGCTTCGACCGACTTCGGGCACTCGTACCGGTCGCAATTACTGATGAGCAGGAAGCTGATGAGTAGAAAACCGAGAGGTTTTCTCATTGCCATCACCCAGGAGCTGTAGCCTGATTGCGGCGATGTTTCAAATCCCTACCCTTCGTCCCACACCGGCTCAACGATCTTGCCCATGAACAGCAGGGCTCCCGAGGTGCGCTCCCGGATGATAAAAGTGAACGGGCGAGCCACTTCACGGAGTGTCCCTGCTGCCTTCAGGTGAAAAATGCTGGATTAAAACCTCAGGCCCAGGGCAATTGAGGAGCTGAATCCCAGAGGGCCTAGAAATTTGACCGCGCCGTCCAGGGTGAAGCCGCTGGGTCGCTTCAAGTCCCCTCCAGGCGCAGCGTCCGGTCCTTCCGTCTGCGTGCCTAACCCCAGGGAGAATCCCGAGAACAGGTCGGCGTAGGGACTGCCCCGGCGGTAGTCCATTTTCCCCTGATCCACCCCCAAGCGCAGGGCCAGGCGCTTGGGCAGTCGAAACTCACCCCCCAGTCGCAAGAGGGGTTGGCCGGTGGCCACATTCTTGCCGGCGGAGAGGTAGACGGTGAGGGGCAGGTGGGCCAGCGACTTGGCCAGCCCTACCAGCCAGGTGGCGGGAAGATCGTCGGGCCGGGTGCTCCCGAACGGTGTTGTGAACCGTCCCTGGTTCTGGATGACGGCACCCAGGCGGGCATCCAGCGGGGCTACATCCAGTTGTACCCCGAGTGACCACAGAATAGCTACGGCAGTAGCCTCTCCGAGGCGGCTGGATAGAACCCCAGCGGCGACACCCACGGCCAGGTGCCTTCCCGCACGCCGCATCATCCCACCCCGCACCAGGATGTCCGCGGCGGTATAGTCATCCTGTCTTTGGCGGTCATCGTCGTAGCCGTGAAAGGTACCGTAGCTAAAACGGCGGATTTCAATCCCCACGACTTGCCCGCCAGCTCCACGGAGTCCCTGCGGGACCGGCAGGATGATCTGGCTCATCAGCTGGCTGATTCCGGCCGGATAGCGACAGAAGCTCAACAGGAAAGCGCGTGTCGGACCTGAAGCGGGGGACGGCCACCGGAGGCCAGCGGGATTCAGGCTCAGGGCTTCCGCCGGGTCTGCTGCCGCCACCGTAGCGTGGGCCAGGGCCATGCCCCGCGGATGGACGGCGTCGTTCAGCCAATCGAAGCTGGTCTGGGCCCCCAGGTGCGTTGTCAGCCACAAACCAGCCGTCAGCGATACCAGGAAAGAACGGCCCAGCCGCCAGATATCATTATGGTGAACGCTCACCACCTACCACTCATCATCCGCCCGGTCATTATCATCAGCGAGCTCAACACTTTTTTCAGGGTCATTTCCGCTGCCGGCACTTTCGGCGGCCCACCGGGCGGTGATAACCCGGTTGCGCCAGACGCGGATAAAGTAGGCCACCAGAACCAGAAGGGGCAACAGGATAAACAGAATGCTGGGATCGGCCATCACTATCAGGAGGTTGTAGCGCCGGTGCAGCTCCGCCTCGTAACGTGCCTGAAACTGCTCCAGGGTTTCACCGGCGGCCAGGGCGAAGGCGGGCATGAAGGACCACCCCCGGCGAATCTCGTCAAAGAGGGAATGGAACACTCCCTCGCCGTAGAAAGCTTCCATACTCTGGACGGCGACCACCGATTGGGCATAGGCCAGCTCGCTGAGTATGGATGAGGTATGGTAAATCCGGTCCAGCTGCTCCAGGGTGTAAAACTGATTGGTGAGCCGCCCCCGGATCAGGGCCCGGTGCATGCCCCGGTCCAGGGCGCTGCTGATGTAAACCGCCAACCCTTCGTGGAACCATCCGGGCAAGGGACCCCCTTCAGGACCAGGATAGACGCGATAGAGGTAGACGTGGGTGAACTCGTGAAGGAGGGCCTGTTCGAAACGGTGGCTGGAAGGGTCTGATACATCGGTGGCAGGCCCCAGCACGACTACCCTGGGGGGGTGCTCCAGGGCGACGGCGTGAATCCAGCGAGGCAGTTCATGCCCGGTCCACGCATCCAGCTGCTCCCGGGAATTCACAACCGCTAGCTCGAACGGGGCTAACTCCACCGGGCCAAACCGGCTGATAAGAGCCAGGGCCAAATCCGTGGTTACCTCCCGAAGGTATATCTCCACTTCTTTTGCATATTCCACTGGAAGGTAGAGCGTGAACTCCCCTAAAGGACTGGGATAAGACCCGGAAAGGACGAGTGAATCCTGCCCAGAGGGGCTCGGCTGCTGGGGCTCAGCCGCAGCAACCACTCCCCCGGCGAGTAGAATACCGGCGGCCAGTCTGGCAGGGAAGCACATCATAGAAGGGATACCGGATCGACGTCGATTTTCAGACGCGCGCCCTTATAGCTGCGTTCCAGCCAGGTGCGGGGGATGCGGCTTGCAGCGAAACGGTGCAGTCGCTGACCCCCAGGGTCCGCCTCACGGCTGGACTTCAGCAACAGGTGTACCCGCCACAGGCCCCGTAGGCGCTCGTATGGCGCTGAGGCCGGCCCAAGCAGGGTCATCCCCTTCTGCAGCGGCGTCAATCGGGAACGCAGTTCCCGCGCCCGGCTCCAGACCTTTTCCTGATCCTTTCCTTGGAGTAGCAGGCGGATCAGGCGGGAGAAGGGAGGATAGAGCAGTTCCCGCCGTTCAGCCAATACCTGGTTGTAGAATCGGTGGGCATCGAGTCGGGCCGCCGCCTTGATGGCGATGTCTTCGGGGTGATTGGTCTGGATGATAGCCTCGCCCAATTTCTCCCGGCGCCGCCCTGCGCGCCCGCAGACCTGGTAAACCAGCTGGAAGGTTCGTTCCCCCGCACGAAAGTCAGGGAAGAAAAGGGCCGTATCCCCGTTCACCACACCCACCAGGGTGACATTCTCGAAGTCCAGCCCCTTGGCGATCATCTGTGTGCCCAGCAGGATATCAACTTTCCTCTCGGCGAATTCCTGGAGGATCCGATGGTGGGCGCCACGGCGGCGGGTAGTATCGGCATCCATGCGCCGCACACCGGCCGTTGGAAACAGCTGCCGCAGCAGCTCCTCCACCTTTTCCGTCCCGACACCGTGCAGGTAAACGTGAGGACTGCCGCATTGGGGGCAGGCTTCAGGGCCCGGGGCGGTGGTGCCGCAGTAATGGCATTTTAGCAATTGGGTGGATTTATGGTAAGTGAATAAGACGGCGCAGTGGGGACAGGAGATCGTGTACCCGCAATCGTTGCAGCCGATAACTGGAGCGTAACCGCGGCGGTTCTGCAGAAGAATCACCTGTTCCTTCCGTTCCAGGCGTTTCTCGATGGCCTCCACGAGAGGGTCCGAAAGGATGAGCTGATAATTCTGCGTGCGCTGCCGCTCGGCTTTCAGGTCTACCAGACGGACACGTGGGTAGACCGCGCCGCCGAACCGTTGGGTAAGCTCCAGGCCGGTAAACCGCTCCAGCAGACCGTTGTAATAGGATTCCACACTGGGAGTGGCGCTGGTCAGCAGGACCACGGCCCGGGCGTGTTTGCCACGCACGAGGGCCGCATCCCGGGCGTGATAGCGGGGCACTGGATCCTCCTGCTTGTAGCTGCCTTCCTGCTCCTCGTCGACGATCAGAAGCCGCAGCCGCGGCAGGGGAGTGAAGAGAGCGCTGCGTGCTCCCACTACTACCGAAAAACGCCCCTTCAGCAGTTCCTGCCAGGTCCAGACCCGCTCCCTCCGGGACAGGTGGCTGTGCCAGAGGGCCACTTGCGGGCCGAACGCGGAGCGAAAGCGGCGGGCCACCTGAGGAGTGAGGGCAATTTCAGGGACCAGCACCAGTACGGAACCCCCTTGGGCCAGGACCTCCCGGGCCGCCTTCAGGTAAATCTCCGTCTTCCCACTGCCGGTGACTCCCCGCAGCAGAATCGGGGTAAACCGCCCGGAGGCGCTGGCTTGCCTCAGTGCCGTCAGGACCCGCTCCTGCTCTTCGGTGAGAGTTACCTCCTTCTCGGGTGTCGGCGGGAGCCGGTGGAAGGGATCGGCCACCTGTTCACGCTGCTCCAACACCACCCACCCTCGTTCCACCAGCCGGCGGCAGATGGAGGAGGGATGGGCTGTTAGCCCCACCAGGGCGGACACGGGAACCGCCTCAGACTGCGCCGCGAGGAAATTCAGCACAGCCCTTTGCGCCGGGGCGTGTCCCGACCACCGGGATAGTGCCTGACGGCCTGCCGCTGTGATGGCAACCACGGTTCGCTGTCCTGCAGAAGCCCGTTCGGAGAAGCCCAGCGGGAGGACATTTTTCAGTACCAGTCCCAGGGGCGCGAAATAATAGCGGCTGACCCATTCAAGGGTGGCCCACAGGTCCTGCGGAAGGGCGGCCGGTTCCTCCTTGACAGCCCGGATAGGCTTGATCTTGCCTTGGTAAGGCGCGCGCCGGTGAAGGCTCACCACCACTCCGGTGGCGCTGCGCTGGTGGAAGGGTACCACAACAAAGCTGCCCGCCCGTACAGCCGAGGCAAACTCAGCAGGGATCCGGTAGGTGAAGGATTTGTAGCGGGAGAGGGGCAGGACGACCTGGGCGTACACGGTCAGGAACTCGGACTGGAACCCGGGATGGCGGTACGATTCACTGTTACGGAGAGCCAGAGCGTCGGGCGGGGGCGGGTTGGTGGCCCTGTCGGCGGAGCGGCCCGGCGTACTACTCCCGTACCACCCACACCTTTATAGCGCTGTAGACCCCATGGCCCAGCTTCACTTCCACATCGTACTGCCCCAAGGCCTTGAGAGGTTCTTCCAGGTTGATATCTCTCCGGTCGAACTTGTATCCCTGCTTGGCAAGAAGGTCGGCAATAGTTTGCGAGGTGATCGAGCCAAAGACCTTGTCGTCTTCCCCTACCTTGACGGCAGTGGTCACAGAGACCTTCTTGAGCTTCTCCCCCACCTTGATCAGCCTGGCACGTTCCCGGGCAACCCGGGTTCCTTCATGCCGTGACTCCTCCGCCACTTTCTTAAGATTAGCGGGGGTGGCGGGCATCGCCAGACGCTTGGGGAAAAGATAGTTTCGGGCATAGCCTGGGCTTACTTGCACTACCTGCCCCGCCGGCCCTAGGGAATCAACGTCCTGCCTCAGGATGATTTCCATCATGCCCTTTCCCGGCTCAATCAGGGCTGGGTTACATCCAGGGTATAATGAATCAGGGCAATGTTCCGGGCCCGCTTGATGGCCCGGGTCAGCTGCCGCTGGTGCCGGGCGCAGACACCCGTCACCCGGTGGGGAATGATCTTGCCCTGATCGGTGATAAATCGCCGCAGGGTCCGGACGTCCTTGTAATCAATCCTCCGGATTTGGTTCTCGCAGAACTTGCATACCTTCCGGCGGCTCATAAAAGCCATATGTCAGTCTCCTCCAATTTACCTAACGCTACCGGACCCGGCGGGGATCCGGGGTGAGGCGGTCATTGAGTCGAAACCTAAATTTCTCTCTCCAGTCTGGGTTCCTCATTGGGTACTTCCGCCGGGCTCTCATTGAGTGAATCCATCACGAATCGATGGGCATCCAGGAACTGAATCTTCTTCGCCTTGATTTCAACCACGTTGCGGCCCAATCCATCCTCTGAAAACAATTTACGGCTCTGCAGTTCACCGGTGATCAATACACTGCTGCCTTTCTGGAGGTTGTCCCGGCAGCTGATGGCCAGGTTATCCCACGCCACCACGCCCACAAAGCAGACGTCCTCCTTGATGACGCCGGCGCGATCCTTAAATCGCTTATTAGAGGCCATGTAAAAGTTGACCACCGGGGTGCCGTTCTTGGTCTCGGAGCACTTGGGATCGTTGGTCAGATTCCCAGCCAGCAGTATCAGGTTCAGATCGGGCATTCGAAGGTCCATAAGTCTATCTCCCTCCTCGCGTCTCTAGTCACACGGCGATCAATTAATAGCGATACACCATTATCGACGACGTCACTCTTTTGTCTCTGGCTCCAGGTTCTCCTCTCCTGAAGGCGAGCCTTGCTCATCCGGGGATGCTTCTTCCTGCTCGGTGTCAGACTCCGCCTGGTCCTGCTCTTCATCCACAGCCCCTGGCGCCTCATCATCGACCTTGACTGCCGGCTCCTTGCCAGCGGGAGCCTTCAGATCCTCCTTGGATACTTCCCTGCGTGCCTCGCGGACCTCTTCCTCGTCGATCCGCACGATCATGTGAGCCAGAATGTTTTCCTTGAGCTCCAGGTCCTGATTCAGACGGGCATTGCCGGCTCCATCGCCCCGGAATTGAAGCAGCACATACGTCCCGAAGCGCTGTTTCTGAATGGGATAGGCCAGGCGCCTCTTGCCCATCACCTCCTCATAGAGAATCTCGCTATCCCGCTTTTCGAGCATATTCTTAGTTTCCCCGATAAGCTTGTATAGTTCGTTCTGCTCAAGGTTTGGTTGTACAATAAAGATCGCTTCGTAATACCTCACGTTCATTCTCCCTGAAATTATTTAATCAGCGGTGCAATAACGAGCGAAACGACTGCTGTCAGCTTGATTAAAATATTCAGAGACGGGCCGGCGGTGTCTTTGAAAGGATCACCAACCGTGTCACCGGTGACGGCAGCCTTATGAGCATCGGAGCCCTTTCCACCGAAGGCACCGCCTTCGATATACTTCTTGGCGTTATCCCACGCCCCGCCCGCGTTGGCCATAAAAATAGCCAGCAGCACGCCCGAGGAGGTTATCCCCGTCAGAACACCGGCTAACATGGCCGGCGTGGCGAGAAAGCCCACCAACACCGGGGTGAGCACGGCGATGAGACCCGGCGCAATCATTTTGCGTAGAGCCGCCTTTGTGGAGATATCCACGCAGGCGGCATAGTCCGGGCGGGCGGTGCCTTCCATCAAGCCGGTCACTTCCCGGAACTGGCGCCGTACTTCTTCAATCATATCAAAGGCGGCGGCTCCTACGGCCTGCATGGCCAGACTGGAGAACAGAAACGGCAGCATGGCCCCCAGGAGGATACCGGCCATCACCGTCGGCTGGCTCACATCGATGCTCTCCAGTCCCACTACCCGCGTATAAGCGGCAAACAGGGCCAGTGCGGTCAGGGCCGCCGATCCGATAGCGAAGCCCTTCCCGATGGCGGCGGTAGTGTTGCCCACGGCATCCAGGCGGTCGGTTCGCCGGCGAACTTCCGGCTCCTGACCGGACATCTCGGCGATTCCACCGGCGTTATCGGCGATAGGGCCGTAGGCGTCCACAGCCAACTGGATGCCGGTGGTTGCCAGCATGCCGAGGGCGGCAATGGCAATGCCGTACAGGCCGCTGGCGGCGTGGCTTACAACAATAGCAGTGGCAAGGACCGCGATGGGGCCTGCCGTCGAGAACATTCCTGTGGAGAGACCGGCGATAATGTTGGTACCCGCCCCGGTCTCTGATTGCTTGGCGATGCGGCGGGCCGGTGCCCGGTTTTCAGCGGTGAAGTACTCGGTGAACAGGCCTATCAAAATGCCGGCTACCAGCCCCGTTACCGCCGATACGAAAACGGAGGCAGCGGCGATTTCCTTGACCCCTACATGCACCGACACGGGGAGCTGCCAGCGGGTGATAAACCAGGCGGCTATCAGTGTGATCACACCAGCCGTCAGCATCCCCAGGTTCAGGGCGTTCTGGGGATTGCCCCCCTCGCGAACCCGTACAAAAAAGGTGCCGATGATGGACGCCAGAATCCCGGCGCCGGCCAGAAAGAGGGGCATCACCACCAGCTGCGGAGTTGCCTCACCGGCAGCGGTGACAGCCACCGACCCCAGCACCATGGCACCGATGATCGATCCCACGTAGGACTCGAACAGGTCGGCCCCCATACCGGTCACGTCACCCACGTTGTCGCCTACGAGGTCGGCAATGACGGCCGGGTTACGGGGATCGTCTTCGGGAATACCCGCCTCAACCTTACCGACCAGGTCCGCGCCCACGTCAGCCGCCTTGGTGTAAATACCGCCGCTCACCCGGGCAAACAGGGCAATGGACGAGGCCCCCATAGCGAAGCCGGAGAGCACCTCCATGGTTTGGGGCAGACCACTGAACATGGGTTCGTAAATATAAAAAAGTGTTACCAATCCCAGCACACCCAGCCCCACGACGCTCAGGCCCATTACGGACCCACCAGCGAAAGCCACTCCAAGGGCGTTATTCAGGCTGGTAATGGCGGCATGGGTGGTGCGATGGTTGGCCCTGGTAGCTACGCGCAGCCCGATAAAACCGGCCAGGCCGGAACATAAGGCCCCCACGGCGAATGAGACCCCAACCAATCCCAGGTTGGGACCGCGCCCTTTATAGAAAAAGAATAGTAGCAGAGCTACCGCTACAATGAAAACGGCCAGTACGCGGTACTCCGCTTTGATGAAGGCCATGGCCCCCTCGCGGATCGCCCCACCGATTTCCACCATCCTGTCGGAGCCGGGAGCCTGCCGGGTGATCCATCTGGTTTTCCAGTAAGCGAATACCAGGGCCAGCAGCCCGGCGGACAATATGAGATATAAGAGCTGATTCAACTGTAATGATCCTTTCCTGCTTCTCTATTTACCTATGTTAGACTTGTATTGAACCGGGTCATTGTCTGCTCGATACCCCACTCGAGATAATAGTTAATTCCATTGACGGCCTGCTCCAGGACCCGTGCCACCAGGGGCTCATCCCTGGGCCGAAACGGTTCCAGAACGTACTTTTCGCTGGGGCGCAGGGGCGCATCGGTGGCGATCCCCAGCCGCAGACGGGGGAAATCCTCCGAACCTACGTGATAAATGATGGAAGTCATTCCCTTATGTCCTCCTGCACCACCCCGGGGTCTGAAACGCAGGCTGCCCAGGGGAAGATCAATATCATCAAACACCACCAGCATATCCTCCGGCGCGGCTTGAAAGAAAGCCAGCGCCTCCCGGACGGCCAGGCCGCTCTCGTTCATGAAAGCGGTCGGTTTTACCAGTGCCAGATCATCGGATTCCCGGACAGCCATGACGTAATCGCCCTTGCCCGGGACAAAGGCTAGATGTCGTGCGCCCGCCAGGGCCTCCACCCCCCGGTAACCGAAGTTGTGCCTGGTCCCGGCATACCGGGAACCGGGATTGCCCAGTCCTATGATAAGCCGCAAGCCGCCGCCTTAATCTTTCGAGGGCTTCCCTTCCTCTGTTTCGGCTTCAGCCGCTCCTTCCTCTCCTTCTTCAAACTCGAATTCTTCCTTTTCGGCCTCCTCCTCGACCATTTCGGCGGCACCGCGGGCCCGCGAGACCGAGACCACCATGGCATCCGGACTGGTCACCAGCTCCACATCCCCGACATCCAGATCGCCGGCACGGATAGCATCTCCGATATGTAGGTCGGCGATGTCGACTTCGAAGTGCGACGGGATTTTACTGGCCAGGCAGCGTATCTCGATCTCCAGCAGGGCCTGGTGCAGATGCCCTTCCTCATCCTTTACGCCCACCGGCCGGCCGATAGCGTGGATGGGAACCTGAACCACTACGTCCGCATCCATCCGCACCCCCTGGAAGTCCACATGCAGGATCTCATCGGTGACGGGGTGGTACTGGATCTCCTTGATCAGTACGTCCCTGCGTTTGCCTCCCACGTTTACGTGGTAGATCAGGGCTTCACTATGAAGGGCAATGTGCAGCTCCTTGAGATCCACCTTGAAGGGGATGGCTTCTTTTTGACCGGGAGCATAATAAATCCCGGGAATGAATCCTTCCGCGCGAAGCCGACGCATCTCACCTTTGCCAAATCGCTCTCGTCCGGAAACCTCAATTTTGTATGCTTCGGTCGACATGACTCAACTCTCCAATTCAAAAAGGGAACTCAGGGATTGACCTTCGGTAATGCGCTGGATGGAGGCCGCGAAAATTTTGGCTACTGAAATTACTTCCAACTTGTTCTCAAGTCCCATTGGTTGGACATTAATAGTGTTGGTAACAATGATATGATCAATGGGGGCCCGCTGGAGGCGCTCGCAGGCGGATCCGGAGAACAGCGCGTGTGTGGCAATCGCCGTTATGGAGCGGGCGCCATTCTCCTTGGCGCTTTCAGCAGCGCTGATAATGGTCCCGGCGGTATCGACCATGTCATCAATGATTAGCACATGGCGCTCCTTGAGGTCTCCTACCAGGTGCATAACTTCGGCCCGGTTGTGGGCAGGGCGCCGCTTGTCGATGAGCGCGAAGCCGACATCCAGATAGCGGGCATAGGCCTGTCCCATGCGGGCGCTGCCAATGTCGGGGCTGAGCACCACTCCGTTTTCATATGTCAGGCCTTCCTGCTTCAGCCGCTCCAGGAGGACCAGCCGTGAATAAAGGTGATCGAAGGGGATATTCACGAAGCCCTGAATCTGCGGCGAGTGCAGGTCCATGGTGATAATGCGGCTGGCCCCCACGGTCTCAAAGGTATCCAGGAACAGCCGGGCGGAGATGGGCACCCGCGGCAGGTCTTTCCGGTCCTGCCGGGCATAGCCGTAGTAGGGTATCACCGCGGTGACACTGCCGGCGGAGGCCCGGCGGGCAGCGTCCAGCATCAGCAGCAGCTCAATGATGTTGTCAGCCGGTGGGTTGGTGGACTGGATGATGAAAACGTCCTCGCTGCGGATGTTTTCTTCGAACTTCACCCAGATCTCGCCGTCACTGAACGTCTTGATGGTCAGTTTCCCCAGGGAAATGCCCAGCTCATCGGCCATTTCCCTGGCCAGCTGCGGATTGGAACGACCGGCAAACAGTTTCATCGTAACATGCGTACCTGTTTCATTATTAATCGTTCGGGGGCGAGGATTCGAACCTCGATTGACGGGACCAAAACCCGTAGTCCTGCCCTTAGACGACCCCCGATTCGACTTTGAAGGCGCCCGGTTGTTCGTGTCAGCCGTTTATCCGCAGGAATGGTTCAGGCGAGGCAGCCGCCCTGAGGCAACTGATACTGCATCTACCAGTATACCGCCACAGCCCCCACCTCTCGCATTGGGGACAGTCAGGTGCAGAACCAGCCTACGGATATGACGATACGCAGCCCAGGGGAACTTCCAACAACAGTGACTGTCCACCTGAGCGTGGCGAACTTACGTTTCCGACGCCAGGGAAACAATGTCTTCGTGTTAATCAGCCTGATTCCTGTGAGGTGTACAGAAGATAAACGGCCTGGTATCCTGTGCCAAATTGCCGGGCCGGTTCAAACTGGCTTACTTAACCCTAAAAACTGTCCCGGAGGCATCTTCCGAAGTAGTCCTTTGCTCCATCGGGATAAACCATGTCTGTAAACTTGACATCCCGACACAATGAAGGTGTTGACAAACGATGCAAATGGTGATACATTGTTATCACATTGGTAGACCATTTGGTGAGAAACCATGATCAAGAACCTGACGAAACATGGAAACAGCCTGGCTCTGGTGATTGACCGGCCCGTGCTGGACCTCTTAAAGATTGACGCCGATACACCCCTGGACATCTCCACTGATGGCCAGGTTCTGGTTGTTTCTCCGATCCGCGACGCCGCTCACCGCGAGAGATTCGAAAAGGCGCTTCAGTCGGCTAACAGGAAGTACGGTAGAGCACTCAAGCGCCTGGCGGAGTGATCCGTCAACCAGACTTTCCTCAGTCTCGGCGAAATACTGGAAATCCACCGTGACCAGATCGAGCGGTACGGCGGGGATGCCGGTATCCGGGACGTGGGGCTTCTTCAGTCCGCGATGGCCATGCCGGCGGCCGGATTCGGTGGTCAATACGCGCACACCGACCTTTACGAGATGGCTGCTGCCTATCTCTTCCACCTCGTTCAGAACCATCCTTTCGTTGATGGGAATAAGCGAACCGGAGCGGTGGCGGCGCTGATCTTCCTGGCACTTAACGGTATCGAGATCGACGCTGACGAGGAAGCTTTCGAAAAGCTGGTGCTGGAGGTAGCCGAAGGCCGGGCTGGCAAAACCACCGTAGCGGACTTTTTCCGCAAGTATTCTCGCGAGTAGACCATCTTACAGGCCGGTTCCCACAACCACCGCCCTGGCGGAGTATGTCAGGGCGCAGCTGGCGGATCGCGATGACAGGAGAGTGTTGCGGGGAGACGCCGGAAACCTCACCCCCACACTTCGTGTGTGCAACCTGGAACATGGGTAACACTTTGATCCGAGGACATGGGTTACAGGTTGATTCTTTTTTCAACATCTAATCGATTTGAATTTTTTATCTTGTTCCTGGTAAATTGCCAGTTGGATAGGACCGAAGTCGACGCGCCATTGACCGTTGTCGATTTCGATCAGCCCCACCCATTGGTCCACCAGCGCCTCGCTCAAGTAGACCAATCCTCTCTGCCACCTAATTTCTCCGTTAGACCGGACTCGGCGCACCACGTAGCCAGGGGCGTATTCCAACTCTTGCAAGCGTTCCGGAAAGGGCCGCAGCGAGGGCTGGTAGCGTTGGGCCGGGGTCTGCATTGCCAGGGCTTCATGGGGCCGTTCCTGGTTGTACTCGGTCCGGAACCGGTCAAAGGCCCAGGCCAGGGCAACGGCGATGGGGAAGCCGACCAGCAGCAGGACAATGATGGTCGTTCCTACCCAATCGGGGATAGGAAGGTAGTCAAAGGCGCCATCGATGATCTGGATGATAATGAACGCCACCCCGGCATAGACCACTGCCACCCGGAACACCCGGCGGCGCCGGAGCTCGGCGAGGAAGGCGACGAGTCTGGAATGAGGATCGGGCATTGTCTAGCTCCCTTGAATAAAGTGTACGGTATAGGAGTTGTCGGAATTTGAGTAGAGAGAGCGGGGGATACAAGGATTAATGGCGGCAGGAGTTCCCCGGTTTTACCTCACCCCCGGCCCTTCGTCAGGCTCAGGGCCACCCCCTCTCCGTTCAACGGAGAAGGGGCTTCCGGCAGCTGCCGGAAGCGGGTGAGGTCGGAAGGTGCCAGGACAAGCCCTTCGATCCTTCGCCGCCGCTCAGGACAGGCCTCAGGGTGACATGAGGAGATAGGAATAAAAAAATCGGCAGCAAGTTCTTTCTCTGACTATATTCACCGGGAGATCAGTCGTATAAAAGAGCAATGGCTTTCATCTACATCTTGAAGTATTCAGAAAAATTGTCCCGGGGGGGTATCCTTCGATCCGGAGGATTCCTACGGAAAGTAGTCCTTTGGTCCATCGGGATAAGCTGGACAAAGATAATGGTTGACGCTCTTGCACCGGATAAGCCTGGAATCTTAGATTTGCAGTATAAAGAAGGGCGATACTGGTAACGAATATCCCGTGTCTTGCAACAACAAAATCATCACCATTGCCAATCAGAAGGGCGGTGTCGGTAAGACCACTACGGCGGTGAACCTGGCCGCCGGACTGGCCGCCTGCGAAATACCCACCCTGCTCATCGACCTGGACCCCCAGTCCAACGCTACCAGCGGCGTGGGCGTGGAGATGGGCTCCTTCCAGCGCTCCGTCTACGATATTATCACTAACAACACTACCTTTGATGAGACCATCGTCTCGACCCAGCTGGATTACCTGGACCTGGCACCTTCCTCGCACCAGCTGGTGGGGGCCGATGTGGAGCTGGTGGGCATGTTGGCAAGAGAACACGTCATCCGAAAGGCCCTGGCCGATATGACCAGGAAGTACGACTTCATATTCATCGACTGTCCGCCGTCACTGGGACTGCTCACCGTTAACGGTCTGACGGCGGCCGACTCGGTACTCATCCCCATCCAGTGCGAGTACTACGCCCTGGAAGGTTTATCGCAGCTGCTCAACACCATCCGCCTGATCCAGCGGCAGCTGAACAAAAGTCTAAAGATCGAAGGGGTTCTGATCACCATGTATGACAGCCGGCTGAACCTGTCCAAACAGGTGGCTGATGAGGTGCGGGCCTACTTCGGTGAGAAGGTGTACAAGACCGCTATACAACGGAATGTACGCCTGAGCGAATCACCCAGCTACGGCAAGCCGGTTATCCTGTACGACGCCTCTTCGATCGGCTCCCAGAATTACATGGCACTGGCAAGCGAATTATTGGAGCGCAATGGCTAAACAACGCCTGGGTAAAGGGCTGGAAGCCCTGATCCCTGTATACCAGGAGGAGCTCTCCTCCAACACCGGTCAACCCCATCTGCCGGTGGATATCATCGACCCCAATCCCCTCCAGCCCCGCAAGGAGTTCGGTGATGAGGAAATGGCCGACCTCATCAATTCCGTTAAAGCCAAGGGGATCTTGCAGCCCATTACTGTGCGGGAATCGGTTGACGGACGCTACCAACTGGTGGCGGGGGAGCGGCGTCTGCGGGCGGCCAAATCCCTGGGCATAGAAAACGTGCCCGCTTATATCCTGAGCGTGGATTCTGATGTGGATATGATGGAGTACTCCCTTGTCGAGAACATCCAGCGGGAAGATCTGAACCCGGTGGAGCAGGCCGAGGCCTTTGCCCTGCTGTACAGCAAATACGATCTCACGCATCGGATGATCGCCGAACAGGTGGGCATGAGCCGCCCGGCGGTGGCCAACACCCTCCGCCTCCTGAATCTGCCGTCGGAAATCAAGGACAGCCTGAAAAAGGATGAGATCAGCATGGGACATGCCCGTGCCCTCCTGGGCCTGCCCCAGCCAGCCCTCATGCAGCGGTTGTGGAAGAAGATTGTCACCCAGGGGCTGAGTGTCCGTCAGACGGAAGCGGCAGTGAAGAACCTTACCGGGCCTGTAAAGAATAAGTCCGATAAGCCAGCCGAAAAACCTGAAAAGTCTCAGCCGCCAAAGCCGGTCTTTCTCAACCAGGTGGAAGTGGAACTCCTCAGCCACCTTAACACCAAAGTCCGGGTCAAACCCAAGGATAACGATACCGGCGCTATCGAGATATCCTATTATTCCCACGATGACCTGGAGCGGATTCTGGACATTATCCTTGGCAGACCGGAACAGGTGTAGGAACAGAGGCTCGATAACCCGGGACGTATTTTACGTTGACTCCCATTTTATATATGAACTAAACTAATGGGCTATTTGAAAAGCCTCTGGCTGAGGAAATACCAGTTTCTTATCATGTCCGAGGAGGGCGGATGGACCAGAAGCTACCTGGTGAAGGTGGGCTATTTAGCTGTTGCTCTTTTCCTCGCGGTCCTGGTAGTGATCGGGCTGGCAACAGGCGGGGTAGCTTCCCTGGTGCGCATCGCCGACTACTCCCGGCTCCAGGCCGAGAACCAACGGCTGGAGAGTTACCGGGACAAGGTCCGCCATGCGATCCTCAACTCCACCCAGTACGACCTTATCAGCGCGGATCTTCTGCGGGAGCTGGAGCTGTCCATTGACCTGGAGGATGAGCAGGGAAGGCCACTGAGCACCCTTGATGAACGGAGAGGGGGGATTTTCATTGACCAGATTTACATCAACTTCCTGGAAAATATCCCCACCTTCCCGCCGGTAAACGGCTACGTAACCCGCGGCCTGCTGCTACACGAACTGGACCTCCAGGTCAATCATGAGGGCATTGACATCGCGGCCCCGGCCGGTGAGATAGTGGCCGCCGCCTCCTCCGGGATGGTGGTGCTTTCCCGCTGGACCGAGGACCTGGGAAACATGGTTATTCTCAGCCATGGGGACGGCTATTTCACCATCTATGGCCATAACCAGATGAATCTGGTTGCGCCCCGGCAGTGGGTGGAACGTGGGCAGCCTATTGCCCTGGTGGGGGACACAGGAATCAGTCACGGTCCCCATCTGCATTTTGAAATCTGGAAGGACGCCAGGTCCATTGATCCCCGGCTTCTTATTGACCTTTACAGAACACAGGATATTTCGGTAGAAACTCATGGCTAAAGAAGATAACTCCCAGACCAACACGATTGTCGGGCCCAGCACCGTGGTCCAGGGCATCCTGGATATCAAGGGTTCGGTGCTGATTTACGGCACTGTTTTAGGTGATGTGCACTCGAACGGGCATGTGCGCACGGCGAAAGACTCCATAATTAAAGGGGCCGTAGTAGCGCAAGAGGCGGTCATTGACGGAGAACTGGAAGGGAGCCTTACCATCAAAGGCCGGGCCACTTTAGGCAGCTCGGCTAAGATGGTGGGTGACCTCCGCGCCCAGTTGCTGGTGATCGAAGAAGGCGCCCAGTATTCGGGTAAATGCAAGATGGAGGGAGCCAAGGTCAGGCCCGCGCCCGAATCCGGAGACGGTTCCATGACCAAGGATGGCCAGGACCGTGAAGGCAAGGCGGCTGAGACCAGCTCTTCCGCCTGACGGCCGCGTTACCCACAACCGGCCGATGACCCTGTCCGCCCTCCGATCTGATTCCCGCCACCCGGCCGTGCCTGCCTGACATGCCACCAACTTCGGGTTCTTCAAGGAATGTCATTTCGGCCGCCTCTACGATAACAGGCGCGGTTCTGGGACTGGGGCTGTTGGGGTACATCCTGGACCGAAAACTTGAGACAGAGCCTTACCTCTTACTGGCGGGGTTGCTGCTGGGTGTGGTGGTGGGAATGTATGATCTCTGGAAGGCCATGTTTCCACCCCGGGGAGGTGCATGAGGCCGGCACTCGCCGGGTCGATCCTGGGAGCGCTTTTTGTGGCCGGTTCGGGCCTGGTGTGGCTCGTGGCGGATGGTGCGAGCGCCGTGGCCGTGTTCGCTGGCGGTATCCTGCCCATCGCCACCTCACTCGGCAGCCTGTTCATTTTCTTCGCTCTCAAGCTCGATACCGGCAGCCAAAGGAAATATCAGCGCTTTATCCTGATCAATTTTCTGGTGAAGGTGGTGCTCATCGGTCTATGGACAGCCCTGGTCATACGGGCCATGCAGCTGCCGCGGGGACCGTTCGTGGCTTCGCTGCTGGTGAACTTCTTTGCCTGGCACTTCTACGAGGCCTACTGCTATCAGCAACGGCTCACGGCGGCCCCAAGGTGAGACGGAGCCAGCTGGTGACTGGTGATTGGTCACTGGTGACTGGTGATTGGTCACTGGTGATTGGTAACTCGAAACTCGGAACTAAACAACCTGATGGTCTCCCAGGAACATAGCGAAGATATCGGCTCGGTCATCCTGCACCACGTCTCCAACAGCGAGGTGCTGGTGCCCTTTCACCTGTTCGGGCTGGATATTTCCATTACCAAGCACGTCATCATGTTGTGGGTGGCCGGGGCTGTGGTAATCATCGCTTTCCTGCTGGGTGCGCGGCGCTACCGTCGAGAGGAGATGCCTGTGCCCTCCGGATTCAGCAATTTCCTGGAGCTGGTGGTGGACTTCGTTCACAACCAGATCGTGGTGCCCAATGTGGGCCGGCAGTACGCGCGGACCTGGTCGCCCGTATTACTAGCCTTTTTCACGCTGATCCTCACGGCGAATTTTCTGGGGCTTATCCCCTTCTTTGATTTGATCCCCGGCAGCGGCACGGCCACCGGCAATGTCATCGTTACGGCCTCCCTGGCGGCCATCACCTTCCTGGCGATCATCGCGGCGGGCAGCCTGGCCCACGGCTTTATCGGCCATTGGAGAAACCTGGCCCCCCCCGGCGTACCCTGGCCGGTGCTCTTTATCCTGATCCCCATAGAACTCCTGGGCATGTTCGTCCGCCCCTTTGCCCTGACCATGCGACTCGCGGCCAACATGACCGCCGGTCACATCGCCATGCTGGCCATCCTGGCACCCATCTTCATCATGGCTAATGCCTGGATCGGTGTCGCATCTGTGGCCCTGAATGTGGGCATCAACTTCCTGGAGATGATCATTGCCCTGGTGCAGGCATACGTATTTACACTACTGTCGGCGGTGTTCATCGGGGCGGCCATCAACCCGGAACACTAAAAAATGAAAAATGAAAAATGAAAAAATGTTGATCACTGGGCGTAGCAATCTCATCGAACGGTTAATACTACAATACTAACAAAAAAAGGGGACTACAAACACATGAAGTCACTGTTTACAAGCCGTCTGTTTCAGTTTGTGGCTGTTTTCGCCGGTTTAGCCGTTTCCTCGGTTTTCGGGGCCGAAGAAGCTGCCGGCGCCGATAAGAACATTGCCCTAGCGGCTGCGGCCATTGCCGCCGGCATGGTGGTGATCGGCGCCGCCTGGGGTATCGGCCGGTTTGCCACCGCCGCCGCCGAGAGTACCGCCCGCCAGCCGGAAGCCGCCGCGGACATCCGGACCGTCATCAACCTGCCCCTGTTCCTGCTGGAAGGGGTGGCCATTATCGCGGAAGTGGTCCTGCTGCTCATCGTTCTGCTGTAAGTGGCTGATTTGATGGACTTTGTCTGACAGGTGTCCTCAAGGAGGAGAGCGCATGGAACAGCTGGTACGTTTTGACCCGGGTCTCATCTTCTGGACGTGGATCACGTTTTTCGTGGTGCTGGCCATCCTTGCCTGGAAGGCATGGGGGCCCATGATCAATGCCCTGGAAAGGCGGGAGGCGAGTATCCACGGCGCGCTGGAAGCCGCTGAGAAGGCCCGCCAGAGGTCGGAGGAGCTCACCGCGAGGGTGGAGGAGGAGGTCCGGCGGAGCCGCCACGAGGCGCAGCAGATTATCATCGAAGCCAGGGCCGCCGCCGAGAAGATCCGGGGGGAGCTGGAGGAAGCGGCCAGGAAGAATGCCGATGAACTGATTGCCAAGGCCCGGGAACAGATCGGGGCGGAGCGGGAGCGGGCCCTGCGCGAGATCAGGACCACGGTGGTGGACCTTTCCCTGTCTCTGGCCGGCAAGGTCATTGAGCGCAATCTCACTACCGAGGATAACAAGAAGCTGGTGGAGGAGAGCCTGCGCCAGATAGGAAAGGCCTGATGGCGGCTGGTGCCAAAGCCCGGCACTTTGCCAGGGCCGCCTTCAGCGTGGCCGCCAAGCTGGGAGTGATGGATGACTTCCTGGACCGCTTCGAGCTGCTGTCCCGGGCTTTCCGGGAAAACAAGGCCTTCCGCCACCTGTTGATTACCTACCGGATACCGGTAGAGCAGAAGATGGAAGTCCTCCGCCGGGCATTTGACGGGACCCTCACGGAGCTGGAGTTTGAGGTCCTGCATCTCCTGATGGTACAGAACATGGGCATCCAGCTGCCCGGTGTGGCCAAGTCCTTGGTCTTGCTGGCCGGGGCCGCGGGCGCCCGGCTGGAGCTGACCGTCTTCACCCCCCAACCGCTCGCGGCACCGGAGCTGCAGGGCCTGGGGCAGCGAGTTGGGGCGGACCTGGGGCGGTCGCTGCGGGTAATGGGCGTGATGGACCCGGCTCTCCTTGGTGGCATCAAACTGCGCCTGGGCAATACCCTGGTGGACGGTACCCTGGCCCGGCGTCTGGAGCTGTTGCGAGAGGAGCTGGTCTAAGCTGTAGAATGAAGATTGAAAATTGTCGATTGAATATTAAAGAGAAGTAGCAGCAAATCGGTAAGGGCAAATAATTAATAACTAAAAACTAACAACTATCAACTAATCGCTAATGGCTGAACGTCTTACGGAGCAATTTAAGTTATGGCTGTAGAATTTGATGCCGGCAAAATCACGGAACTGTTGAAAGAGCAGCTCGACGCCTTTGAGGTGGAGCTGGACGTGGCCGAGGTGGGTGAGGTGATCATGGTGGGAGACGGAGTCGCCCGGGTTCATGGGCTGGATAACGTAATGGCCTCGGAGCTGGTGGAGTTCCCCCACGGCGTGTTCGGCATGGCGCTGAACCTGGAGGAGGACAACGTCGGGCTGGTTCTCTTTGGCGAGAGCCAGCTGGTGAGTGAGGGCGACCTGGCCCGGCGCACGGGACGGGTGGTGGAAATCGGCGTGGGCAAGGCCATGCTGGGCCGCGTGGTAAATCCCCTGGGCCAGCCGATCGACGGGCGCGGGGACATCGAGCCGGAGGAGTCGATGCACATTGAGCGCAAGGCCCCTGACGTCATCTCCCGGCTGCCGGTGAAAAAGCCCCTGCAGACGGGCCTCAAGGCCATCGACAGCATGACCCCCATCGGACGCGGCCAGCGGGAGCTCATCATCGGCGACCGCCAGACCGGCAAGACGGCTATCGCCCTGGACACTATCATCAACCAGAAGGCCACCCACGAGACGGATTCGCCGGTCTACTGCATCTACGTTGCTATCGGGCAGAAGGCTTCGACGGTGGCTACGGCCGTGGCCGAACTGGAGCGGGCGGGCGCCATGGAGTATACCGTGGTGGTAGCGGCCAGTGCCTCCGAGCCGGCCCCGCTGCAGTTCATCGCTCCCTATGCCGGCGCCACCATCGGCGAGTACTTCCGCGACCGGGGCATGCACGCGCTGGCGATCTACGACGACCTCAGCAAACACGCCGTGGCCTACCGGCAGATGTCCCTCCTGCTGCGCCGTCCACCGGGACGGGAGGCCTATCCCGGAGACATATTCTACCTGCACAGCCGCCTGCTGGAGCGGGCCGCCAAGATGAACGAAGACAACGGCGGCGGCTCCCTTACCGCCCTCCCTATTATCGAGACCCAGGCCGGTGACGTCTCCGCGTATATCCCCACCAACGTGATCTCTATTACCGACGGCCAGATCTTCCTGGAAACCGGCCTGTTCAACGCGGGCATCCGCCCCGCCATCAACCCGGGTATCTCCGTTTCCCGGGTCGGCGGGCATGCCCAGATCAGGGCCATGCGGAAAGTGGCCGGTTCCCTGCGCCTGGAGCTGGCCCAGTTCCGGGAGCTGGAGGCCTTCGCCAAGTTTGGCTCCGACCTGGACAGGGCCACCCTGCGGCAGATCACCCGGGGCGAGCGGCTCAGGGAGATACTGAAGCAGGACCAGTTTGCACCCATGCCGGTGGAAGAGCAGGTGGCCGTTATCTTCGCGGCCACCAAGGGATACCTGGACGACCTGCCCCTTGAGCGGGCGCGCGCGTTCGAGGCCGAGTATCTGGATTACCTGCGGGTCAATGCCCGCCAGCACCTGGACGCCATCCATGAGACCGGCGAGCTGAGCGACGAGACCGAGCGTGGCCTGATTGCCGTCACGGGCGAATTCGTGAAAACCTTCGCCGCCTGACAGGGGCACTCCCGTGGCCAGCCTGAAAGACATACGCCGCCGCATCAACTCCGTCCAGAGTATTCAGCAGGTGACCAAGGCGATGAAAATGGTGGCCGCCGCCAAGCTGCGCCGGGCCCAGATGAACATGCTCCAGGCCCGCCCCTATGCCAACCGCATCCGGAACGTCCTCTACAGTCTCCTGCCCCGGATTGACCGGCAGCTGCTTCCTGTGCTGCAGGTGCGGGAGGATGTGCAGCGGAGCCTGGTGGTGGTGGTGACCTCCGACCGGGGCATGGCCGGCAGCTTCAACACCAACCTGATGAAGGCAGCCCATAAGAGGATTGACGAGCTGGGCCGGGACCGCGTGGACCTTATCTGCATTGGCAGGAAGGGGCGCGATCACTTCACCAGCCGCGATTATGACGTGGACACAGCCCGTGTGGACTTCTGGTCCGAGCTGGGCTTCGACCACGCCATGGCCTTCGGCAGGGAGATTACCTCCCGGTATGCAAACGGCTCCGTGGATCAGGTGCTGGTCTTCTTCAACCAGTTCAAGAACGTCATCGTGCAGGAGCTCCGGGAAGAACGCCTGCTGCCGCTGGCACTGGAGGAAGGCGAGGAGATCGACACCGGCCAGGTCCTGTTCGAGCCGTCCATGCTGAAGGTAGTCGATAGCCTGGTACCCCGCCACCTGGACATCCAGGTGTGGCGCTACCTGCTGGAGTCGTATGCCTCGGAGCAGGCGGCCCGGATGACGGCCATGGACAACGCCACGCAGAACGCCGAGGAAGTGATCGAGCGGCTGCAGATGGAGTTCAACAAGGCACGCCAGGCCAACATTACCAAGGAGATTCTTGACATTGTGGGCGGCGCGGAGGCACTGAGGATGGTAGCGTAAATTGAACCGCCAAGACGCAAAGGGCGCGAAGATATTAAGAGAACCAGAAGAAGAGAACCGCGAAGACGCCAAGGCTTGCCCTGAGCGAAGCCGAAGGGACGCAAAGATATTAAAAGAACCGGAAGAAGAGAACCACAAAGGCGCAAAGGATGCAAAGGTATAAGAGAACCGGAAGAATTGAACCGCCAAGGCGCAAAGGGCGCAAAGATATTAAAAGAACCGGAAGAATTGAACCGCCAAGACGCAAAGGGCGCAAAGATATTAAAAGAACCAGAGGAAGAGGTTGAGCAATTAGCTCATCGTGTTATTGGAGCAGCTCTGGAGGTACACAAGGCGTTGGGGCCTGGGTTTCTTGAGACCGTCTACGAAGAAGCGTTGTGCATTGAACTTGAATTACAAAGGATCCCATTCAAACGCCAATACAAGGTTAAGGCAACTTATAAAGGCCGTCCGGTTGGTGAAAGTCGTTTGGATTTAATTGTGGGAGATAAACTCATTGTCGAGTTAAAAGCCGTGGACATGATTGCTCCTATTCACCAAGCTCAGGTGATATCCTAATCTTAAAACGACGGGATTATCACTTGGTTTGCTTATCAATTTCAATGTGCCTGTCCTGAAGGAGGGCATTAAGCGTGTTGTTCTATCTTAGAACTTTGCGTTCTTTGCGTCTTTGCGGTTTATATTCTTAAGGAGAACAGATGAAGGAAGGCAAAATTTCGCAGATCATGGGTGCCGTGGTGGACGTGGCCTTTACGGACGAGCACCTGCCGGAGATCTACAACGCTTTGGAGATCGACCGCGGCAACGGCGAGCGGCTGGTGCTGGAAGTGGCCCTGCACCTGGGTGAGAACCTGGTGCGGACGGTGGCCATGGACTCCACCGACGGGCTGACACGGGGCACTCCGGTGAAGGATACGGGCGAGCCTATCAGCATGCCCGTGGGAACCGCCACGCTGGGACGCCTGATGAACGTGATCGGTGAGGCCATCGACGGCAAGGGTCCCATCGAGACCGATAAGCGCTACCCCATCCACCGCCCGCCGCCCAGGCTCGAGGAACTGAGCACCACCACCGAGATGCTGGAAACGGGTATCAAGGTGATCGACCTGCTGGAGCCTTACACCAGGGGCGGTAAGACGGGCCTGTTCGGCGGGGCCGGTGTGGGCAAGACGGTGATCCTGCAGGAGCTGATCCGTAACGTGGCCACAGAACACGGGGGTTATTCGGTCTTCGGTGGGGTGGGCGAGCGCACCCGCGAGGGGAACGACCTGTATCTGGAGATGACCGCGTCGGGGGTCATTGACAAGACCGCCATGGTGTTCGGTCAGATGACCGAGCCGCCGGGGGCCCGCCTGCGGGTGGCCCTGTCCGCCCTGGCCGTCGCCGAGTACTTCCGCGATGAGGAGGGCAAGGACGTGCTCCTGTTCATCGACAACATTTTCCGGTTCACCCAGGCCGGGTCGGAGGTGTCGGCCCTGCTGGGGCGCATGCCCTCGGCGGTGGGATACCAGCCTACCCTGGGTACGGAGATGGGCGAGCTGCAGGAGCGCATCACCTCCACCAAGAAGGGGTCGATCACCTCGGTGCAGGCGGTATACGTCCCCGCCGACGATCTGACCGATCCGGCTCCCGCCACCACATTCGCCCACCTGGATGCCACCACCGTGCTGGATCGGGGGATCGTCGATCTGGGCATCTACCCGGCGGTGGACCCGCTGGCCTCCACCTCCCGGATTCTCGACCCCCGCGTCATCGGTGACCGCCACTACGGGGTGGCCCGGGCAGTCGTGCAGACCCTGCAGAAATACGGCGACCTGCAGGACATCATCGCCATCCTGGGCATGGACGAGCTGACCGACGAGGACAAGCTGGTAGTCCACCGGGCCCGGAGGATACAGCGGTTCTTCTCCCAGCCCTTCTTCGTGGCCGAGGCCTTCACCAACACCGAGGGCCGCTACGTGAAGCTGGAGGACACCATCGCTGGCTTCGAGGCCATCCTGAGCGGTGAGATGGATCAGTACCCGGAGAGCGCTTTCCTCTACTGCGGCCCCATCGACGATGTGGCAGACAAGGCCAGGAAAATGGAAGCCTGATGAATTGACAATTCCCAATGCCCCGATCCTTTCAACTCGAAATCGTCACTCCCACCAGGGTCTTTGACCTGGGGCCGGTGAGCTACCTGCGGGCACCGTCGCTGGACGGGCTGTTCGGTGTGATGGCCCGGCATACCCGCGCCATGATCAGCCTGGAGGTGGGGGAGATTAAGGTTGTGAAGGAGGGCAAGCCTCAGTATTATGCCACCAACGGCGGCTACGCCGACATCCACGGCAACAGCGTGCAGCTGCTGGTGGAGACGGCCGAAGAGGCTGGCAAGATTGACGTTGAGCGGGCCAGGAGCGCCGCCGAGCGGGCCCGCGGGCGCATCCATAGCCGGGAGACCGGCATCGACGAGGCCCGGGCCGAGATCGCCTTGCTCCGCGCCCTGATTCGGCTGGTGGTGGCGGGGAGGAAGTAGCAGGAGCAGTGGCAGTAGCAGTCAGCGATCAGCGATCAGTGATCAGCGCTTAGCGCTGCCGCCCTTCGACCATTCGCCTGCACTCATGGCAGGCTCAGCTCAGGGCGACAGCTCCCTCGTCATCCTGAGGCTCTCTAAGGATGACTATACGGACAAAATGAAGCGGAGGTAAACCTGAAACACCGCCAACCAAGCCTGTATGACTTCGAGCCAGCGCCCCGTAACTTTGCGGGGTTTTTTATCTTGTGAGTAACCATTTTTACAGTTGTGATCGAATGATATTCCTGTCAGAGGCATCTAATGGGCGTGAATATAGATTATAATTCCATCTTAGAGATAGCCCTAAAGGGCATACGCCGAGCCTATGTATTCTTGGGGTTCGGCTATAATGCTGCCGAAGCCCCGAACTTTAAAAACTATTCACTGACTGATGTTTCAATAATACAGATTGGTCTTGGGCAAGTTGATGATATTGCTATGTCCGAATTCAAAAGGAGTTTTCTTATTTGGATAACTGGGAATGGCTTGAGAGAAATAATAGAATCCTTTAATAACTACTTGGACAAGATATTTGATGCGAGCCTTGCGATTGCTGTGTCAAAAGGGGTTTATACAGTATCGAAAGCAAAAAGTATGTATCAAAGATTTGAGCGTTATGGGCTGAAAAAGAAACTGAATATTTTAAAGCAGGAATTTGAAATATCTGCTAAGAATCCTGATGAATTACAATCAATAAACTTAGCTCGAAATGCTTTAACCCATAACAGAGAAATAGTGACGTCAAATCATTGTAACGAAGAGAGCCATTTAGTTATACGATGGAATGGAGTGGATATTCTGTTCCCCGACAAGCATGGAAAGGACATTATTATTACTTCTCCTATTAAGGAACCGATAGAGTCGGCTGGTGGAACTTTACGAATTCGAAAGGCGAAACGAGAACTTAGGTTTCCCGTTGGAAAAGTTATTAAAATTCCTCCAAAGGACTTAGCAGAGATGGGTTTCTTTTTTATTGTAGAAGCAAAGGAGATTTTCAATTCCTCACTAGATTATCCTAAGAGAATGGGGATTCCTGTGAAGGGATCAAAGCAAGTACCAGGTTTTGGAGAAATTGAACTCGAGACAGCTGATGAACCTTAAGCGCACCCACACCTGCGGCCAGCTGCGAAAGGAAAACGTAGGCGAGGAGGTGATCCTCAACGGCTGGATCAACTCGCGGCGGGACCACGGCGGCCTAATCTTCATCGACCTGCGCGACCGCTACGGCAAGACCCAGGTGGTCTTCGACGAGGAGCAGACACCGGAAGCCTTCAACACAGCCAAGCGGCTGGGCCTGGAGGATGTCATCGCCGTGCGGGGCAAGGTGGTCCCCCGGCCCGCGGAGAGCCTAAACCCCGACCTGCCCACCGGCGAGATCGACGTGCAGTGCCTGGAGCTGGAGGTCCTCAACGAGGCCGAGCCGCTGCCGTTCCTGGTCACCGACCGGGACAGCGCCTCCGAGGAGCAGCGCCTGACCTACCGCTACCTGGAGTTGCGCACCGAGGAGCTGCAGCGCAATCTGCTGGTCCGCAGCCGCATTTACAAGCTGGTCCGGGACTACTTCGCCGAGCACGACTTCGTGGAGGTGGAGACGCCCTTCCTGATGAAGTCCACGCCGGAGGGCGCGCGCGACTACCTGGTCCCCAGCCGGCTGCATCACGGGCGCTTCTACGCCCTGCCCCAGTCGCCCCAGACCTACAAGCAGCTGCTCATGATCGCTGGTCTGGACCGCTACTTCCAGATTGTCAAGTGCTTCCGGGACGAGGACCTGCGGGCCGACCGCCAGCCAGAGTTCACCCAGATCGACGTGGAAATGTCCTTCATAGACGAGGAGGACATCTTCGCCGTGGTGGAGGGTGTGATTCGCAAACTTTACCAGGATCTGCACGATATTGAGCTGCCGGAGCAATTCCCCCGGCTCGCCTACCAGGAGGCCATGGAGCGCTACGGCACCGATAAGCCGGACTTGCGCTACGGACTGGAGCTGCAGGATTTTGCCCCCTACGTAGGGCCGTCGGACTTCAGCACCTTCAAGGGCGTGCTGGAGGATGGCGGCCCTTCGACAGGCTCAGGGCAGGCCACTTCGACAGGCTCAGGGCAGGCCCGGATAAAAGCCCTGGTAGTACCAGGAGGCGCCAATTACAGCCGCAAGGACATCGACGCCCTGACCAACCTGGTTACTGAATACCATCGGGCCCAGGGGTTGGCCTGGATGAAAGCCGCTGGCGGTGGACTGGAGGGGGGCGTTGCCAAGTTCTTCAACAGCGATTTGCAGCGGGAGATTATCGCCGGGCTGGGGGCAAAAGTGGGAGACCTGCTGCTCATGATCGGCGACAGGGAGGAAGTGGCCCTGCCGGCCCTGGGCGCCCTGCGGGAGGAGATCGCCCGCCGGGAGAACCTCATTAAGGAGGACGAGGTGCGTCCCTTGTGGATTGTGGGCTTCCCCCTGGTGGAATACGATGCGGAGGAAAATCGCTGGGTGGCGGTGCACCATCCCTTCACTGCTCCGCACCCCGACGATGAGCCCCTGCTGGACACCGATCCGGGCAAGGTGCGCAGCCGGGGCTACGACCTGGTGATCAACGGCTGGGAAATCGCCGGCGGGTCCATCCGTAACCACGATACCGGGCGCCAGGAGCGGGTCTTCAAGCTGCTGGGTATCTCCCCGGAGGAGGCCGAGGAGAAGTTCGGCTTCCTGCTGAAGGCCCTGCGCTACGGCGCGCCGCCGCACGGGGGTATCGCCTTCGGCTTCGACCGGCTGGTGATGGTCCTGGTGGGCGCCAGCCAGATCAGGGACGTCATCGCCTTCCCCAAGACCACCAGCGCCCTGTCGCTCATGGACGGTGCCCCGGCCCGCGTCACCGACAGGCAGCTGAAAGAGCTGGGACTGTCGCTGAGGGGGAAAAGGAAGTACGAGTGATTGGTGATTGGTGACTGGTGATTGGTAACTCGAAACCCGTCTACGGCTGTTGCCTACGCCGGGCAAGCTCGAGACTCGTTACCCGGTAAAGTTGGATTATGGCACGGTTCCTTGGTAAGTTTTGGTAGTGATAACCGAAGCTTTCCTTTTTATGCCCGCCGCCGGTGTTACCGTCCCGGTAATCCCTCATAAGCGACAAATTACAGGCCGGCCACTCCTCCGATTGTGAAGCACACCTTCGATATCAAGGATACCGATCCCCTCCTCCTTTTCGGTGTCAACGACCAGCACCTGCAGATTTTGACCAACGCCTTTCAGGCCCAGGTGGTGGCCCGGGGCGGGCGCATCACCATCGAGGGGGCCAGGGAGGATGTCCAGCGGGTGGAGCAGGTCCTCCGGGATATGATCGTGACCATCAACCGGAAGGAGTCGCTGACGCCGGAGGACGTATCGGCGCTGGTGAAGGTCTCGGTCGACGGGAAGGCGGCCCCGCAGCAAGGGGACAGGCCGGTGATCGTTTATACACCCAAGGGGGAGGTGACACCGCGCACCGAGGGGCAGCTGCACTACTACGAGGCCATGCTGAAGCATGATATCGTCTTCTCCGTAGGGCCTGCCGGCACGGGCAAGACCTACATGGCAGTGGCAGTGGCAGTGGCGGCCCTGAAGGCCCGGCAGGTGGATCGCCTCATCCTGTGTCGTCCCGCCGTGGAAGCCGGCGAGCGGCTGGGTTTCCTCCCCGGTGACCTGAAAGAGAAGATCGATCCCTACCTCACCCCCCTGTACGACGCGCTCCAGGACATGCTGCCCTACGACAAGCTGCGCACTTACCTGGACCAGCGGGTCATCGAAATCGCGCCCCTGGCCTACATGCGGGGGCGCACCCTCAGCAGCGCCTACGTCATCCTGGACGAGGCCCAGAACGCCACCTCCATGCAGATGAAGATGTTCCTCACCCGCCTGGGGGTCAATTCCAGGGCCATCATCACCGGGGATATCACCCAGATCGACCTGCCCCCCAGCGAGGAGTCGGGCTGCATCCAGGCCATGCACATCCTGGAAGGGATCGATGGCATTGCTTTCTGCCGCCTGGATGAGAGGGACGTGGTGCGCCATCGGCTGGTGAAGGATATTATCAGCGCCTACCAGGGACAGGTGAATGACCATTGAAAAATGAAAATTGTAGATTGAAGAGTTAACCACAGAGAGCGCTGAGACCGCAAAGAAATAGGAAGAAGTGGCAGTAGTTAGGGGCAATGAGCAATCAGCAGTCAGCCAGAAATGTCACCCTGAGACCGGCCCTGAGTCCGCCAGCTCCGCAGGAGTCCCCTTCGGGACTGGCGGATCGAAGGGCTCTCGAAGGGTGACTGAAGAGAACGAGGAATGAGGGGATTTATTTAAGGAAATTACAATGACAAAGTATAAAGAGATCATTCTAGAAGAAATTGAGCACATTCCAGACCCGTTTCTGGAAGAGGTAGTCGATTTTATCCAGTTTCTGAAAGCGAAAGTGGCACAGAATCGGTTTGAAATAACGCTTGCCAGTGAGTCATCGCTTGCAAAGGACTGGCTGCGGCCCGAGGAAGATGAAGCGTGGCAGAATTTGTAAGCGGGGATGTGGTAGTCGTTCCGTTTCCTTTTTCAGATTTAACCCAGGCAAAACGCAGGCCCGCCCTGGTCTTAAATGTGCTAATGAGGGAATGATCTCATTCTTTGTCAGATTACCAGCCAACGGGTGAGTGATGACTATGCCATCCAGATCGGTGAAACCGATTTTGAATCCGGTTCTCTAATGCAAATAAGCAATGTCCGGCCCAATCGAATTTTCACAGCCGATCGGCACATTATTTTGTATCGGGTTGGGAGACTCAAGCCCAAGGTAACGGATGGGATCATTGAAAAGCTGATTGAGATTCTGAAGGGGTGAAGGTAGTGTGTCAAGTGAATTTATAGACCGCCTGGCCGCCCTGTGCATCGGCGGCGGGGAGGCGGCAGTGATCGTTGTGGAGCGGGTCTAGCCCCCGCTAAACCACGCATCACCGATCTACGGCCCGGTCCAGTCCGTACGCCGGCTCTTTGGAAACAGCAGAGCAATCGCCAAACAGAAATTGTAAATTATAAAGTTCTAAGCATTGCTCATTGAGGTGATACGATGTTACACAACATCACATCCGTCGCTATTATCGGGGCAGGGACCATGGGCAACGGTATCGCCCACGTCTGTGCCCAGCACGGCCGCCGGGTCACCTTGATTGACCTGAGCGAGCAGCTCCTCCATCGGGGCCTGGAGACCATCGCGAAGAACCTGGGCCGCCAGGTGGCCAGGGAGGTCCTGACCCGGGACGAAGCCGACGCCACCCTGGGGCGTATCTACACCACCAACGAGCTGGAGGGCTACGACCGGGAGCGGGCCTTCAAACAGGCCGAGGGGATCTACGATACCCTGATGGAGATTTTCAAGATGTCGGCGGAAGAGGGGATTCCCACCAACGTGGCCTCCGATCACCTAGCCGAGAACCGGATTCGCAGCGTCGCTAAGTTCAAAACTTGTTACACCAGCACCCCCCGGCGGGTGTTCAGGAGGGGATAGCCTATTTCCAGGAAGGTCAGGCGGCGGGCCCGCGAGATGGCCCTGCAGTGCCTCTACGCCGCCAGCCTCGGGGGCGGCAACCCAGAGGAGGTCGTGGACTTTGTTTCCAGGGAGTGGGAAGGGCCGCCACTGGATGACGCCCGGGACTACTGCCTGGAACTCGTGACCCGAACCGTAGAGCGGCAGAAGTGGGCGGACCAGGTCATTGCCTCCAAGCTGGAGAATTGGGATCTGGCAAGGGTTACACTTATCGATCGACTTATTATGGAACTCGCACTCGTGGAAATGGTTAATTTTGATGATGTACCCCTGAAAGTGAGCATCAGCGAGGCCATTGAAATCGCCAAAAAGTACAGCACAGACGACAGTCCCGGATTTATAAACGGTATTCTGGATGCCGTTTATCACGATATCCTCGAAGAAAAGATAGGGGTTGATAATTGACGAATATAAATTGTTGATCGTCCGTTGTTGGTTGTTTATCACCGGAAGCTGGATAATGAATAATGGTGATTGGTGACTGGTGGTTGGTGACTCGAAACCAGGAACCCGTCTACGGCTGTCGCCTACGCCGGGCAAGCCCGGAACTTGGAACTCAAAACCAGGAACTCGTAACTCGTAACTCGAAACCAATAACTGCATGAGCTTCATTCGGAATATATTAGGCGGTACCAAGTCGGAGCGGGACATCCGCGGCTTCAGGCCACTGGTTGACGAGATTAACGCCATTTACGCTACCCTGGAAGACCAGCCCCTGGAGACTCTGGTGGGTCGCCTGAAGGAGGTCCGGCAGGAGGTGGCTGACACCCGGGAGACGGTGAAGCAGGCGGCGCCGGAAAGTCCTGAACGGGACGAGGAAATCTACCGGGCGGAACAGGATGTTCTCGACCGCTGCCTCGCCGAGGTCTTCGCCATCGTCAAGGACGCCTGCCGGCGACTGATGGGGAAGGAGTTCAAGGTGCTGGGCCTGCCCATGGTCTGGGATATGATCCCCTTCGACGTGCAGCTGCTGGGCGCTATCGTTCTGTACAAGGGGCGCATCGCCGAGATGAAAACCGGTGAGGGTAAGACCCTGGTGGCCACCATGCCCATGGTGCTGAACGCCCTTACCGGACGGGGAGTGCACCTCATCACCGTGAATGAGTACCTGGCCCAGCGGGACAGCCAGTGGATGGGGCAGATTTATGAGCTGCTGGGCCTGTCGGTAGGATGTATCCTGAACCAGATGAGTCCCGAAGAGCGCCGCCAGGTCTACGCCTGCGATATCACCTACGGCACCAACAACGAATTCGGCTTCGACTATCTCCGCGACAACATGTCGGTGAATCCCGAGGACCAGGTCCAGCGGGGCCACGTGTATGCCATTGTGGACGAGGTGGACTCGGTGCTAGTCGATGAGGCCCGGACACCGCTCATCATCTCCGGCCAGGTGGACAGCCCCATCGATGCCCGCTACACGGAAGTCAAGCCCAAGGTGCAGCAGCTCATCCGCAGCCAGACCAACCTGGTAAACTCGCTGGTAGCGGAGGCCGAAAAGGAATGGGAAAAGGAGGAGTATCCCGCGGCCACCAAGCTGCTGATCGCCAGCCGGGGTATGCCCAAGAACCGCAAACTGATGAAAATGTTCCAGGAGACCGGCGTCCAGACCGCCATGCGCTCGGTGGAAAACAACTACATGCGGGAGAAGAAGCTCCACGAACTGGATGAGGAGCTGTACTTCTTTGTCGATGAAAAAAGCCACATCATTGATCTCACCGAAAAGGGCCGCGTACACATTTCCCCCGACAACCCCGATGCCTTCGTCATCCCGGACCTGGGGGAAGCCTTCCACGCCATTGATAATGACAGCAGCCTGAGTCCGGAACAGGGACTGAAGAAAAAGGCGGAGATTCAAGAGCTCCACAGTGAACGGAGCAACACCATCCACCACATCAGTCAGCTCCTGCGGGCTTACGCCTTGTATGAGAAGGACGTGGAATATGTGGTGCAGGATGGCAAGGTATTGATCGTTGACGAGTTTACGGGCCGCATCCTGCCAGGGCGCCGGTACAGCGACGGCCTCCACCAGGCCCTGGAGGCCAAAGAAGGAGTGGTGATCGAGAAAGAGACCCAGACCATCGCCACCATTACTATTCAGAACTACTTCCGCATGTACGAAAAACTGGCCGGTATGACGGGTACCGCCGCTACCGAAGCCCAGGAGTTCGAGCAGATATATAAGCTCGAGGTGACGGTCGTTCCCACCCATGAGCCGGTGATCCGTGTTGACAACGATGACCTGGTCTACAAGACCACGCGGGAGAAATACAACGCTATCCTTGACGAGATCGAAGAGCGCCACCGCAAGGGGCAGCCCATGCTGGTGGGCACCATTTCCGTTGAGGTCTCGGAGACCCTATCCCGGATGCTCAAGCGCCGTGGCATCCCCCACAATGTACTGAACGCCAAGCAGCACCAGCGGGAGGCGGAAATTGTGCTCCGGGCGGGCCAGCGCGGCGCGGTGACCCTCGCCACCAACATGGCCGGTCGCGGCACGGACATCAAGCTGGGGGAGGGTATAACCGGACTGGGCGGCCTGCATATCCTGGGTACCGAGCGCCACGAGAGCCGCCGCATTGACCTGCAGCTGCGCGGGCGCTCCGGACGGCAGGGTGATCCCGGCAGCTCCGTTTTCTTCCTCGGCCTGGAGGACGACCTCATGCGCCTGTTCAGCTCCGAGCGGATCGCACGCCTCATGGACCGCATGGGCCTCCCGGAGGGGGAGGTGATCACCCACCGCTTCGTTACCAAATCCATCGAACGGGCCCAGAAGCGGATGGAATCCCGCAACTTCGGCATCCGCAAACACCTGCTGGAATATGACGACGTGATGAACCGGCAGCGGGAGATTATCTATGACCGCCGGAACTACGCCCTCCACGGCCAGGACCTGGTGCCCGAGGTGGAGGAGATGATTTCCGAGCTGACGGACAGCCTTCTGCAGTCCGATACAGTTGCAACCGACGGGATGATCGACTTCGAGGCCCTCCGTCACGAGCTGGGGAATACCCTGCTACTGGACTTCCAGGTCGGGGAACGTACTGATGGTGACCTGGAGGCTGTGAAAAAATCCATCCAGGAACAGGCCATGAAGCAGTATACCTTCAAGCGTTCCCTGGCGGAGCCGGAGGCCTTTGCCCACTTTGAGCGCTACATCATCCTCCGCACCGTGGATGAGAAATGGCAGCAGCACCTCTACAGCATGGATCAGTTGCGGGAGGGCATTAGCCTGCGGGCCTACGGGCAGAAGGATCCCTTGCTGGAGTACAAGCGCGAAGCAAGCGACATGTTTATAGAGATGCTGGATGATATCAACCGGGCCACGCTGAGACGGCTGTTCGGGGTACGGATAGCGGGGCTGGAGGAGCGGCGGCCGCAGCTCCAGCGGGTGGGCCGGCAGCTGCAAACGTCCCATGCGGAAGCGGTCAATATGGGCTTCATCGCCACCGGGGGGGCTGCCCCGCAGCAGCAGCTCCAGGATCAGCCGGCCGTGGGTGGTATAGACGGCGCCCGGGTACCCCCGGCCCAGCGGAAGCCCATCAGAGTAGGCGAAAAGGTTGGCCGCAACGATCCGTGCCCCTGTGGGAGCGGCAAGAAGTACAAGAAATGTCACGGCGCCTGAATGGTAGGTTCGCCACCCGGGCCATCCACGTAGGCCAGGAACCCGATCCCGGCACCGGGGCCGTGGTACCTCCCGTCTACCAGACTACCACCTACGCCCAGGACGACCTTGGAGTTCACCGGGGCTTTGTCTACAGCCGGGCGCAGAATCCCACCCGGACCAACCTGGAACGGAACCTAGCTTCGTTGGAAGGGGGCCGGTACGGCGTGGCTTTCGCTTCGGGCATGGCGGCGCTGTCGGCCCTGGTGATGCATTTCGGCGCCGGTGATCACTTCGTGGTGGGGGAAGATATCTACGGCGGCACCTACCGCGTTCTCACCCGTGTATTTGACCGCTTTAATATCAAGTGCAGCTGGGTGGACACGCAGTCGGTAGACAATATCGCCGCCGCTATTACGCCAGCCACCAGGGCGGTTATCATTGAGACCCCCAGCAATCCCATGATGACCCTCACCGACATCGAAAGCGCGGCCCGCCTCGCCCGGGACCGGGGTCTGCTGTGCATCGTGGACAACACCTTCATGAGTCCCTACTGCCAGCGCCCCCTGGAACTGGGAGCCCACGTGGTCTTTCACAGCGTTACCAAGTACCTGGCGGGGCACAGTGATGTCCTGATGGGAGCCCTGGTTACCAGCGAAGATGACTTGGCGGAGGACCTCTATTTCGTCCAGAAGTCGGTGGGGGCGGTGCCCTCCCCCTTCGACTGCTGGCTCACGTCCCGCTCCCTCAAGACCCTGGCCGTGCGGGTTGAGCAGCACAGCCGCAACGCCCTGGCGCTGGCCCTATTGCTTGATGAGCACACCGAAGTGAAGCGGGTTTACTATCCTGGCCTGCCCGCTCATCCCGGGCACGAACTGGCTGCCCGGCAGCAGCGCACCCCCGACGGCAGGCCGATCTTCAGCGGCATGATCAGCTTTGAGGCCGGGTCCCTGGAGCGGGCCAGGGCGTTCATTAAGAGCCTGGAAGTCTTCACCCTGGCCGAAAGTCTCGGCGGTGTGGAGAGCCTGGTGGAGCATCCGGCCAGCATGACCCATGCAGACGTTCCCCGGGAAAGGCGTGAAGCCCTGGGCCTCACCGACGGCCTGGTGCGCCTCTCGGTGGGCATCGAGGACCTGGCCGACCTGCAGGCCGACCTGGCGGCGGGCCTGGCGGCGCTGGCATAAGGGGGGGTGCCCCGAACATGAATAGGGGCTTGGGACTTGGGGCTTGAGGCTAGTGGTCCGTTGTCCGTGGTTTACGGTAAATAACGAACGACTGACGACTGACAATTGACTGCTGCTCCTGCCACTGCCACTGCTGCTGCTTACTTTCCTCTTGCCTACTTTCGTGCCAATTCGTGTTAATTCGTGGCTGATATACCTTGGCGTCCTTTGCGCCCCATCCCCCGCCATCGGCGGGGTTCGGCCCGCCTGGCGGCGGTCTCAGGGCGGGCTTGGCGGTTCAATTCTCTTCTTTCTTTTCCTGCCAGGCCCGCCGTAGCCCTGAGAGCGATGCCGCGTCGCCCGATCCCCATAAAAGTTCTTGCTGCATCAATCTCAATCACCCAATTTCCTTGCCGGAAACCTCAAATCAGGTAGGGGATTCTCGTTGAGGAATGGCTTCCGGATAGCATGCTGCCTCCGCCCGTTGATCGCGGCGGTAGGACTGCTGTGTATCAGCATACAACCCCTCTGCGCCCAGGCTAGCCCTGAGTCCGCCAGCTGGCGGATCGAAGGAGACGGCCCTGACAGCGCCAGGATAATCCTCTCCCTGCCGCACCTCACCATTCCGGCCCGTCTGGCCCGTCAGGATGCCGGACAAGCCGCCGGACAGGCTGACACAGACACCGTTGTCGTGCCGGTGGAGCTGCGCAACGAGTGGGACGAGGTGGGCGGCCTGCAGGTGGACATTTCAGTCGGAGACGTCGGCCCTCTGGGCGTAGCCCAACGGACGAGCCCGACCCTCGATACGATCCTCACCACTGATCGTACCTCCGGCTGGATGATCGACCGGAGCAATCTCCCCAGGCCGGGGACCACCCGCATCCTCCTGTTCGACCCCGCCGGCAGCAACATAGCCGCCGGGGCAGGCCCCGTTATGGAACTGGTTCTTAGTTTTCCTGAGGAGGGCGTCATCCCGGACTTCGTTCCGCTGAGGATGGAAGCTGTTGTAGTCTCCGACCCGGTGGGCGGGGCGCTGCCGGCCAGGGGTGGGGACGGTTCCCTGACGTTGGGAGAGATGGTGGAGCTCAAAGCAGGCGAGGCGGAGGCCGACCAGGGGGACACGGTCAGCCTGGCAGTGGACATGTTCAATGCCGGGCCGGTGGTCGGCGTTCAATTCGGTCTTGCGTGGGAATCGAACCTGCTGGAGCTGGTTAGGGCAACCACTACCGAACGCACCGCCCGATTTCAGCTGGAGTGGGAGGGTTCCGTTGACAGTGCGTGGGTCTTGCTGTACGGCCAATCTGGGTTGGAAATGGAACCGGGACAGGGCCCGATTCTGGCATTGGTATTTGGCATTGCCGACACTGCGTATGCCGCCGATGTACCGGTGAGACTATTGGATGTACAGGTGATGGATGTCGGTGGACGGGAGCGGGCACCCTCTTCGGTAACACCCGGCCGGGTGAGGATCTTTCCCGGCTACCTTGATCCACCCCGCGACCTGGTGGCCTTGTCGGGGCAGGATGGGCGGGTGCCTCTGAGCTGGGCTCCGCCCACCGGCGAGGAGGCGGGAAAAGAAGCCCTTCTCCTGGTGGATGACGACGCTTCCCGGCTGGGGTCTCCCTATATGGATGTAGGGGGGCAGATGGCCAATGACCTCGCCGCCGCTGGCTACGCCTTCGATTACTATACCGTCCCGCCGGGCTCGGATGGCCCCGGCCGGGATGTGCTCCTGCACGTCCATACCGTCATCTGGATGACCGGCTATGAATGGGGTTGTCACCCCACCCTTACGCCGAACGATCAGGCCAATCTGGCCGCCTTCCTGGAGCAGGGCGGCAAGGTCTGGCTCATCGGGCAGGATATCATCTGGGATATCGGGGATGGCTTCATCAGTGCGTACTTTGGCGCCCGGACCATCGCCGAAGATGCGGGCACCCCTGAAGACCTGATCGGGGCTGCGGGAAACTTCATGGTGGGAACCGAATACCCGGCCACCGCCCCGAGCTCCGGAATGGACTATGGAGATGCCATCACGACCAGCAGTGAAAAGGCCCGGGGATTGGTGGATGGGTTGACCAACCTGGGGGCTGTCGGGCAGGATCGTACCGCATTCTGGGCGCTGGAATATGGTTATATCCTCGGCCGGGTGGACCGGATCGACGGTATCCGGCGCCAGCTGACCGCGTTCGGGGTTGAGCCTGCCCCACGGCCGGGCCTCAGGCGCGTATTGACCGGTGAGCATGCTTCCCGGTATGCACCGAGAGCTCCTTCACCCATCAAAGCCGAGGCCCTGTCTCAGGGATATTCGTCGGTGGCAGATTCCCTGACCCTGCTGCCGGCTGCAGTACACCTATCCCGGGGGCCGACCCCGCCGCTCACGGGTTACAGTATCTATCGGGGGCGTGAAATACAGGTGTCCCGGCATTCAGATGCCCATATAGCCACCGTAGGTGCTGATATCCTCTCCTCTGTGGATACGGCAGTAACCAACGGGCAGAGGTACGCCTATGTTGTAACGGCCCGCTACGAGGGTCAATTTGAATCCGAGCCTTCGAATGAGGTCGAGGCGATCCCCGTCAGCTGGGTGGACTTCACCGTGGGAAAGATCACGGTCATGGCCGGTAACCAGGCCACCATTCCCATTAGTATGGAGAATGATGATCCCGTGTCTGGCATTCGCTTTGAGATCAGGGACTTTCCTTCAGGACACCTTTCCAATCCCCGGGTTGTGTTGGGGGGTCACGCTCCTCCGGATTGGGCGGTCTCACTGGAACGGGATACGGTCAGCGGGAGCCTGTCGGTGGTGGGCTTCTCACCACAGCTTACCGCCATTCCACCCGGAAAGGGGGAAGTCCTGCTGCTGATAATTGACGCCGATGCCGCTACCCCCACAACGGTCCAGCTCGAGGCTGGCAGTGTTGTAATCTCTGATGCCCACGGCGGCGCTTACCAGGTGCGCGTGACCGGTGGATCGGTCTATATCGATATCCAGCTTGCCTGGTTGAGGGTTGGAACGGGCGCTCCCACGCAGCCCGGAGACACTGGATACGTATCCATATTCATGGATAATCCCCGGCGGGTGATGGCCTTTCAGCTGGTCCTCAGGTCCGGCTCGGATGCTTTGCAGGTGGTGGACGTGCGGGGCGGGTCCCGGCTCCCGGCCGATGCCCATGTGGCCCTCAGCGACCTGGGTGGTGGAGCCATCAGGCTGATCGGGTCCTCTTTTTCTAACATTCCCATCGCCGCCGGCCGAGGGCCGGTGGCCACCATTGCCTATCGCGTGTCTCCCGACGCTCTCGAGGGTCTGGTGGGACTGGACCTGGAGGAAGTGGTTCTATCCGATGAGCGCGGGATCACCCTGCGTCAGACCACCGTCTCCGGATCATTCCCGGTGGGCGAGGTGCGGGCGGTTTTCGCCCCCGCCGGTAGTGAGGGGGAGCCCGGGCGAACCGTCACTATCCCTCTGGGACTGGCCAATTCCGTAGACCTGTGTGGTTTCCAGATGACCATTGACTTCGATCCCCGTTACCTGGCCTTTCTCTCCTTCGAAGCCCTGGAACGCACGCCCGACCCGGAGGGGCTTTCCATTGAACTTGTGGATTCCCCCGGAGAAGGGTCCCTGCGGGACGGACAGCTACAACTGCAATACGTTCCCGATGAAGGGGGGGCCATCCGGGCTGGAACGGGTCCACTGCTGAACTTGATCTACCTCCTGGATCACCAGGCGCCCGGGGATACCTCTCTTATCCTAACCCCGGGGAAGGTAACGGCCCTGGGTTGTGAGGAGCGGCTGGTATTCGCCATGGGGCAGGAGGGGGAGATCACTGTTGGCAAGCCTCCCCCGGTGCCGGTACACTTTACCGTGGCTATCGAGCCAACCGGTATCACCCACTTTATCCAGGTGCAGGCGGCGACCCTGGGCGGGGTGTATTTGAACGCCGGTGATGAACTGGCGGTTATCGATTCCGCTGGATGGGTCGATCCCGAAGGGCAGGTTGGCCGTCTGGTGGTAGGTGCTGGGGTAGTGCAGCCCGACGGATCGGCGAACATCACCGCTATTATGGGATTTTCCCGCCCCGCAGGGGCCCCTTCCCGGGGCAGGGATCCATTTGGAGAGCCCGGCCCCGGCGGCTCTCACGAAGGGATCCATTCGGACATGCTCCCCGGCGCCCGGCCCGGCAGGCCCATCCACTTCCAGGCCTGGGACCGGGACACGGACCGGGAGGGAAGGCCTAGCACCGATGCCCGCTACGTCCTTGGTGCAGGCATCTGGGGCGAAAATAACGGCCTGACAATCATCGAGCTGGTCCGTATACCGGAGCAGGCTAGCCCCAGGCCCGAGCTGCTCCCCGAAAAGCTCGAAGTGGCGCCCAACGACCCCAACCCTTTTAACGGCACAACGACGATTCGCTTCGGACTGCCCGGGGAGTCGGAAGTAAAAGTGACCATCTACGACCTGATGGGGCGGGAGGTGGTTACCCTGCATAACGGGATAACCGCCGCCGGATACCATGAGGTGGTCTGGAACGGGGCTGATAAGGCCGGTCTGGTGGCCAGGAACGGGATGTACTTTTACCAGGTGCGCACCCCCGGCGGGACCGTCACCCGCAAGATGCTCCTCATGCGATAGACGGCTTACCTGGCGGCGGTGTTTTTACGGAATCGGGAATGCTGACATCCTGTTGTGTTCATGCGGGGAATGGCAGTAAAATTCAAGGTATGACGGCTGATGCCCTGCTTTCCATAGCCTCGGTGGCGGAACTGGTAGACGCGTCCCGATATAATTTCATTAGAGGGCAGGTGGCGGAACTGGTAGACGCGCTAGCCTTAGGAGCTAGTGCCGAAAGGCGTAAGGGTTCGAGTCCCTTCCTGCCCACATGTTTTGTCGGGATGACTTCGGTCGTGTGAGTTCGCCCCGCTTCCAGCCCCGCCATTGGCGGGGCTGGAAGCGGGAAGTCCTATCCGCGGCACATCCCTTGTTTTCCTTCGAGAAATGAGCCCGATCAGGGCTCTTTTTATACCAACCTTAAAATCCCCTGGATCCTCAAAGAATAGTAAAGATTAACACTTTTTGCCGGATACGGAACCGGATACGGATGCTTTACCGTGAGAAATGGATGACCTGTCTCGAAGCTCACGATATACCATGGGATATGTACTGAGTTTCGGCCATAAATCGAAGGTTTTCTCATGAGATGCAGCTGTTTTCTCGTGAGTTTTAACGCAGTTAACAGCGGCGATAGGCTTCAATCATTTCTGGGATAAAGCGATGAAATGATTGTGCTCTTGAAATGAATAGCTGAAATGTCATACTTTACATACGAGTCGTATCATGATATTCCTTCGTGCGCTTAAAAAGGATTCCATTGCCTGAAAATTTTTATTTGTGCTAAGTTGGTCACACCGTATATGTAAGAAGAAAAAAGTGATGCGTCTATTTATCATCGGGGCAGGTTTCTCTCATGCTCTTGCGGGGATACCCTTAGGAAGAGACATCGCGAATCTAATCTTCTCCAGGGTAGGCCAAACATCACCACGCGAAAGACGTCTTTATGATTTAGCACATAACTATCTTCGAGTTTGGCAGTACTTACAAGATCAAGCTAAACCACTGAGGGATCGTCTTCAATCTGAGGGGACACAAATCAAAGATCTCATTAATGGGGTATATCCCATTAATCTAGAATATCTACTCACACTCATTGACCTAAATCTCAATGAACCCTACGTTCCGAAGGGAATAGGAGTCGATCTAACAAGTTGTCCAGTACCATATATCGAGGGAATCAACCATTTTATACTCGAAGACGCTCGACAATTCATTCAACACCAGATCTATGAGCTTGTGGAGCCAGGAAGCTATGATAGCCTCGATGAGGATCGACTTCTTAAACTGATAAATTTTATCTCATCAGGCGACGTAGTTGTTACCTTCAATTAGGATTTACTTATCGAACAGGGACTATCCAAGAATGACTTGTGGAATCCTATTGATGGGTATGGGATAGGCGAACTGTGTGAAAATGAAAGGTCTTAAGCCCGAACTATCCAAAATGCTCTGAAGAAGTACAAAGAACAGCTTGCAGTAATGGCTGACCAGTCAGTAAATTACTGGCTAGTCAGGAGAACAACACATGTCTATTGAGGAACGAAGACTGAAAGAAAAAGAAGAACGGCGGAGAACTATCCTTGCTGCTGCGGAAAGGCTTTTTGCCGGGGATGGTTTCCATAACACCACTATCGAACAGGTCGCCGCGGATATTGATTTGAGCAAAGGCACTATCTATCTCTACTTCCAGAGTAAAGAGGATCTTTTTTTCTCTATCCTTGAGGAGAAAATCGATAACTATACACATCACCTCAAGGAAAGGTTAGCTCAAGCTGAAAACCTAAAATGTGCAGTCAGCATAACGGTGAGTGAACAATTCAAGTTCCTGACAGAAAACCACCACTTCTTTCGTCTGGCTATGTCCGAATCAGCCAAATTTGAGCACAAGCCCTCCCATGAGATGCGCCACCATTTCATTGACAAACAGGTTCAGCTAACAACTCTACTGGAAAAGACCTTCTCCACCCACATGAAACAGCAATCCATCTCCGGTTACAAGCCGAAATCGCTGGCACTATCCGTAAATGGGGTGATTAACGCTCATATGATGAATTGGCTCATTACGGGTAGTAAGACCAACCTGAAAAATGTCAAGAACGACATCCTGTATATCCTATTTAATGGGTGTATGGGCCTAACCAACGAGGAATAGAACGTGGTTCGTTTCGTACGAGTATCCGTTGCCGTTATTGCTGTAATTCCGCTGCTCCTCCAGGGGCAGGAAGCCTTCCCCGTATCACTTAGTGAGAGCATTCGAATTGCACTAGCTAACAATCCATCGATTCAAATATCCAGATCGAGGGTTGAAGACGCCTCTCTCTCGCGTCGGGAAGCCTGGGGCGCGTTCATGCCCCGAATTGATACCCGAAGCAGCACAATTATGGACGAGAAGGTCCGCATAATTGAAATGCCGGCTATTTTCTTTGATCCAACCATAACAGATCCAACACAAACTGTTCCGGTAAAATTGGATTTCACTTATGACTACCAGGCTGATTTCTCAATCACTCAGCCGATTTTTACTGGCGGCAAGCTGACCCGGGGAGTCCAAATCGCGAAATCAAATCTTAAGGTCGCTGAAATAGATGAGCTGCTGGCACGGAATGACCTGGCCTTGCAGGTCGCACAAGCCTATATGGGAATGCTGGTAGCCCAGGAGTTCCTGCACGTCGCGACTGAGGCCTACGAGATCGCCGAGGGATTCCACCAGATCACACAACAGCTGTTCGATGAAGGTCTCACCTCTAAACTTGATTTGCTGCAGTCTGAGGTACAGCTGGCCAACCTGTCACCGCGAGTTACCCATGCGAAAAACGCTGTCATACTCGCCGAAGCCGGATTGAGGACTATTATTGGGATCCCGGACCCCAGGCCATTGCAGCTGACCGACGAGCTCCAGTATCAACCACATGAATATTCACTGGAAGAATTGCTCTCAGAGGCCCTGGGCAACCGGCACGAACTTTACCAGCTCGACCTTCGAGGCCAGATGGGACGGTATGCTCTATCTATGGCCCGCAGTGATTATCTGCCGATGGTAGTCTTATCAGGGTCATACTCCACATTCGGAAACGAATTGGGTAACTACGACCAGTGGGAGGATAGCTATACGGTTACCATGGGACTCAGTTTCAATCTCTTCAATGGAGGCAGGCGACGTATCGGGGTTCAGAAAGCACGAATTGCAATTCGGCAAGCGGAACTCGGGCGAAGATCACTCAAGGATGGTATAAAGTTGGAAGTGGAAGGGGCTTACCGGACGCTGGTCGAGTCGGAAAGCACGGTGCTCTCATCCGAAAAAACCGTAGCGCAGGCTGAAGAAGCAGCCCGTCTCGCCCAACTGCGATACCGTGAAGGGATGATCACAAGCCTTCAGGCTAACCAGATCCAGGCGAACCTCACGAATGCCCGGGCCAATTATACCCAGGCATTATTCAGCTACACCTTGGCAAATATCAGAATCAAGAAGGCTGTAGGCCGAAATCTTATCGAAGAATTAGGAGTTGTCCAATAATGATAAAGCATATCTCCCTGATTGCTGTACTGGCTGGAAGTATCATTCTCACATCGTGCGGCAGTGATACATCGGGCGGGGCCGGTGCCGCAGGTACTCGACAGCCAACCCCCGTAAAGGCCTATCAGGCTGTCAGGCAGGACTTATCGAGAACCCTGACCTATTCCGGAACGGTGGAGCCGATTGGAGTTGCCAGTATTTCACCGGATATGCCGGGGAAGATCCAGTCTCTCATGGTTGATATCGGCGAGCCGGTCCTCAAAGGGCAGCAACTGGCTGTTATGGACAACACCACCCTTACCTATCAGCTGGACCAGGCCCAGGCCGCGCTGGCCGTTGCCAGGGCGAACAAGGCGGACGCCGAGAAAAACTGGCAGCGCAACCAGAACCTTTATAGTGAAGGTGCAATTTCCGAGCAGCAGAATGAAAAGGCACGACTGGGGGACCAGGCGGCCGAGGCCCAACTCAAACAAGCCGAGGCCAACTTGAACCTATTGGATCATCAGTATAGTCGAACCTTCTTACGCTCGCCATTTAAGGGTGTCGTTACTCAAAGGGGTTTCGAGGAGGGAGATCTGGTGAATCCCGCCATGGGCCGCCCACCGGTCTACACGGTAATGGATATTACAGCTGTCACGGTCGGACTCCAGGTGCCACACAACGAAATAGACTTCATCTATAAAGATCAGGCAGCGACCCTTGAGATAGCGACAACCAGCCGCCGGACATATCCCGGGCAGGTGAACATCGTGAATGTTGCCGCCGATGCAGGCAGCAAGACTTTCTACGTTGAAGCACTATTCCGCAATACCGATGGATCGCTCCGTCCCGGCACATTTGGAGACGTACATGTTGAAGTGGATCGACGAGAAGGCGTCCTGGTCGTGCCACGCACGGCACTTCTCGATGGGAATATGATATTTATCATTCAGGATGGGAAAGCGTACCGTACCAGGATTGAGCCCGGACTGATAACACCTGACTGGGTAGAGATCATAACCGGGCTCAGCGAACATGATACCGTAATCATTGAAGGTGGGTATACCCTGGCGGACAGTAGTGATGTCCAAATTCAAACGGGGGAATTCTAGATCATGAAACTACCCGAATTTTCCGTTGATCGACCGGTCTCCGCCACCATGATGACCCTCATTGTGGTGGTGGTTGGATTCATCAGCCTCGCAGGGCTGGGGTTGGATATGTTACCAGATATTGACTTCCCCATTGTAACAGTGGTCACGTCTTATGAAGGCGCCAGTCCGGAAGACGTAGAGGTAACCCTTACTAAACCAATCGAGCAGACAGTGGCATCTGTTTCGGGTGTGAAATCGGTGAATTCCAGCTCGATGGAAGGGGCCTCTGTCGTAATGGTGGAATTTGAATCGGGCACCAATCTGGATTTCGCCGCCCAGGACCTGAGAGACCAGCTGGCTATGCTGGCCGATTTCCTCCCCGAGAACGTGAGAACGCCCCTGGTGATGAAGTTCGACATTACTCAAATCCCGGTCCTTTTTTATGGCATCACGAGCGATGTCCGGTCCCCCAAAGATCTAACCAAATTCATAGAGGACAACGTGGCTCACCGGTTGGAACGCCTGGATGGCGTTGCATCCGTCATTGTCCAATCTCCCGAAGTACGGGAGATACTGGTTGAGATTGATCGAAGCGCGCTCGAAACATATGGTATCACACTGAATCAGATCGTGCAGGTGCTACGATTTGAGAATCTGAACCTTCCCGCTGGTCGCATCACTGAAGACTACCTGGAATATTTAGTACGTACTAAAGCCGAGTTTACCAGCCTGGAAGAAATTGAAAACCTGGTTATCAGCATGTCCCAGCGGGGTAATCCCATCCAGCTTCGACAGGTAGCGGCTGTCAAGGACACTATAAAAGAAACCACCTCGATCGCCCGGATTCAAAAATCAAGTGGCGTTGTGATGACGATCAGCAAGCAATCCGGGGCGAATGTAGTTCAAGCAGCGGATCAAGCGAAGAGAGAACTCGAGGAGATCAAGGCCTATCTGCCACCAGACATCAGGTTTCACATTGCCCTGGACCAATCCGAAACCATAAAAAGAATGGTGAGCAGCACTGCGCTGGTGGCCATCATCGGTGGGTTTTTAGCGATGGTGCTGATTTATCTCTTCATGAGAAATATCCGGCCCACTCTCACAATAGGCATAGCCGTACCGATTTCCATCATCGCCACTTTTGTCCCTATACGGCTTGCAGGTTACACGCTCAATCTCCTGACTCTTGGTGGGCTGGCCCTGGGTGTCGGCATGCTGGTAGATAATGCCATTGTTGTGATAGAAAACATGTTCCGTCACCTGGAAGAAGGTAAGCGTCGACGTGATGCCGCCAAGATCGGTGCCTCGGAGGTGGGCTTGGCCATCACGGCCTCAACACTCACCACTCTGGCCGTCTTTATTCCAATGGCCTTGGGAAGTGGGCTCGCCGGGCAGCTGGCCCGGGGCCTGGCCTTGACAATTTCGTTTGCCGTACTTGCCTCTCTCTTTGTTTCGCTCACAATTGTGCCCATGATCGGGTCGCTCTTTTTTAAAAAACATGTTCGGAAGGAAACATATGAACAGGAATTCGGTAGGATCGGTTTTGCTCGCATCAAGACCGGTTATGCTAAGCTACTCGCCAAGACACTGCGGCATCGCGGTAAGGTTCTGGGTGGTGTCAGCCTAGCATTTGTAGTTGCACTTTTACTCATTCCATTTGTAGGTGCCGAATTCATGCCGAAGATGGACCACGGAATGATCATGCTGAATGTGGGCTTGCCTGCCGGTTCGTCCCTGCAGGAAACCGACCGTGCGGTACAGAGAGTGGAAGAAATCCTGATCAACGAGCCAGCTATGCAAACGGTGATCGCATCGGTGGGCTCATCTGGAGATGGCGGGGGTATGTCATTCGGAGCACAGGGATCACACGAAGGTATGGTCATGGGCCAACTCCTTCCGAGAGGAGAGAGAGCTAAATCATCCGAGGAGATCGTTGAGGATCTGCGCGACCGGCTGCCGGCTATGGAAGGAGTAAACATAGAGGCCGTGGACATGTCCGGCATGATGGGAAGTTCGGGGGCACCGGTAGAAATCAGTATTCTCGGACAGGATTTTAAAATCCTGGAGGCTATCAGCAGCGAAATTAAACAGCTTATTGCCGATGTTGCTGGACTCCGGGACATCAGATCGTCTCTGGAAGAGGCGCGGCCGGAATACCACATCACTCTGAACAGGCAGGAAATCAACCGACTGGGTCTGAGTTCCGGTCAGATTGCCGCCACAGTACAAACTTCCACACTGGGTCAAGTCGCCACCAGGTTCCGACTGGCGGGGGAAGAGACGGATGTGCGGGTGAAATTCAAAGAGCAGGACCGGAGCAGCCTCCGGGACATTCAGATGATTCCGATAACCACGCCGATGCGGGAGCAGATTCCGATCATGCAGATTTCATCGGTGGAAAAGCAAAAAGGACCCGTGACCATTTTGAGGGAAGGGCAGGTTCGGAGCGTTTTAGTAACGGCCAATATTGTGGACCGCGATCTGGGGAGCGTTGTGAAAGATATAAAGACACTGCTGGTAGACCTGGAAGGCCGTCTACCGGAAGGCTACTTCATTGAGTTCGGTGGGCAATATGAAGACATGATCGAGACATTCATTACCCTGGGAAAGGCCTTGGCATTGGCAATTCTGCTTGTATATATGGTTATGGCTTCCCAATTCGAATCCTTTGTGCATCCTTTCGTGATTATGTTCACCATACCGCTCGCCTTGATCGGTGTCATATTGGCATTCCTCATCACCGGCCAGACAATCAGCTTGCCCACCTTTATCGGATTCATTCTTCTTACGGGTATCGTAGTCAATAATGGCATCGTGATGGTGGATTATATGAACCAGTTAAGGCGCCGCGGTATTGACGCAAAAGAGGCTATCGTTCAAGCTGCGGCGACTCGCCTGCGTCCCGTGCTTATCACAGCACTCACCACCATATTCGGGATGCTTCCCATGGCCCTCAGCCGGCAGGAAGGCGCCGAGATGAGGACGCCTATGGCATTGACTGTTATCGGCGGCTTAATGTTTGCCACTGCCCTGACTCTTTTTATTGTACCCTCCATTTATAGCCTGGTCAGCCGGGTATCATTCAGGGAAACAACAACGGGAGGAATTACGAACTGATCCGTGAGAAGATTCTCTGGCTGCTATCAGCACGCCGATCTGCAAATCGTTGCCCGCTTTGGTATCATTTGATACTAACTTAAAGTAGGGCGAAAAGTCACAACAAAAGCCATTTCTTCGGATACGGGCCGGATACGCATTTTCATTTCTCGACGGACGTGCACTGGATTTAGGATCCAGTGTCCCTTAGGACGTGTAGGTTCGAGTCCTATCCGCGGCACGTGCCGTTAATTACATTTAATCATCCCCAGTTGGCCCCGCTACTCAGGGGACGCGCTATATTTAGGATCCAGTGACTTCGGTCGTGGGGATTCTCCCCGCCCCCGGCACACCTTTCGGCATTCATTCGCAATCCATTTGCTAGAGGGCAGTTCGGATATCCGTACTGTGCAGGAGCTATTGGGTCACAAAGACGTGAAGACCACGATGGTCCTTCGGCTACGCTCAGGACAAGTCTACACGTACGTGCCGAACCTTGGGCGTGAGCCGCACCGTCAGGCGTCGGGCAAAGACTATAAGACGAAAAGGAGGTCGCCGCATGATCAGGGAGATCACAGCGCAGGAGCTTAACACCGAGCGCTTCATCAATGAGAAGGTCAAAGAGATCAACGGGGCCGTTGGGGACGGAATGGCGATCAACGCACTCTCGGGAGGTGTCGATTCGTCTACGGTTACGATGCTCGGGCACCGAGCCTTGGGGAAGCGCCTTATGACTGTCTTCATCGAAAACGGCCTCATGCGCGAGGGAGAGTCCGAACAGGTCACGGGTTTGTTTCGAGAGCTCGGCGTCACGGTCGAAGTAGTCGATGCGCGCGAAGAGTTCTTCGCGGCGCTCAAGGGAATCACGGACCCGGAAGAGAAGCGCGAGGCTATTACTCAGACCTTCTACCGAAATGTATTCGGACACCTCGTCAAGGAAAGTGGAGCGAAGCACCTTCTGCAAGGAACTAACCTGACCGACGTTGACGAGACCGTCGCGGGGATCAAGCGACAGCACAATGTCTTCGAGCAGCTCGGGATCGACCCGGAGGATGCTTTCGGTTACCGCATCATCGAACCACTCGTTCAGCTTCGCAAGGATGGCGTCAGAAAGATAGGCAAAGCCCTTGGTCTTCCAGCCACGATATTCGAGCGTATTCCATTCCCGGGGCCGGCGCTCTCGGCACGCGTGATAGGCGAGGTGACCATGGAACGCATCGAGACGGTCCGCAAGGCAACCGTTGTTGTCGAGCGGTTGCTCAAGGGCACTGGTGCATTCCAGTACCTGGCGGTCCTTCATGAAGACCGCATGACAGGCATACGCGACGGCAAGCGCGATTTCGGTCAGCAGATTGAGGTACGCTGTTGGGACAGCGTCGACGCGCGGACCGCAACACCGACAAGGCTCTCGTTCGAAATCCTTGAGAAGGTCGCTCGCGAGATCATCCTCGAGGTGCCTGGCATCGTCAGCGTCACGCACAACATAGCGTCGAAGCCCCCCTCGACCATCGAGGCGATCTGAGGACCGTTGAATATTCAGAAGCAGGACCAGGGAAGAGCCCCTAAAACTAGACAAAACCCATACAGAATTCGTTTTTTTCAAGGCTTCCCCCGACGAGAGCACTGTTGAGGTGGTGTCCAGTTTTCCGGCTGGTACGGCCTCCCCGTGGGCCGGGTACGGCCAGGGATGGGCGACGGTGCAGAATGTCCCAGAGGGACTCCCTCGGGGCCCACGAAGTAGGAACCAGGGGCCCCTACGGGCACCGCCTTCGGTGCAAAATTCGACAAAACCCGTCTAAAATTCCGCATTTTAAAGTTTTTTCCCGACGAGATCCGTCTACGTTCATACTAC
>CAZULW010000014.1:0-34115 GCA_964621455.1 uncultured bacterium
TCCTCGCTCTTCGCTTCTTCCTGTTCCTGCTACTGCCACTGCCTACTGCTACTGCCACTGCCACTGCCTACTGCTACTGCCACTGCCACTGCCACTGCCACTGCCTACTGCTACTGCTCCTCCTCCGCCTGCTGCAGCTTCTCAGTCCGGATAGGCTTCCACTCCTCCGGCATCAGCCCTGCAGCCACGGCCAGATCCACCGTGCGCTGGGCCCGCTTGACAACGGGGGGATCGATCATCTTGGTATCCAGGGAGACCACTCCCAGTCCTTTGGCCTGGGCCTCGTCAAAGGCCAGAACAATGGCCGCAGCCTGGTCTATTTCTTCCTCGGTGGGGGCAAAGGCCTCGTGGATGACCCGAATCTGTCGGGGGTGGATGGCTCCCATGCCGTCAAAGCCCAGAGACTTGGCCTCCAGGGCTGCCTTCCTCAGTCCCTCCATGTCGTCCACGTCGCTGAAAACGGTACCGATAGCCTGTAGTCCCGTCGAGCGGGCGGCGTTCACCACTATGCTGCGGGCGAAGAAGGACTCCTGCCCCTGGAGCGTCCGCTGGGCGCCCAGGTCGGCGGTGTAGTCCTCCAGGCCGATAGCCAGGGCTACGTTACTGTCGCTGGCCTGGGCGATAGCCGGGGCGTTGACAATACCCAGGGCACTCTCCAGGATGGGCATAAGGAACACCGGCTCTTCCCGTCCGCAGCTATCGCTGATCTCGGCGATTTTCGCATCGACCACCCGCACCTGGTCCGCAGTCTCCGTCTTAGGGATCAGGATGAGATGCACCGGCTGGGGCACCACCGCTTCCAGGTCCTGCATGCCCAAGTCCCCCTGGTTGATGCGCACCATGGGCTCGGCGCCGAAGAAGTCAAGGGTCCGTAGAGCGTTGCGAACAATGAACCGGGCCGAGAGCTTTTCCGGCGGGGCTACCGAATCTTCCAGGTCAAGGATAATGGCATCCGGCTGATGGATTCCGGCGTTGAGCATGAACTTGGGCATGGTACCCGGGAGATACAGGCGGCTGCGGCGGAAGCGGTCCCTTTGGCTGGCCTGGCGGCTGTGATCTTTCAACTCCGGCAGGGAAGTCGCTTCTATTTCGGGATGGGCCATCTTCACCGCGGCTTCGATGCGGGCCTGGATAACAAAGGGCAGGGCGCCATAGTCTTCAATATGCAGCGTGCAATGGGTAATACCCAGGTCGGCCAGGGTTTGCCCGGCCAGCTGCCGGATGGAGACCCCGTACATGACCGCCACCTTGGACTCCAGCCCGATATCAAGACCGCCGGAGCCCTTGGGACGGTATCGAACAATACAATCCGAACGTATTTCCAGCTCCGGGTCAGGTTGGGGGGCACTGGAAATGAACACGGTATTCATGTGATGACACCTATACTGTGTAATTTCACTGGCGGCTCTCCTCGTCGCCCTCGCTGCCTGCAACAATGGCGATGCCCGCGGTGGTACCGATGCGGGTGGCCCCGGCCTGGATCATTTTGCGGGCATCCGCACTCGTTTTAATGCCGCCTGAAGCCTTCACCCCCATACTCTCGCCTACCACGTGCCGCATGAGGGCCACGTCGCGGGCCGTAGCGTACCCTTTGGAAAAGCCGGTGGAGGTCTTCACAAAGTGGGCCCCGGCCCGCCGGGCCAGAGTGCAGGCCTTCACCTTTTCCTCATCGGTGAGCAAGGCCGCCTCGATGATCACCTTCACCGTCCTGCCCTCCGCCGCCTGCACCACCCGGCGGATCTCTTCCTCCACTTCGGCGTCGCGGCCTGACTTCAGGAATCCGATGTTCATCACCATGTCCAGCTCGTCGGCGCCTTCGACCACTGCCCGCGCAGCCTCTTCGGCCTTGGCCCGGGCCGGTATCGCTCCCAGGGGGAAGCCGATAACCGTGGCCACCATCACACTCGTGCCCTGGAGAAGCCGCCGGCACAGGCTCACCCAGATGGGATTCACGCAAACCGCAGCGAAGCCGTGCTCCCGGGCCTCCCGGCACAGGTTGCGGATTTCCTCGTCGGTGGCATCGGGTTTGAGAAGGGTGTGGTCAATCCTGGATGCTATATCGTCTTCAGGCTTCATAATTCCGGTTACCTGGCTGCGCCACAATCTGGCGGGCCTCCTCCACCAGGGCCCTGGCTTCCTCGGCGGTTGGCGCTTCGGCGTGGATGCGGATGACCGGCTCCGTGTTGGACTTGCGCACGTGAATCCACCTGTCAGTCCACTGCAGTTTCAGGCCATCAATGGTAATATGCTCGGCGTCGGGGTAGCGGCCGGCAATGCGCCGGGAAACTTCGTCGGGGTCACGGCCATCGATATCAATCTTCTCCTTCACCAGGTGAAACCGGGGAAATTGGGCCAGGATAGCGCTCAGGGTCAATTCTTCCTGGGCCAATCGGTCCAGCACCAGGGCGGCCCCTACCAGGGAGTCCCGCCCCAGGTGCGACTCGGCCAGGATGACACCGCCGTTGCCCTCGCCGCCGATCTCGCCCCCTACCGACCGCATCACGTTCACCACGTTGATCTCCCCCACCGCCGAGCGCAGGACTTCAACCCCGTACCGCCGGGCTACGTCGTCCAGGAGCATGGAGGATGAGAGATTTGTGGTCACCGGCTTCCGCCCGCCCGTGCGGCGCAGAAAGCCGTCCACGGCCAGGACCTGGGTCAGTTCCTCACCCGGAGGTGTGCCGGTCTCATCCACCAGGGCCAGCCGGTCGGCGTCCGGGTCGGTGGCCATGCCCAGATCGGCCCGGCATTCGGCTACGGCCCGGCGGAGGTCGGTCAGGTTTTCCGGCAGGGGTTCGGTTCCCCTGGGAAACGTGCCGTCGGGCGTAGTGTGCAGGCGGACCACCTCGCAGCCCAGCGCTTCCAGGAGAGTGGGCAGGGCAAATGAGGCAGCGCCATTGACTGCGTCTACTACCACTTTAAACCGGCGGCGGAGTATGGCTTCGGTGTCAATGCATCCCAGGTCGAGGGTGTCCAGAATATGCAGACCCACCCCGTCGAGTACTACCCGGCTCCTGATGCGCCTGGAAGGCATTTCCTCCGGTGCCTCGGTCTGATCCGCCCGGGCGAAAAGAACGTCGGTCTGCTCAGCGCCCAGGAAACAACCGTCGCCACCGATGAACTTCAGGCCGTTGTACTCGATGGGGTTGTGGGAGGCGGTCAGAACGATTGCCCCGGCCAGGTGTTTCCGGGGCACGATAAACTGCGCGGTGGGTGTGGGTACCAGGTCGGCGAAGATCACCGGGCGCCGGGCCTGCTGCATCGCCTGGGCTGCCGCCGCCATGAGCTCCCTGCCGTGAGGCCGGCTGTCCCGGGCCAGGAGCACCGGGCCCGGTGGCTGCAAGGCGGCAAAGGCCCACGCGTAGCGATAGACAACCCGGGCATCCAGGTCCTGCCCCACTACCCCCCGAACCCCGGAAACGGAGCGGATCAGGCCCACGATACCGTCTCTGCGTTTACCGCCGATTTCAAACCGGTAGACTGGCTATTGATTCCTACTAATGTAATGTCCTTATGTAGGGGCGTATTGCGATACGCCCCTACAGCCGTTTGCAATAGGACTATCTTTATGCGGGAAGCAATAATAATGTTGACTGGTGGCAAGTTCATACTTAAATCAGGGCGGGTAAGTATAAAAAGAAAAAATCCAGACTGGAAGCCTGGATTTAGCTCTCCGGTTGGTCCGGGAAAAGGAGGTGGCGCATCATTAGCGATTGAGGTAATACATGGTGCGGCGCATGCGGCGACGGGCCTTGGAGCGCTTGATGCGCTTCTCGGCGCTGGGCTTCAGATAATATGAATTTCGCTTGATATCCTTCAGGATACCGGCTTTCTCATACTTCTTCTTGAACCGCCGCAGCGCCCTCTCCAGGGGCTCGTCTTTTCTGACGGTCACTTCTACCATCCGGTCTTTGTCACCTCCTTTACGTACGTGAAAACCAGTTTTTAAAGCGCCTGAAATTAGGGTATCTTCCTCGTGAAAACAACGCTGACGTGGCAACTCGGTTGTCGAGCATATGATGAGGTTTACACGCCATACCCGCCACCTGTAAGTCCGGTTAGCCGCGACAGTCTCACCGGGAAACGGGTACTGGGTATTAAAAAGCCCCCCACACTGTGGAGGGCCTTTTATCTCTGTTCAGTCAGGTGCGGTCTCTAGAAGGCAACCTTGATCGACCAAACCAGGTTGTTATCAAAATAATCGACGACCGTCCTCATCCCCGCTTCGAAGCTGAACTTCAAATTCCCCAAGGGAACGGCCACGCCGCCACCATAGGTCACGCCAAAGATATTCCCGGAGTAGTCCTCCCAATCTTCGTCCTCAACATCATCCGGTTGGGCGTCTTCTACCACCGACACTGTCATGGCGCCACCAGCCCATACCGAGGCACCACCCAGGTTCAGGCTGTAGAGGCCACCGAAGCGCAGGTCGTTGTTGGTGAAGCTGTTATTCTGGAAAGCACCGATGACCGATAGTCCCGGGATGGGGCTCAGGGCAACGGCGATGTTCAACTCCGCCGGTAGTTCAAAGCCTTCGGATACTACCTGGAAGCCCTCAACTAGAGTCCCGCTTTCGGAATCCAGTGGTTGGAGCTTATGCTCCAGGTCAGGACCACTGAACTGCATCTTTGAACCGAGGTTCTTCAGAGCAATACCAACCCTCAGCGGAAAATTAGCGAAGCTATATTGAACACCCAGGTCCGCCCCGATTCCAGTAGCACTGGTGCGTAGAATGGATTCGGTTATCATCTTGAAATTAACGCCGAACCGAATCCGATCTGTGAAGGACTTTGACCAGGTTACACCCGCCGTGATGAAGGAGGGAGAGAAGGTCTCCCCGGTCCCTTCGGTGTTCGAAGCCGAGGTTCGGAGGATGTCACCGAAATCCAGCGATTTAATGCTCAAACCGATAGCTCCGATTCTGCCAACATTCGCCACAAACGCCGCATAGTTGACATTGATATCGGCGATATAGCTCATATTGGAGAACTGGGCCTCGATCGCCTGGTCAAAGGCCGAGGCCCCGGCCGGATTGTAGTATAGGGCCTCAACCCCGGATACAATGGCCAGGTTAGCCCCGTTCAGGGCCACACCGCGTGCGCCGACAGGAATGGATAGCTCGTATGCCCCCGCCGTCCCGCGGGATTTAATCGTTCCCGCATACGAGGCGCTTACCATGACGGCGGCAGCAACCATAAGACTGATAAACTGAATTCTCTTGTTCATCGTAACGTCTCCTCTCCCTGTTAGTAAACGTCCAGACGTTGTTCGGCTTGAATTACGGCCAGCTTCAGTATCTTATCACCATACTCTTCTGAATAGATGTAAGCGATATACATCCCACTGGCAACCGGGATATTGAAGTTGTTGGTCAGATCCCAGGTCTCATATTGGGTGCCATCGGCGTGATCAATCTTCCTCACCAGCTGGCCCGCCAGGTTGAATATCCGGATGGTCGCCGTTCCCGGCAGGTGGGTGAACTGCATTATCCGTTCCACCGGTGTCCGCTCCTCCTGGTTGTAAGCAAAGTAGGGATTCGGCCAGACGTTGATGGCATCCATATCGAACGCCATGGCTACGGCACCCTTCGTGCTGAACGTAAACTTCTCGCCCACAACATTGTCTTTCGACGGGGTGAAGGTAAAGGTCCCGGAGCGGGCAAACGCCTTACCCTCCGTCGGTTCAGCCAACCATAGCGCGTAATACATGGGCGCGTGGCCCTCGTCATAAAGCGCCATGAAGTCGTTTACATCATCCCAAACCGGATCACCTGTATACTCCTCATTGGTGATATAGATGTAATTGTATATGGTAAGCCCAGGATCGTACCGATCGTTTTTGTCCCGCTCACGAAGGGCGATCTGCAACGGAGTGGGCGGGTCAGTATCCATATTCCACGCTTTGAATGGAACCCAGTAGAATCCGCGGTAGTACCCGGCCGCCCGTTCATTGTACATGGCCGCCTTTGAGGCGTTCACGTTCGTGGTGTCGAACGTGTAGGGCTCCCCTGGATCCCATTTCCCGTTTGCATCCGCATCAGTCCAGGCATCCATTTCAACGAAGCGAAGCTCGACGGTAGGATAGGCATCACCCTTTATGGCATCGGTACCCTTAAAGTCCCTACCAATGAGAGCATATCCGCCCTCATCAGGACCGTCCTCGTCGGTAACAACCAGCCACCTCCCATCATCGGGGTACCCACCATCAAAGGAGCCATTGTCATTTGCATCTACAAATTCCTCCTGGTCATCCCACTGATCGTTTTCATTGGCATCAGTGTACAGTTCACCCGCATCATACTTCTTGTTGCCTTCAGTACCCATGGGTTTCGCAGGTAGGACAAGTATTGGATAAAAGGAGAAGGTGTCAGGAGCTGCTAGATAGTTATCCTCTGCCGCATCCTTTACCCACAGTTTGTATCCCCGCTCGTCCGCATCGGCAAGACTATCCGGCCCAACATCCTCAAACGGCTCGCCCAGGTCGTATTTGCCGTTGACGTCAGTATCGGTATAGGGCTCCGGTTCCGGCCACGGATTCCATACACCATTGCCTTCCTCACCGAGCTTGTTGGCTTCGATAGTGTATTCATCCTCCGTACCATATGAACCGTCCACATCCTCAAAGATGACGATATCCTTGAGGATATAGTTATCGCCGGAGGGGTCCGGATTATGCTTCGAAGGCGGCACGTGGCCCTCTTCGAGCACGTCCTCCAGCTTGTCAACACCAAAGTCCTTATATTCTTCCTTAAAATCGAATTTCCCGTTACCATTGGCGTCGATGTATTCTTCGACCGTACCGAATGCCGGTGATACAGTACCACCTTCTTCAACCCACTTCCAGGAGCTCAAAGTATGCGGCGGGGCCCCGAATACCCTCACTTTGATACCATCAAAGAAGGCATAGGTCGCATCATCACCACCGCTGTACTTTGTGCCGCGGAGCCGGTCCTCACCGGTAATGACGGTCTGACCGGCTTCCACACCCTCGCTCACAACAATTGTCTGAAGCGAGACAACGTCTTGACCAGTTTCCAGGTCTTTGACATTCCAAACTGTGAGTGTCTTGGTGTCATAGACCAGCGCGGATATCGTGGCGGTACCGGTTGCATCCAAAACTCCATCGCCCATCGAAGCGTATGGCTCCCCGTAGTCAACGGCCCAACCATCATCATATAGCTCCCAATCAACACTTAGGGGCAGGTCGAAGGGTTTCACAACCACGGAAAACGTAGCGTTCCCTTCAATTGCACCCCACGTAGATATGCTGCTATTACCCCACAGCACCGTGTTAGCAGTGGGATCGATAGTCGCAGTCTCAAAACCGGGGGTCTGGTTGTCACTGTTGATGGCCCCTGAAACACTCGCCGACTTGATTACGATCCCCGCGGGGAAAGTCAGCATAAATCCATCGGCAAAATCGCCATCCACCGCAACCAGGGTTACATCAAAGTCAATGCTAACTGTACCCGCTCCGCCACCAGCAACATAGGCCGTCGCCGCTACCGATGAACCTGTCAAATCGAGTACCTTGCCCAGGCGCTTGCTGGGAGGCCCTCCGGCCTGCCATTCGCCGTCGGCATCCAGGTAGAAGGCTTGCTCCGTAAAGTAGACCTCGTAGTCATGGCCAGTGACCTCCAGAGGATCCACCACGACCACATCTGCCTGACCATCGGATATACCCACGCTATGTTCGACCTCTTCGGTAAGTTCTTCCGCGCCGGCTGATCCAACATCGTAATCCGTTGATATGGCCGGTCGGATGGTCATGATCTTGGGCGAAGATTCCAGGACCTTCGGGATACCGTAGGGGTTGTAGCCATAGGTGGTGACGGCAAAATAGTAGGCCCGGTTGGTCTTCAACGGCGCACCGTCTAAGAGGGCATCCCCCGTAATGGTCAGGTGATTGCGTATTCCGGAGTCTGAACCGGGCTGGACCGTAACCAGCAAATTCTCACCGCGGGCCGCATCAAAAACAACATCCTGGATATCCGTTACACCATTGGCCTTATCAAACGTGGCTACCCGCTTCTTGATTCCCGTGCCGCTGGCGTTATCAAATTGATAGACGTTGTACCCTTCGAACTCGTACTTAGTACTTTCCGAAACGTATTGCGTATCCACAGCAACAACCACTTGTTCCGTGGTAAAAAAGGTATCCGAGACCGTGCCGAGCAGGATAACGGGACTGGCATAGGTCGAATCCTCTTTATAACCCGTAAGGTTTACAGGAAGAACGATCAAGGGATCCGTTGAGATTGTCGTGTCGGTCGTGCGGTACAGTCCAACGCCCATAGTATCATCAAAGGCAAAGCCGTAAACATATTGATCAATAATCGTGGCAACCGCCTGCATTTCTTTCGTCTCGGTGGTTGCGCTCAGCTCAAATTTCATATCGATGAGATCGGGGACGGCATAGTCTTCCTGGGCGGTATCCCACATCAGGTTAATCTCGGCACCCTGGGTGCTATAGGTAACTTCAGGAGCGCCGGGGGACTCAGGAAGAGCAAACTGGAGATCGTAAGCCAATTGTGCCAGGGCGTCCACCTCTTTCAGCGCTGTCACGGAGCCCAGGGCACTGGCGCCCTGAGCAATAATGATACCGAAGACCACTTCCTGGCTGTCCCCATCGGCCAGGGTAAACGGACCGGCATTCATCAGGAAGCGGCGGTCACCCGAGGCATGGTCATCCGAATCGACCCACACATCGTCAGCACCATCTATATTATCGTTGGGATCATCGGGGTGCACGAATTTGCTGGGCAGCCCCGTGGCCGAATTGATATAGGGTACCCCATTTCGCAGGAAACCCGACATATAGTTGTAAGCTTCAACAGCATCGTTGGGGTCGGTATAGACCGGGTCACCATTGATATATTTGGTAAACGAGCTCATAACCAGGTTCTTATAATCCGGTATCTCTCTGCCAAAGGCGAAGGCGGTATCACCGGGGGAGGGAACAATCGGCCCCTGGAAAAAGTCATAGCCAATAGCCGGCGCAGCGCTGCCATAATCGGCATCGGGGCCGTCGTTATAACAAAAGCCGAGACCCAAGGTCGTATCGCAACCGACAAAGTCATCGCCGGCATAGCCCAGGTCCGGATCGGACCACAGACCTATAATGGTTGAGTCAACAGAAATCCCGCCTTTGTTGATGATGAGTGCTTTGATGAACATCATATCACCGAAAGCATCGGGGCGGTCATAACCCCAGATGGTCATCTGCATCTCTATGCCCAGGGGAAGGGTGTTAAAGACGGAGTGCTCGGCCTGCACGGCGTCGTTCATCACCCACCAGATAACCTGGTCACCGAGAAACTCGGGATGGTCAGGGCCCAACGGCAGAGGGCTGTAGACACCATCGCCGTCCTCATCCACCCAGGGGGCTCCCAGGTCAGCCGGCCAGTTCTGAAAATCCGAACTGGCTAACGGGTCAGCCAGGTCACTTTTGTTCACGATATAGAGCTGGTGCTCGGGAGCACTGGCATCACCTCCATAGGGACCGGCACTGAATTCTGGCGCATATTCACCCACGGCAGTCCGAATATCGCCGCCTACCTTGCCGGCCACCCAGATGCCCGAGGCATAATTAATGTATTTAAACGTACCTTTAGGCCACTCCATCCCGGAATGACCCGTGATACGTTGAGATACAATCATCCCGTTGTTTTCCAGATCATCCCGGATCCGGTTGCCGTCAAACTTGCCGGAATCTCTGATGTAGCTTTTGGCCAGGCTCGGTGGCCCCCCCTTCTCCGCGGCGTTCACGCCGGTGGAAAAGAGAAGCCCAATACCGATTGAGACCAGAATCGTCGCTTTAACGCCTGATAGCGGGAACCAGTTCATAGGTAATTTTCCTCCGATAACGGTTAAAGGATTACCGATTTAAAAGTTATTAACACCTTAAAGCCTTAATTAGAGGCGAAAGGTGAGTCCTACCCGAACCATACGAGGAGTTTCCCATCTGCCGGGACTCCGAAGTCTATCCTGATAGAAGGCCTCGCCTTCCGGGTTGCCGGACAGCCAGACCTTCCCTGCCGATGTTTCCAGCCAACCGTCTGATCCAGCCTCTCCCGTGCCGGGATAAACGCTTCTGACGTTGACGGTATTCAAGGCATTCACCACCCACACATAGGCCGATAGACCGGTCCCTGCAATGCGATCGAAGTCTATCCTTAAATCGAGAGTAGACGTCCACGGCCTGTAAGCAGAATTAATAGCGGCCACCGGCTCGTACCAGTCGCGCCCGAATACCGCCGACTGGTTGACCGACGGGGTATAAGCGATGCCGCTGCCAAACTGATAGAGGGCATTTACCCCGAAATCGAACAGCCCCAACAGTCTCTCGGCCCGGTAATCCACCATGGCCGAACCGGTGTGGCGCTGGTCGTAGTCCAGGGGATTGATCGCCGTTGGATAGGTATCTCCGGTCCAGGCAATATTCCAGTTAGATAATGGGTCAGAGCCGGTGCCGTTGGCCCATTGCATGGTATAGCTCACGTTCGCCCTGATCCCTCTGACACGACGAACCGTCAGACTGGCCGACAGCCCTTTCACGACGCCGTAATCCCCGTTCAAATACTGGGCCCAGCTGAACACGGCACCGTCCACCTTCGGCTCAACGAGATTTGCCATGTAGGTGTAGTCACGCACCTCCTTGTAGTACCCCGTGAGGTCTAAGGCGGCAAACGCACCGACCTGCTGGGCGAAACCGACCTCATATTGCGTGGTGCGCTCCGGCTTTAGCTTGGCATTGGGAGATACGACCATATTCCCTTGCGACAAGTTCGCGGCTTGGTGCGAGTCCGACAGGTACAGCCGATTCAAGATGGGATGCTGAACAAAGGTGCCATACTGGGCGTGCAACACCGTCCTATCGGTCACCGGGAATGAGAACCCGATCCGTGGAGAGAGGTAACTGTAGGGTTCAACCTCTGCATATTTAGAGGCTTCCCGATCAATACGACCGTTCTTCAACCACAGATCGTAGTACGTTTCAGGCGCCTCCGTATTGAAGTCAAAGCGGTCAAACCGGATACCTACGTTCAGGATCATGTCCTCCAGTTCGATCTTGTCCTGAAAATAGAACCCCATGATCACCGGCTTACCCGGAGGGATATGGGCGCTTTCCTCGTTGTACTCATCAATCTCTTCCCCCTGCTGGGTGTAGCCCGTGTTCACTGTATAAGCGTTGCGATAGAGGGTGTAGAGCCAGGTGGCGTCGGTGGCGTCAATGTAGCCGACATCACCTGATTGTAAATCATCAGCGGTGTCAGGCTTTCCATCCAGGCCCCAGTTAGTTACCGTCGCTTTCCGATAACCCTCGGCGATCTCCATGGGCTGCGACAGAACGTAATCCCGGAGGGTATGCGCGCGATACTCAAAGCCTAATTTCAGCTCGTGACTGCCAGCTTGACTGACCACGTCACCCTTGGCGCCGATATAGCTCATATGTCTTTTGCCGTATTCATTGTAAACGGAGCCAAAGTTACCGAAATAGGCAAACTCCTCGATGGCCAGCGGGTTTTTCCCCCAATCTATAAGCTGTTCGTTACCCTCTACCGTCGGGTCACCATAATCCCGGATTTCACCCATGTGCCGGTGGTCACCCCGTTCGCTCTCACTATTGAAGTAACTCAGATTCAGCCGGGCAAAGGCCTTCGGCGAAAGGCCCAAGGTAAAGTTGGCATAGACCCCGAAGCTGGTAGCGTCAAACTGGGCGTTATTCTCACTGTTCAGCAAGGCACTCGTGGAAGGGTAGGTCCCCTGACTAATACCGATAGCCTCACTTACATAGCCTCGACTCGACATGGTAACCGTTCCCCCACCCACCTTGATGCGCAGGGGTTTTAAGTCCAGTACAATGTTACCCAGTAGCATAGCCCGGTCACTCGCCCCGTTCGGCTTCGGGCCGTAAAGGCGCCGATAATCGGAATACTTAGTAAATTTGGTGCTATCAGTTTCAAACTTGTCCGTCTCAGGATTATACTCGCCATAACTTTCCACCAGCCTAACGCCAGGATCGGCTGACATTCCGGTGGTGTCCGTTACCACCTGGCGATCCAGGTGAGAGAGATAAGAAACTGAAGGACGGGCATCATCCTTATGGCTACCTTCATAACTGACAAAGAAGCGGACCCTGTCTCCCAGGGGGCCGCCTAAATCAAAGTTGTACAATTGATACCCATAGCTATAGAGGGCGTCCTGGTCCTCCCCGGGCTCTGACGCCCCCAGGCCCTGGATAAATTCCACTCCCAAGTCGAATTTTTCCCCACCCGTTCTGGTGGTGGTATTGATCACGCCCCCGTTGGAGTTGCCGAATTCAGCGTCGAAGCCGCCTGACTGGAAAGCAATCTCCTCCAAGGCTCGGGAGTGTACAATGGGAGCGGGGTTGGCAAGGGTCCAGGGATTCACGACATAGACGCCATCGTGGTAATAGGCCATATCCCCGGGACGACCACCGCGGACATGGATGGTGCCGCCGGCCTTTACTACGCCCGTCTGTAGGGCAACCAAGCTTTGAACTTCCCGAAGGGGGACGCTGTTAATGGTCTCGCGGTCAATAATTCGCGTTGCGTTGGTGGCGTCTTTGACAATCAGAGGCCGCTCGGCGATAACCTCCACGGCGGGCGCCTCAATGGCTTCCGATGACAGGGGCATGTTCGCCTCGGTGGTCAACCGGTATGAAACGTGCACATTGGTAACCCGCACGGCCCGGTAACCGATGAACTCGCCTCTAACGGCATAGGTGCCCACCGGCACCGCCAGGATGGTGTAATTGCCCTCAGCGTCCGTTGCGGCACCCAATGAGGTTCCCTCAACCAGGACGTTGGCGCCCACCAGCGGCTCGCCGGTAGTTTCTTCCGTGACCTTACCGGCGATCTTGCCGAACTCTTGCCCAAACAGGAAAACGGGCACGACCAAGATGACAACAGTCTTCAGTATTCGGTTCATGGTTGCTCCTGATTCTTTTATGATGTTGTTAATTCTAAATGATTTAGGCGATTGAGGTAAGCGATAAGTCCTCTGCCTTTAATCTCGTGGACAAAAATATTCCCCACACTATGCCTCCAACAAGGCATTTCGGAAGAGACAATAACCCTTCCCCTCCCTTCACAGTACTGGGGAATCACCGAAAGATTTTTCCATTTATATATTTGACTGCCTAGCCGATAGATATTACCTACTAAACAATCCAAGAGCAAAGAAAAATTTCAGGGAAGAATCCAGCCACCACAAACACCGGGTTTCAGCAATTACGTTTCAACAGCTTAACGCTTTCACCGGTAAGCAGGCTGTCCTTGCCGAAGCGTTCCCGGATATCATCCACGGCGGCGGTGCGACGGAAGGACGCTGTCTGGTCCTCTTCGGCAAACAGGTCCTCCTGCCCCTTCGTCAGGTTGGAAACCCTCACCCCGATAAGCCGCACCGGCCGCTTCCTGGTCCAGCGGGCTTGCCCGGCGTAGTCCGCCAGCGGGCGGATGTAGCCGGGTGGCGGAGAAGGGATGCGCTGCAAATGCTGCTCGATGGCCGACCATCGCTCGTCGAGCTGCTGAACCACTTCCCGGGGCAAGTCCTCCGGGCGGTGCCTCACCTCCTCACGCCACAGCTCACCGCCCCGGTCGAACAGGGCCAGCTGGATGGAAGTGGAGCCGGGGTTCAGCACGAAAACGGTGGCGGCGGCTGGATTGCATGACATGGGCGGAAACAGACGTTATCGCAGAACAGTGCCTATTGGGGTCTGATAAAGGCGAAGCATCGGCCAGAAGTTCGCTAGATTAGGCTGTTGTAGCCAAAGGGAAATGCTCACAGGGGCTGTGGCTGTAGCCTTCCAGGGAAGCAAACCAGATATACCCGCTGCCTGAGGCTGATATTACTAGGCCGGGACCGTATGCGTGACCGTGAGACTTCACCGTAGTTGAAAAGGAATTAAGCCATATTATTATACATACAATTATATTGCAAATGATCGTAGAAAGCTGTATACTTGGAATATGGCGATAACGGTAAGGTTCGAATGGGATGAGGATAAAAACCGGGAGAACCAACAGAAACACGGCATCTCATTTGAAACGGCTCAATATGCCTTCGCCGATCCGAAGCGGGTCATCGCCGAGGATTTATCGCACAGCCGGGATGAATCCCGCTATTACTGCTTCGGCCAGGTCGGCTCAGGGATCATGACCGTTAGATTTACCTATCGGGGCCAAACAATTCGGATCATAGGCGCCGGTTATTGGCGGAAAGGAAAGCGAGTTTATGAAGAAGTCAATCAGTTACACTGATGAACCACTGGGCGACCTGCGGGTAATAGGCGATTTCCTGCCGCCGCCCGGCCAGCTGGCCTTTAAGGAAGAAAGCATCAAGGTCACTATCGGCCTGAGCAAATCCAGCGTGGATTTTTTTAAACAGGCGGCCAGGAAGCACAACACCCACTATCAGACCATGATCCGGCGGCTGCTGGACCTGTATGCCGCCCGTCATCGGGAAGGATAAGGAGCCACTCCGCCGGCCTGAAGTCCGCCAGATTCGGCCCGATTCTCCAGTAGGAAATATGCTGGTTAGAGGCTTGATCTTTGGCCCTCGTGCCCCATCGGTTTATTCAGAGAAAATATTTTGATTGTTTTAATGTTTTAGAATTGTTAAAATCCTTATACGGAATATGGATGACTTTCAAGCACGTGCGGTGCGCGTCTTTAAGGCACTGGCCGATCCCACCAGGTACAAAATTGTATGCTTGCTTATGGACAAAGGGGAACTTGGCTGCGGTGATTTCGACGTGGAATTCTCCCTGAGCAAACCCGCCATGTCCCACCATTACCGTATTCTTGAAAACGTAGGCCTGATCGTTACCCGGAAGGAAGGCAGTCACATTTACACCAGGGTGAATCGCGAAGTTCTGGAAGAATTTATCCCTGGATTCGGAAAAGTTCACTTGAAACCTGAAAACCAGGAGGTGGAATGATGGAATTCATGTCGAACCTGAACGCTTTGAGTGACTGGGGTTTCCTGGCCCTGCGGCTAGCTGTTGGTGTTATCTTTCTTTATCACGCTATCCAGAAGTTCGCCATGTGGAAAATGACGCCGTCAGAGCAGATGCCGGCCGGGATGCTCAACATGATGAAATTCCTATCGATTGTTGAACTCCTAGGCGGGCTGGCTATACTGGTGGGATTCTTGACCCAGCTTGCCGCTCTGGGCTTGGGTATCATCATGGTAGGTGCTATCAACACTAAAATACGAATGATAAAAGCACCCTTCGCCGCCCAGGATAAGACCGGCTGGGAGATGGATCTGATACTTCTGGCAGGTTGTATTACCTTGTTTTTCACCGGTGCCGGCAGTATATCATTCGACAGTTTTTGGTTTGGATAATAAGGCATCTTGGATTTAGGCAATTGCTCAAGATTTGGCACAAGGTCGCAGCCTTGCTGCCGTCCATAGAGAAATGGTTAGAAACCTCAAAGAGAGAAGGACATCAAGATGAAATACGTACCCTTTGCAGGGCGAATCCTGTTTTCCCTTATGTTTATCATATCCGGGATGGGACACTTAACCAAATCTACCGACATGGCCCAGTACGTGGCATCGGTGGGAGTACCGGCACCCTTCCTCGCTGTTATAATTACCAGTATCATGCTTCTCCTGGGCGGGCTCAGCGTAATACTAGGGTATAAAGTAAAGGCCGGAACTATTCTATTGGTTGTTTTTCTTATCCCGACCTCTTTAATCATGCACCCCTTTTGGGGAATCGAAGACCCCATACAAACGCAGATGCAAATGGGTACGTTTTTGAGAAACCTTTCCATGGTCGGTGGCGCACTGCTGTTTTATTATTTTGGAACCGGTCCCTTGAGTTTGGAAAAGCAGTCTCAGTAGTGTAAAGGAATTTTCATACCACACAGACTCACCTACTACACAACGATAGTGCGTTGACAGCGCGCCCGCGATAATAGGGATCCCCAGGACTCGGTCCGGCCTCCCCAAGCCAGGCACCTTTACCCAACGATGATCAGCATAGCCACCGGGTGAGCGACCAGCCGGTGAAGATCAAGGTCTCAGCCTCGACCTCAGTCATAGCCTAAGCCTAAGCCTTAGCCTTTTTCTTCTGTCAAATAATTGTAACTTCCCCCCCGATTTTTTTGGGAACCTGTACAGGTTTAATACTTTTACTGCCTTTGAAAGCGGGTTTCCGTTTCATTTACCGATTGTAAAAAGGTGTGATTGCCATATAAGGAGCACAGTGGAATCCGGGTTGAAAATCTGTCTAAACGGTTTGGTGAGGTCCAGGCCATTCAGGATGTTGGCTTCACAGTCAGCGACGGGGAGATCCTCGGTTTCCTGGGGCCCAACGGCGCCGGCAAGTCCACCACCCTGCGCATTCTTGCCACCCTGACCAGGCCCACCCGGTGTTGGGCAGATCCCTACCAGGGTTCCGCTAACGGTTACGCGGCGGGCCTACTTCGGTGGGTGGCAGATTGACGCGGTACCTTGCGGAGCGGAGGTCGCCCGTCTCCAGCAACAGGAACCGCCCCCCGATGACCGGTATACCACGCTGGCCACCGAAAAGCTCCACGTAGCTGGCAGCTACCACCCCTTGCCCTACCTCGCCCCGTCAGCTGCCCCGGACGAACTCCGTGGGGATGGTAATGGCCAGTTCCAAGGAGAGACTGAGGGTGTCCGCGCCGGATTCGCTGACCAGAACCAATTCACCAGACATGTAGTATCCATCCCGCCCACCGTGGAAGCCGGCGATCGTAAAAGGCAGTGGTTCGCCAGCCAATAGGTCCTCCGCCCGGCGCTGGTCCAGCTGCGCGGGTACTTCCTCCAGTAGAACCTCCAGTTGGTGGCGGATAGCCTCCCACCATACTTGCCCCCCACGATTGAAAAGGGCAATCTCGGTGGAGGTGGAGCCGGGATTGATGACGAAGACGGTGCTCTGCGAGTGGGGAGGACTGGAGGTTCTTGGGGAACAGCGCGGCATCGCCTGAAGTTCGCCAGATTCGGCTCATTTCACCAGAGGGAAATGCCCTAATAGCCTGCCGGTTATTTGCATCAGGAAGGGTTCACTGGCGAATTGCTCAGGTGAGGTAAAATCTTTAAGTTTCGCCCGGTTTTCTGGAACTATCGGGGCCATCCGGGCATTTGCAAACCCAGCAGTTCCTGCGTCTGCATCCAACTGAAAATCTGGCAAAGGATAGATGATACAAAGGAGCACGACGTGATTCGTGTCGAGAACCTGACCAAGTATTACGGTGATGTCTGCGCCATTAAGGACGTGGACTTCACCGTGCGTGACGGAGAGATTCTGGGTTTCCTGGGGCCCAACGGCGCCGGGAAAACCACCACTCTCCGGATCATCACCACTTACCTGACGCCCACCGAGGGGACGGTCTACATCGATGACCTGAACGTTGCCGAGCACTCAACCGAGTTGCGCGCCCGCATCGGTTACCTGCCCGAGTTGAATCCCCTGTATGCGGAGATGGCGGTTTACGATCTGCTGGCTTTCGCCGCCAGTGTCAGGGGCATCACGGGCCGGCGTTTCAAGGAGGCCCTGGGCCGTGTCATGGAGACCTGCGGCATCCGCGAGGTTCTTCATCGTCCCGTCGGCGAGCTCTCCAAGGGCTACTGCCAGCGGGCGGGCCTGGCCATGGCCATGATCCATGATCCCCAGATACTTCTCCTGGACGAGCCTACCGCGGGCCTTGACCCCAACCAGATCGTGGAAATACGGAAGCTTATTAAGAAACTGGGTAAGGAGAAGACAGTGGTAATCTCCACCCACATCCTCCAGGAAGTGCAGGCAGTAGCCGACCGTATGGTGATCCTCAACAAGGGCCAGGTAGTGGCCGACGGCACCACCGCCGAGCTTATGGCCGGTTTTCAGGGGAAAGCCCAGCTCACCCTGGAAGTTAAAAACGCCACCGACGAGTCCATCCAGGGACTGGCCGTCCGGTTCCCGGAGATACGGGTACAGGACCAGAAGCTGCAGGATGGTGTCGGCCGGCTCGAGCTGGAGTATCCCACCGGCCGGGACCTGCGCGAGCAGATTTTCGGTTATGCCGTGGAATCGGGCTGGGTAGTGCTGGAAATGTCCCGCCGGCAGGCCCGGCTGGAAGACGTTTTCCGCAGCCTCACGGTGGAGGAAGGAGGCGTCCGTGCTTAACCGGCTTCAGGTTTCCGTGCGCCACGTGGGCATCATCTTCCGCAAGGAGCTCGGCGTCTACTTCAACAGCCCGGTAGCCTACATCACCCTGGTGGTGTTCCTGCTCATCAGCGGCTGGTTTTTCTCCAGCACCTTCTTTATCATCAATGAGTCGGACCTGCGGGGACTTTTCAATATCATTCCCACTATTTATCTCTTCTTCATTCCCGCCGTCACCATGGGGCTGATCGCCCGTGAGAAAAGCTCCGGTACCATGGAGCTGCTGGTTACCCTCCCCCTGGAGGACTGGGAGGTGGTGGTGGGCAAGTACCTGGCGGCGGTCGCCCTGATCGCCGTGGGTCTCCTCTATACGCTCTTCCACTTCATCACCCTCACCTTCGTGGGAACCAACATCGACCTGGGGGCCATCTTCACCGGCTACCTGGGCTTGTTACTGGCAGCGGGCGTGTACGCCGCGGCCGGCATCTTCTGCAGCGCGGTGACCGGCAACCAGATCACCGCCTTCATCCTCGGCTTCCTCATCGTGTTTGTATTCTTCATAATGGACCAGATGCTGTTTTTCATCCCCGGTTTCCTGGCGGGCACGGTGCAGTACATCAGTGTCGGCTACCACTTGTCCAACATTTCCCGGGGCGTGATAGATTCCCGCAACCTTGTCTACTTCCTCACGGTCATCGCCGTGTTTCTCATCCTGGCCGTCCGGGTCCTCGAAATAAGGAAGTGGAGATAGCCCCGATGATAACCATAACCAACCGGCGCAACTTCCTTATCTATATCGCCATCGTGATCGGGACTGTGGTGTTCGCCAACCTGATCTCCCGGCGTCTCTTTTTCCGCTGGGACCTGACGAAGAATAAGGTCTACACCCTTTCCGGGTCCAGCAGGAACATAATCAGCCAGCTGGATGACCGTTTATTGGCCAAGGTCTATTTCTCCGAAGACCTCCCCGGCGAACTGGCCAACAGCCGGCGGTATCTCCAGGACATCCTGGAGGAGTTCCAGGCTTACTCGGGGGGCAAATTCCACTTCGAGTTCTACCGCCCTGAGGATGACGAGGAACTGGAGCGAGAGGCTCAGCGCTATGGCATCCCGCCCATGCAGGTTCAGGCGGTTGAGAGTGACCGGCTGGAGATCAAAAACGTCTGGATGGGGCTGGCCCTGCTTTACGAAGACCGGCGGGAAACCATCCCGGTGATTCAGTCCACCACCGGGCTGGAGTACGGCCTGGCCTCGGCCATCAAGAAGCTGGTTGACACCGACAAGCGGACGGTGGCCATTGTCAGCGACGCGGAGGGGGAGGGCAATAACCGGAATGTCCAGGACCTCCTGCGGCAGACCTACAACGTCCGCACTGTAAGCCTGGATCGTCCGGTCCTTCAGGATGTTGACCTGCTGATCATGGGCGGTGTGAAGGACAGCCTGTCCACCGAGGCCCTGTACCACCTGGACCAGTTCGTCATGTCCGGGCGGCCCCTGTTCCTGGCTCAGGGCCGGGTAAACGCCGACCTCAGCCGTGGCTTCGGCTCCGAGATCAAGAGCAACCTGTTCGAGGCCCTGGAGCACTACGGAGTGAGCATCACCCCCAACCTGCTGGCCGACCGCATCTGCAGTCAGGTTGGTGTTGAGACCCAGCGTGGCATTTTCCGGGTACGCAACACGGTGGACTATCCCTTCTTCCCCCTCATCCAGCGCTTCAACCAGGATCATATCGTAGTCTCCGGCCTGGAGCAGGTGCGGTTCTTCTTCACCAGCGAGGTGGCCGCGGCCATTGATTCCACCAGGCTGGGCAGCGTGGAATTCCAGCCCCTGATGTATACCAGCGATTACACGGCGGTGTTGCCGGGGCCTGCCTACATGCTTGGGTACCTCAACAACCCCACCTTCGCCCGCCTGAATGGACCGGGCCGGCCGGTGGCCGGGCTGCTCAGGGGAGCGGTCGCCAGCGCCTTTACCGAAGAGACGAAACCGGGGGATGCTACCGGCTTTATCCCAGCCACCTCCGGTGCCCGTATCCTGGCACTTGGTGACGGGGATTTCTTCTCTGATGAGACCAGCGGCAGAATACCGGGGAACCTGAACCTGGTCATTAATGCCGTGGACTACCTGGTGGGGGACGAGGAGCTCATCGCCCTGCGCGGCCGGGAGGTCACCACCCGGCCCCTGAAGGAGCTGGCGACCGGTACCCGCCGGACGCTTAAGTGGGCCAATATCCTGGGCCCGTCGGCGCTTATAGTGGTTACGGGCCTGTGGCGCTGGCGCAGCGGCCGCAGGCGGCGGAAGATCCTGTCCAAATGGAGCACTTTGGGGGAAGGCAGCGTATGAAAAGCAAGTCATGGCGTAATATCGGCCTCGTTCTGGCCGCCCTGGTGGTCATCTACCTGTACACCAAGCTGCAGGAAACCCGGTACACCACCCCCAGCGACACCGTGTTTGATATCCAGGCCGACGATGTGGGCCGCTTCGTTATCCAGGAGGGCGACCAGCGGATCGAGCTGGTCAGGTATGACACTCTGTGGGTGGCTGCGGGCTACGAGGAGCGTAAGGTGCAACAATGGCGGCTGGACAGCTTCTTCAACCTGGTCCTGGGCGTGGAGCGCGAGAGCATGATCTCGGACAACCCTGACAAGTGGGCCACCTACGGCGTGGACGACTCCACCGGCCGTCATCTGCAGGTCTACGACCCGGGCGGCGACCTGGCGGCTGACGTAGTGGTGGGCCAGTCCTCCGCCAATTGGCAGAGCAGCTACCTGCGCGAGGCGGGCCGGGACGCCGTCTACCTGACCACGAAAAGCATCTACCACCTGCTATCCGCCGATACTACCTTCTGGTTGGAACCGCTGCCGGAGCCGGAGGAACCGGAGGAAGAAGAGAAAGAATAACCGCAGAGCTTGCCCTGAGCTGGGACGAAGGGACGCCAAGGATCGTAAGGAAACTGAAGGGCAGCAGGGGGCTGTCCTTTTAAAATTTACGATATGCTTTGGTAATATTACGGAAAACCAGTTTATTTTTATCAATAGATGTTATTCGTTTAAAGGGGTATAGATTAAATGTAAATTGTAAATTACGACATTGAGGATATTGACCTCCACATTAGTGAATTGTTGTATATAGTATATTAGAATATTCTTTCACTTGTATAATGACGCAGCAACTTAAATCCCGAAAACAGAGTGACAAAACGGCCAAACGACCGCGTACACCCCGCTATAGCAAACCACTACCTGAAGGAAATAATGTACAGACTATAGTTCCGCATTCTTGGGATGATCTTAAACCATTCCCTAAGAATCAATGCGACTCGAGGTTTCTTACTATACTTGACCGGTGTGGGTTCGGCCACCTTCAACCAGTAGTACCTCTACAAAGTCGTTATTCGCGCGGCCGTCGCTGGACAAAAGAGGAATTTCAAGTCTGCTTTATGGCTTGGCAGTCCGGAATCTCTCTTACGCTTGTAGCTGCAGCGTTGAACCGAAATCCACAGGATATGATCTTTAGACTGCTCGACTACTGTGACAGGAATGGGCTGGAGTTCACAGAACGGGGGCGCTCTGAAGGATCTACAAACTGGACACCATCTGTTGCAGAATGCGCAGGAAAATTATTCGAAGCAGGCCTCCCAGCGTGGAAGATTGCGACCCTGTTTCGAGTCGACTTTGAGCACGTTGAAAAGCAACTGTTTCTAGGACGTCACGATTACGGACATAAAAAGAAGAATCCATTTGGAATTAACACTGATCATAAGCATCTCATCAATGCAAAGGTTTTAGCTGATAGTGGAGATAATATACGGGATGCTTTGGATGCGTTTGCTGGTGAGGGGAAGACTACTGCTATTGTAGAGGACCTCTTCCCTCACACAAGAATCCTTGCTGTCGAATCTGACAGCAAAGTGTTTACTAAATCTCAGACCCGAGATTGGAGTTCGACTACTGAGTGGATTAACCAAGACAACCTGGCGGTAATGTCTACCTTAATCCAGGAAGGACGACGCTTTGACTTGGTTGATCTCGATCCTTTTGTGACGTGCCATGCCCAGTTGAAAGAGGTCTGGCACTTGCTAAGACCAAAGGCGCTTCTTTTCGTAACGTTTGGAGGAGAGTACCGCCGCAGCTTCATCTTGAGTAATCGGAAAGCCATCGCATCACGCTATGGTTTCTACAACGAAAACTTAGATAACAAGATTTATCTGGAACTCGTCCCGTGCTTTTTTCTGGGATGGATTGCCCATCTCGCGATGCTTAATTGCTATACGTTCTCTATACTTCGAGCAGTAAGGTATGCCAACAACTGCCGATTCTGGTTGAGTGTTAAACAGTGCAGCTCCAGAACGGCGAAGGAGTGGTTCTCTAAGATTGTTACACCGCAGCATGGCGGATTCCGATTTAATGCTCTTAACCTACCGCGGTTCGCAGAAGTGCGACACGAACTCGATGAAAAAGACCAGGTTTGTCTCTTCTAATGAACAAGCAGACTCTTTATCAACGCGCGACAGAAATAATGAAAGAACTGGTTGATAGTCTGCTTGCGATCTCAAAACGAACCAATAGCTTCGCCTCTCCACCGGACAAGATCTGGCAGGATGAAAATGCGTCCCAGCTTCTTCTGGGAGGGCTTGGTTACCATATTTATCAACTTCCTCCAACTGAGCGACGTAAGGATTCATGGCTAGCACGCTCTGCGGTTACCTTCAGTATTGAACACGCGGCAAAAGGGATCCTTTATCATCGCCTGCAGCCCTTTATTGTTGAGATGATCGAAACAGCCTTTGCTTCCACCAAGGGCTTTTCAAGAGTATCACCAGAGTGGATACACGATAATGCGCACCTTCTTCCGGTAATGATGCATGCCGCAGGTACTTTCAGTAAACAGGAACTGAAGCGTCTCGTCGGATCGGTCAGCGATACGGGTATTTCACGACCTGCAAGTGAACGGCTCGCAAATCTACTCTCGAGCCTTGAGCCAGGCGTTATTGCTCAGCCGGAACAGATTCTGGAGCGAATGAAAACTACTACTGAAGGGATAGTTCGAGATCTGGTAGGTCGGCTACTTCTCGAAGAATTCGTAACCAGTAGCTTGCGAGACGCTCGAGTTCCCTTTCGGCGTGAGTCCGAATACGAAGCACTAACAGGTGTTGTATACAACTTTCGAGCCGACTACGTCATTCCTAACGAAGTCGAGCCTCTTGCCTTTCTTGAGGTGCGTAAGAGTAGCGCTCGCCATGCAAGCTTATATGCGAAAGACAAGATGTTCTCGGCCATTAACTGGAAAGGACGACATACCAACTGCCTCGGGATCATTGTTGTGGACGGACCGTGGACTGAGACTTCGCTGGATGTTATGTCTCGTGTGTTCGATTATGTAGTTCCGATCGGTAAAGCTGGGGAAGTAGCAAGAATTATCCGTCGGTATCTTGATGGAGATAAGACCGTTCTACGCTGGCTGATTCGTTTCCGTATCGATGCACACAAACCTTAATGGATAGAGAATATAGATTGGTTCTAACACAAGCAGCTAGCGCTTAGTCCTAATTGTCCTTTATATTCCCTTTGCGCCTTGGCGGATATCATCTGCTGGACACTGATTACTAACAACTAACCACCAACAACTAACAACTAATACTCAAACGCACTCCCCCCCAGGAATTCCCGCAGGATGGAGTTATGGGGCACGGTCCCTTCATCGATGGTGGCCACGAAGGACAGGAAGGTGAGCAGCCGCCGGGCTTCCGGGTAGGCCGCACTGGTTTCGGGCACAGTCTTAAGTACCTCCTCCGCCGGGGGGCGCAGCACCGCCAGCTCGTACACCAGGGATGAGTTGAACATGAAGTCGGCTTCCTCCTGGTGGGTGAAGATGTGCTGTTCCTCGCCCAGGCGCACACTCGGCCAGTGGAGGAGGGTCTCCTCGGCGCTGTAGCCCCGGAACTGGGCGTCCCGCACCAGCCGCCGGAGGAGGCGATTGTCGGAAGATGAGACCCGGTGCTCGTTGTCCAGGTTGAGCTGGGTGATGGCACTGACGTAAGTCCGCTGGACGGCGTCGGCGCCCAGCTCGCGGGGAAAGACAGGGTTGAGACCGTGAATGCCTTCTACGATGAGGAAGGTGTCCGGCCCAAGGCGCAGTGTCTCGTCGGTGTCCTTTCCCCGGCCCTCCTTGAAGATAAACCGCCGCCGCGGGATGGACTGCCCCTCAAGCAGCGCCTGGATATCCTTTATAAGCCTGGGAACATCAAGGGCCTCCATAGACTCGAAGTCCAGGTTGCCCTGGCCCTGGGCGTACCCGCCTCGGGGAGTCCTGGGCTGGCCGTTGGGCTGGGCCGTCATGTCCGCATGATCCCGGAAGTAGTGGTCCATAGAGATGGCCAGGGTGTCGAAGAGGTTGACCTTGAGCTGGATGGCCAGCCGTTTGGCGAAGGTGGTCTTGCCAGAGCAGGAAGGTCCGGATACGAAGATTACACGCTTGGCAGGATGGTTGTCACACAGGCCGTCGGCAATCCGGGCGATGGTCTTCTCGTGCAGCCCCTCGGCCACCCAGACCAGCTCCCGGCACCGCTCCCCTTCCAGGCACTCATTGAGCTGGCACAGGTTGTTCACCCGCAGTGCCCGGCCCCACTCTTCCCGCTGCTGGATCACCTGGTACAGTTTGGGGCTGTCTTTCAAAGGGGGGACGGTGTAGGGCGGCAGAAGGCTGGGGAAGCGCAGGAGGAAGCCGTGGTTGTAGGGATCGATGCTGAAGTGCCGGAGGCGGCTCAGGTTGGCGGTCATGGGCTCGAAGCGGTAGTCCAGGTAGTGCCGGAAGCGGGCGGCGGGGACCACCTCGCTGCCCAGGCGATTGAGGATTTCCAGCTTGTCGTCCCTGTCTCGCGCCCGGAAACGCGCCTGCAAGTCGTCCCTCTTCACTTCGATGAGTTCGAGGGGCGTCTCGCCCCGGCAGTAATCGTCCATGCGGCGGGTTAGGGCCTCCAGGTTGTCGGCTTTCGCCGGGTCGTCGGCTCCGAAGTGGCAGTAGTAGCCGCCGACGAAGGAGTGCTCGATGAAGAGGGTTCGGCCCGGGAACAGCTCCTCCACGGCAGCGGCCAGGAGGAACCCCAGGGACGCATGCACCGCGCTGGGATGCCGGCTGTCGTTGATGACTTGTGGCACAGTAAGGCCTTAGTGCTTCGCCAGGGCCGCCAACATCACGTCCACATCGGTAGTGGGGGCCTCGCAGGCGTAATTGCGGCAGACGTAGGCGGTGGCCTTCCCGTCCAAGCTGGTCTGCGCCTTGATGAAAGGCGCCAGCCGGGTGATCTCCGTTTCGTCGTTCCCGGTGGGATGGAAGATGACCACCTTGTTGGGGTGGTAGGTGCGGCGGAGGGCGGACAGCATGATTTTCGTGTCGCTTGCGCCCGCTTTGCCGGCGATGACTACTTCATAGGACGGTCCCACACCGAACTCTACGGCGCAGAGGAGCTGGGCGAAGCCGGTGGGGGCCTGGGCCACCAGACGGGAGAACGCTTTACCAATGGCAGCGGCGTGCTCTTCAAGGATAGGATTGGCGGTGATGCGCCCCAGACGCAACAGGTTCAGGGCCGCCACCGAGTTCCCCGAGGGAATGGCTCCATCGTAAATCTCCTTTTTACGCACCAGGAGGGCTTCGGCGTCGTCGGCGGTGAAGAAGAACCCACCCTGCTTCTCGTCCCAGAAGCGGTCCAGCATCTCGTCATTAAGCTCCAGGGCCATTTTGAGGTAGGTTGACTTGAAGGTGGCCTCGTACAGGTCCAGCAGGCCCCAGATGAGGAAGGCGTAGTCGTCCAGGTAGGCGGTGATGCCGGCCTCGCCGTTACGGTAGCGGTGAAGGAGCTGGCCGTGCTCGCCTCGCAGGGTGCTGAGAATAAATGTGGCGGCCTTTTCGGCGGCAGCGATGTAGTCCTGCCGAACAAGGGCCTGACCGGCCTGGGCCAGGGCGGTGATCATGAGGCCGTTCCAATCGGTGAGGATCTTATCGTCCTTATGGGGTCGGACCCGCTTCCCCCGGTGGGTGAGCAGCTTGGTCCGTATAGTATTCCACCGCTGGCGCTCTGTCGCCATCAGGGGAGCCGTGAGATGGAGAATATTTGTTCCTGTCAACTGCCCCGTGGTCACATCGCGGAAGTTTCCTTCCGGTGCCACGTTTAGGGTGGCGATAACAAATTCGGCCTCGTTGGGGGAGAGGATCTGCCGGATTTCTGCTTCGGTCCACAGGTAAAACTTCCCCTCCTCACCCTCACTGTCGGCATCCTCGGCGGAGTAGAAGCCACCCTCCGGCGCGGTCATGTCCCGGAGAACGTAGGTGAAAATCTCCGTCACCGTCCGGGCGTAGTCCTCCAGCCCGGTGGCCTGGTAGGCCTCCGTATAGGCCATGGCCAGCATGGCCTGGTCGTACAGCATCTTCTCGAAGTGGGGCAGGAACCACTTCTCGTCGGTGGAATAGCGATGAAAGCCAAAGCCCACGTGATCGTAAATACCCCCCAGGCGCATGGCCATCAGGGTCTTTTCCACCATCTCCAGGGCGACATTCTCCCCGCTCCGGTGCCAATAGCGCAGGAGAAAGAGGAACTGATGTGGGGTGGGGAACTTGGGTTTGGACCCAAAGCCGCCGTGCCGGGGATCGAAGCGGCTGTGGGCCTGCTTCATGGCCTCTTGAAGGATCGCCTGACCCAGGTCTTCGCCGCTGGTGGAACCCTGGGTCTCCTCCAGGGCCTGCAGGACCGCCTGGGTGGACGCATCGATCCGGTCCTGTTCATGAAGCCAGAGCTCATTCAGCCGAGGGACAAGGTCGAGCATTCCGGTGCGGCCGTAGCGGCTTTTCCTGGGGAAGTAGGTGCCGGCGAAAAAGGGTTTTTTGTCGGGCGTCATGACGATGGTAAGGGGCCAGCCGCCGCTACCCGTCATCATTTGGCAGACAGCCATGTAGATGTTGTCGATATCGGGGCGCTCTTCCCGGTCCACCTTGATGCAGATGAAAGCATCGTTCATGAGGCGGGCCACCTCCGGGTCCTCAAAGGACTCATGCTCCATGACGTGGCACCAGTGGCAGGTGGAGTAGCCGATGGAAAGGAAGATAGGCTTGTTTTCCCGGCGGGCCGCCTCAAAAGCTTCCTCGCCCCATTCGTACCAGTCCACCGGGTTGTCAGCGTGTTGCAGCAGGTAGGGACTCTGGGCATGGATAAGGCGGTTGGGCCGGGACTCGTCCTGTCCGGGATGGTCATTTCCCGCAGGGATACTATTGGACATGGCGGTATCCTTCGGTAAATCTCGTGGTGGTGGGTTGTCCCCCACGCCGCAGAGGGTAAGCAAAAGAAGGGCCGGTAGGAGCCATTTTGAACGCAGATTAAGCATGGTCGCCTTTCATTTTTCGGAACCCGGCTAGAATCTGCCCTTTAGCTTTTGTAGCGCCCGGCGGTCCCGTTTGGTGGGACGCCCCCGCCGTCGGCGGGGCTCACGGTGGAAGGCGCTCTCCGTCGTGCGCACCAGCTTGGCTTGTTCTATCTCCTCGGCCGGGGTGATATCCTCGCAAAGGGTAGCAACGATGGCGGGCGAGACACGCCGTTCCGATAATCCCGTTATCTTAATCCGCTGCTGGTACAGCTTGCGGGTGATTTGCAGCTCGTCGCCGACCCTTATGGCACGGCTGGGTTTCACGGAGCGGCCCTCAAGCTTCACCTTCCCGCCCAGGCAGGCCTCGGCGGCTCCCCGGCGGGTCTTGAAAAGCCGCGCCGCCCAGAGCCACTTGTCAATCCTCAGCTCATCCATCTACCGGGTCTCGCACTGCCCCTAAGTAGATCAGTACTCGGATTTCACGCAGCTGTCGGGGATTTGTTCCCAGGTCTGAAACCGGCGGCTGGCGGCCTTGCGAAATTCCTGGTAGAGGACCTTGTCGTCGAACTCGACGTCAGGGATCGCCGCCTCGACCGCCTTCTTCAATACGGGGCGCAGCTCCAGCTCCAGCCGCTCGATCATTTCCGTCAGATTGACGCGTGCCATGTTCGCAGCCTCCAAAAGTGTGCTGGCCTACATTCACAGCAGATTCAGCCGCCCTCCAGCTGCGGATTGGCTTCCCGTATCAGCGAGAGCAACATGCACCCGAAAGACCGGCCGCTGCCTAGGAGAAAGTTGTGAAATATTTGGCTAGTTAGAAACCGAAATCATAACGGGGGTGGCGCTAAGCCCCTACAAGCGCTGCTGGACCCGATCACCGACTTTGGGTGGATTGGAAAATTGGGTGGCAAGAATCTGAGGGGTGGATTCCGGCAGCGGGGTTTTCCACGTGAGGATAACCTTACAGAGGGTCGATCTTGGATTGATTTCTTCCACGGCAAGAATACCCACCGTCACGTTCATTGCTCCTTCCCCGGCAGCCTTCATGTTCACCTCGATATTACAATACGTGCAGAAATAGTTGAGGTCAAATCGTTGTGCTTCATCGAACGTGGCAATCTCCCCCGCGTCGAGAAATTCCAACGGCTGTCCGCAGAGGGTGCACAGTAGCGTGACTTTTTCATCGTCGGCGTCAGGATGGGTGCGCGCCAGCGCAAAAAGCTCTCCGAACAACTCCTCATCAATGGGGACCATCCTGACAACATGGAATGTCATCCCCGGCACAACGCCATCCTTCGCTCCTACATCTATGAGAACTTCTTTCTTACCTTCTTGAACGATGGTCCCAGTCAGGGGAGATAACACCCGGCTGATGATCCCCAACGCGACTGCGTTCGCAATGGACTCGAATCCAGCAATATGGCGCAGCGCTGTCTCTTCAGTTATACTATTATGATGGGAAAAAAGACGATCATCGTGGACGTCGTAGGTGATGACCGTCCAACTGACCCGTTCTGCAGCCCAGTCGAGAATAACATGGGCGATCTGGTCACACCCAAGGGCCCGGCCTAACTGGCTTAAATAGCTATTGAGCTCACTTTTTCTCATGAGATCGACGGTTGAACTGATGGGAGACTCCAAAAGCAATCCAGCGCGTGTTGCTAACTTCCGTGCTCTCCCGGTTGTAAGTACGGCTAACCTGGGATTCTGGACCATCCGACCATAGACGCCAGCTGTCAGCAGGGCAAGGGTATCCTGGCCCACATTTGAAGATGAAAAATCGAACATGAAAAACTTGGTACCGGTATCTCGCTGTGTTCGGAAGATCAGTGTTCCCACCACGACCATCAACGTGACGGCCAGTGCAATCGCCGCACCCCGGATGATTTGATAACGCCGTCTGGTAGTGACCAAGGTTTCTGCTCGCTTGTCAAGATAGGCTTCTTTCTTCCACTGCTCTTGATCATGGTACACCTTGTAGATGGTGTGATCCCGAACGATGTTTTTCAGCTCCTGCACCCCGAGGTTCCGGGTGGAAATGTCGGTGCGGCTGGCAATCGCTTGATACACCGCCCCGGAAATGCAGATGCCGCCGGGTTCCGCCAGCGGTTCTAACCGGGAGGCCACATTAACCCCGTCACCAAACAGGTCATTACCCTTGATGACCACATCGCCCAAATGAATGCCAATACGGATAATAATTTTCTCAGACTTCGCCTTGTCACGGTTGTAGTCGACCAGTGCCTTTTGAATCTCGATAGCGCATTCAACCGCCCGGACAGCGGAGATAAACTCCGCGAAGATAGCATCGCCCATTTTCTTGAGGATGGTTCCCTGGTGATCGGCGATGACGGGGGTGAGGATCTCATCGTGTTTTTCCAGGAGTTGAAGTCCGCTTTCCTCGTCCTCGCCCATGATCTTCGAGAAGCCCACAATATCGGAAAATAGAATGGCTGCCAGCTTGCGTTGCTCTTCCATGTCGGGAATCCCCTTTTGTTCGATTAAAACTGGTTAATTCGTGGTGATTCAGGTTACTTATTTTACGAACATAGAGTTAGTTTCGCAACGCCTCAGCCCACCCCGCAGCGATCAAAGGCAGTAGGTTTACCACCGCCAGCCAAGGTTCAGGCCAGCCTGAAGGAGTGTCACCGGCCCTTCCACCACCGGTTCCGTGTCAGGAATGTAATTGCCCCGGACATGGATGGCTGTGTGCAGTCCCGCGTTGCTGCGAGGCGTCCGCCTGCCTTTGATCGCCAGGCTGACACTCCCTGTCAGTCCCAGCCGTACAGCATGATTTTGGCCGGTTTCAATAATATAAACTCCCGGTCCCAGGGCGAGGCTCAAGGGGCCGAGAGCGATCGCCAGGGCCAGGCTGGTCCCTTGTAGCTTGAAAGGCGCGATAAAAGAGTGTGTAGCCGGCAGGGTGGTGATGGCATGTTCGGGCGCAATATCAATGGTCAGGGGGCCCAGTCTGGTAAGCGGGATGTGCAGGCTCAATCCGTATCCGAATCCCTGGTGATGGGTGTTGCCGAGCTCGCCAGCCAGCGGCATTGTCGCGCCAAGCTGGAGAACCGACCTTCGGGCCAACCACTCCGCCCAGTTCAGAACGATGTCCTTAGTAGAAGCTGGTCCCTGGTCGCTTTCATCCAGTCGATCCGCTTCCGCCAGGGCTTCATGCAGGCGGGCCAGCTCATCCTGAAGGGAGAGCACATAGGGATGACGGGGATCCAGGACCCGGGTGGCGGTGGCGATGGCCTCCCTGTATAGGGAATCAGCAGTTACGAAGCGGCCCTGGAACACCAGCGTCTGGGCAAGGTTGCGCCGGGCCGTCGCCCTTCGCAGGTCATGGGGGGCAAACTGTTCGGCCTCCTCAACGGCTTGCAGGTAGCGGGTTTCCGCCTCGGAAAGAGCCCCCCTTGACAGGGCCTGGTTCCCCTGGTTGATGAGCTGCTCCCACATGCCCTGCTGACCCCACCCGGGACGGGGCGCGAAGGCTATGGCCAGCGCCAGGCTTATCGGCCCCAGGTTGGGAGGGATGTGGAAATGGACACGGTGTTCCCCCATCTTAGGGATTGATTGTGAGGGTCCCTATGTTATGCATTCGAAGGAGATACATGCCCAAGGACTATCGGCCGCAAACTAGTCGTTTTACGGTTCTTATGCAAGTTGATAGTGGTCATTTAGAACGATTAGACTTAATTTTTTTACTATTAAAATGTTTTGCCGTTGCTCTAGATGCATCTTTTATCCACAACAGCACCTGAAAGCTTACCACGATTTGTGTATTCGCAAGTGAAATAATCTGCGAGTAATAGCTGTGAAGGCCATTATACGGGGTGATCTGAACGATAATGTCATCGTCAGTGATTTCCGTGGGAAAAAGCTGGCTCCCGTGAACCGGTTTATCCTCTATACCTTGCCGGGTCTGTCAGATGGAAATATCTCGTTCCATATCGCCAGTGGTGACCCCGGTACCGGGACGAGATTGCCGTGGGGCATTCCATTTTCAACCGCACCTCCATGGTGGACGTGGGCGACCTGTGCAGTTGGTACAGTGGTGGCGGCCATCGTACGGTGGGGGCCTGCCGACCCAGCGTGGAGGATAGTGAACAGGTGTTCCGGGAGATCATCGCCATCTGCAAAGAGCCTTCTGGTTCGTAATTCCCATACCTGACAAGAGCTCCCCCGCTCATTTGCAGTAATAAAGGTCTGGTCGAGGTGTCGACAGGTAGAGCGCTGAAGAGATTTCCGGGCCTGACAAGGTACAGGCCGCCGTTCCCTACCGGATGAGACTCATCTTGATGATATGGGTGTTCTCGGACGTTATCAGGCGGGCGAAGTAAATCCCTGACGGCACCGGACGACCGGAGGCGTCACTGCTGTTCCAAACCACCTTGTTATGCCCGGCACTTACGTAACCATCCACTAGCCGGATAACTTCCCGGCCCCGCATGTCATAGATTACGAGCAACACCCGGGAATTGTGCGGCAGCTCGTATCTCAGCGTGGTTACCGGGTTGAAGGGGTTGGGATAATTCTGATGGAGTGTAAAGAATTGCGGCAGCTGGCTCTGGTCCGCCACGGCCAGGGTACTGATATCAATAGTCAGGCTGTAGGTGCCGTCGCTGGCTTCTATCGTGTCCTGCCCCGAGATTGCCATAATGGTCCACCAGAAAGTGGCGCTGGTCAGCTCCTGATCTCTGAAGGCTGCCAAGATGTCCGTGTATGGTACCCGCACCTCATTCACCGTGGTGTCGCCGTATTCGAAGTAGAAGGCACCGCTGTCGGTTAACATGAAGGCGTACCGCACCGGGTCGCCATCGGGATCCACGGCATCGTCCCAGGCAAAGGTGAGGGAATCGCCCAGGTCGCTGGGCTGGAGCTGGATGACGGCGGCGTTGGCTGGTTCAAGCAGCGTGAACGCTGAGGGGGCGTCATTCAGCGGGCTTACAGTGAGGGTAACTGGGTCCAGGTAAGTCGTATCCTGGCCGTCGGAGGCACTCAGCCCGATATTGGCGGTCCCGAACCAGTCGTGATCGGGGATTACGACCAGAAGGGGCACGGAATCCTGGGCCACCGCTACCGTTACGGCTGAGGTGTCACTGGTGGCGTTGAAGGTCACATCGTCGCCTTCCACATCGTCTGCCATCAGTGGGATGCGCAGCACCTGATCTTCATTGATGGTCATAAAGTCGGCCAATAGCTCCCGGAAGCCGGGCGGGAAGAACGGTGGGTCGTTATCCGCGACTACTGTCAGGAATAAGGTATCGCTTACCCACAGCCCGCCGTCATCGGTGGCCGTGATGACAATGCGAATATCGCCGTAGAAGTTCGGTTTGGGATCCACGATAAGTTCTGCTTCGTCGGTTACGAACACTCTGTGCAGTCCCTCATCCAGACTGGTGGCGTCGAAGTCGATCTGGTCGCCGAAGTTCGGGTCGGCGAAGTAATCGTTGAGGTTTTCAATAATGACCGTAGACGGGGCGTCTTCTTCAAGGACCGGTTCCGGGAGACTCAAGATCAGCTGGGGGGCGCGGTCTAGAAGCAAACCAGCCGCAAAGCCGGAGAAGTGGTAGGTCTGGCCCGAGACGGTCTGTGCATCGGTATCAACCACGCTGTTAGGGGCCTCAGCCCAGGTTCCATCACCTTCGTTGTAGATCAGCAGGACCAGGTCCAGCGGATCGAAGCCCTCGGGGAGGAGGGTCGAATCATAAGGTACGGTGACCGTGGCGGGCGGGTCGAAGGTGGTACCGGAGGGCCCGAAGAAATAAAGCATACCCGCCAATTGGGGAGCGCCAGGGGGTATCGACTCATAGGTGCCAATCTGGATGTTCACCGCTTCACTGAGGGAGCCACCGGGGATATCAATGGAAACCCCGATGTCGGTGTTTATGGTACCACCTTCCACCGGATCAATCAGAACATCGGCGGCCAGGTCGCCCGCCAGATTCACCAGGACAGTCACCGTGGCGGTGGCCGAGCCGCCGTTGCCATCGGTGACGGTATAAGTGAAGCTGTCCAGCCCACTGAAGTTCTCGTTGGGTGTGTAGGTGACGGTGCCGTCCAGGTTGATCACCACCGAACCATTGGACCCCTGGGTAACGCTCGCCACTGAAAGAACATCGCCAACATCGGCATCGACATCGTTCTCCAGTACATTGATGATGACCGGGGTATTTTCATCAGTAGATGCTTCGTCGTCCACCGCTACGGGGTCTTCGTTCACATTGCTCACCGTAATGGTGAAGGTCTGCTCCACAGGCGCGGTGATGACCCCATCGGTCAGGGTGAGCACTACGGCATGGTCACCCACATCCCCGTTGCCGGGGGTGCCGGTGAGCAGGGCGGTGCCATCGCCGTTATCGGTAAAGTCAAGCCATCCGGGCAGTGTGGCGGCGCTGATGGACAGGATCGCACCGGCGTCATCATCGCTGGCGGAAATGTTGTAGGCGTAAACCGAACCCTCGGTGGCTGCGGTAACAGGACTGCTGGTGAATACCGGCGCGTCATTGACGTTGCTGACCGTGATAGTGAAGGTCTGCTCTACGGGGGTGGTGATAACCCCATCGGTCAGGGTGAGCACTACGGCATGGTCACCCACATCCCCGTTGCCGG
>CAZULW010000014.1:34215-51379 GCA_964621455.1 uncultured bacterium
CCGAACCCTCGGTGGCTGCGGTAACAGGACTGCTGGTGAATACCGGCGCGTCATTCACCCCGCCCACTGTCACGGTGACCATGCCTTCATCTTCAAGGCCACTGGGATCACTGACGATGTAGAAGAAGACATCCTCACCGGAGAAGTTGGGTGTTGGTTCATAGGACAGGCGTTTTCCACTGTCGATGATATGCAGAATGCCTTTAGCCTGCATGAAGTTGGTAATAATGAGATCATCACCGTCTACATCGATATCATTGGCGAGCACATCCAGGGTGCGGACCGGGGAATCCTCGGAGACGGAGAAAGTGTCGTCCACCGCCACCGGGGCGTCGTTCACCGTGCCTACCGTCACGCTTACTGTCAGGGCATCCGAACCGCCGTTGTTGTCGTCAGCGGTAATTGTGAAGGCGAAGTCTCCGTCCCCCTCACCGGGCGTGCCGGAGAGGGTGTCGCCATCGGCTGATAGCCAGGTTGGATAACCGGCAAAGGTGAAACTGATCACATCGCCGTCCACATCGGTGGCCGTGGCGGTGTAACTGAAGGGTACGTCCTCGGTGGCCGTCGCGGAAGCCGCAGAGGTAATGACCGGCACGTCGTTCACCGCGCCAACAGTTATCGTAACAACCAGGGCATCCGATAACTTGCCGTCATCTGCGGTGACAGTGAAACTGCCGGAAGTGAATCCCTCAGTTGGGATACCGGAGAGGGTGGCGCCATCGGCTGATAGCCAGGTTGGATAACCGGCAAAGGTGAAACTGATCACATCGCCGTCCACATCGGTGGCCGTCGCGGTGTAACTGAAGAGTATGTCCTCGGTGGCCATCGTGGAAGCCGCCGAGGTAATGACCGGGGCATCGTTTATTGGCTCAATGGTAATGGTAACTATGGCCTCGTTGGAATAGGCCGCGCCGTCATAGACCCGGAAGGTGACACTGTCCTGGCCATTGGCATCAGGATCAGGGGTATAGGCGAATTCATTGGTGGTGGCGTCAGTAATTATCGCTGTTCCTTTGGTGCCCTGATTCACGATGCTGTACGTCAGGTCATCTCCATCGGCATCGAAGGCAGGCAGTGTATCGCTGAAGGCCACTTCCTCCTGGGTGTCGAAGGCGGCATCGTAGGCCACGGGGTCTTGATTGGCCTGCCCCTCCATAACCCAGACCCTGACTTGGGCTTTATCCTTGCCCTTGTGTCCATCGTCTACCGTGTACTCAAAAATGTCTTCGCCGATAAAATTGGGGGTCGGTCTGTAGGACAGGGTGCCGTCCTCCAGGATGTGTACAACGCCCCTGGCCCGGCGGACACTCTGGACAGAAAGTGAATCGCCGTCCGGATCGGAGTCGTTTGCCAGGACCAGAATGATAACGGTGTTTCCCTGGACCACTGTGGCCGAATCGTCTAGGGCCACGGGAGGATTATTCTCTGGTTTTCCTCCCTTCTGGGCCCAGACAGGTTGTATGCCCACCAGTCCCACCAGAAACGTGAGTGTAAGTGTGTGTCGGAGAAGCCTTTTCATTTTATCCCTTAACACCATTTATTCCTTAGATTAGATAGATTCCTTAACATACCGAATTTCTGGTTGAACGATACTTAAGTTCTTACTAATGGGCCGTGATGAATGTCACAAAATTGCCGATGTGTGACGTTGATCACAGGCTAATAAATCCCTATCCCATCAAGCACTTTATCATTTTCCTCATCGGCGCTTTTTTACTCAATTTGAGTTAATAGACCCTCCCGCCTGATATTGCTCACGCACGCTGGTCTTTTCTTATGCTATTCTAATCACACTTTCCAGCATTGACAAGGATATTTATGCCGGGGACATCCCCCCGCGGCGTGATGTCAGGCAGGTATCAGATCACTAATATCAGTGTATAAGTTCGTGAAGGACTAGCCATCGGCAATCAGCGGTCAGCCTACGGATTGAAAATTGTAGATTGACGATTGAGGATTGAAGATAAGACAGGGAAACCACCCGTGAGGGGAAAAACCGCCAAGCCCGCCCTGAGCCGAGTTTATCCTGAGCTTGCCGAAGGGGCGTAAAAGACTTCAGCCACGAATCCGCCAGCTGGCGGACGAATTGGCACGAAAGCGGGTAAAGGGAGCGGTCAGCCTTTGTAGGGCGTAGCCTCGGTGTAGCCTACGGCGAGCCGCGCGCTACGCCCTAAAGCGCAGATAGACCTCCGCAACCCGCCGAAGTAGAACACCAGCCCGATAGCGAGCAATCCCGTCGCGCCGCTTTGTTATGTTCAGCACAATCTGTGTGCATTGCGGGTATACCGACCGTTCAATTTCTGGATTGTCTGGCTGGGCTGGTGCCGTTTAAAGAAGCCTATTAACAGCCACTTATCGTCAATATGCTTGTCTGATACTCTTTATAATTGCAAAAGAATATATGGCCTATGACCTAAAATATTTAAGTATTGATTTTATACTAATAATAATATTAGGTATCATGTACAATTTCTTGTTATATTGCGGCCCATCACCACTCTCATTAACCACATGAATAAGGAGTATGAATGTTGAAAAAGGTCATTTTCTTGCTGGGAATAAGCACAACGGTCTTGTTAGCACAGGAGGAGATCGCAACCGATGCCGTGAATCTTCTGGAGGGGTTACAGACCAACATCAACATCGTCTGGACCGCTGTGGCCGCCTTCCTGGTTTTTCTGATGCAAGCCGGCTTTGCCATGGTCGAGGCGGGAATGACTCGCGCCAAGAACGCGGTTAACATCATCATGAAAAACCTGATGGACTTCTCCGTGGGATCGGTGGCTTTCTTCTTGATCGGGTTTGGACTCATGTTCGGCGTATCCAATGGCTTCTTCGGCACCACCTTGTTCGGGTTGAGGGGCATCACCGGCAATGATTGGGAATTCACGTTCCTGATATTTCAGACGGTCTTTGCCGCGACAGCCGCCACGATTGTATCCGGGGCCATGGCCGAGCGCACCCGATTCAAAGCCTACCTGATCTACAGCGTCGCCATCAGCGCTTTCATCTACCCCGTATTTGGCTCCTGGGCCTGGGGGGGATTGCTGCAAGGAAACGGGTGGTTGGAAAACCTGTCCACCGGCGCGTTTACCGATTTCGCCGGTTCGACAGTGGTTCATTCAATCGGCGGGTGGCTGGCGTTGGCAGGAGCCGTGGTCCTTGGCCCCCGCCTGGGTAAGTACGGTCGAAACGGGAAACCTAACGCTATCCCCGGGCATAACATCCCCCTGGCGGCCCTGGGGGTCTTCATCCTGTGGTTTGGCTGGTTCGGATTTAATCCTGGCAGCACCACCTTTGGCGACGGCGCCATTGGCCGGGTGGCGGTGATGACCAACCTGTCAGCAGCCATGGGGGCCATCGGCGCCACGGCCACGGCCTGGATCATCTTTGGTAAGCCCGACGCCACCATGGGCCTGAATGGAGCCCTGGCGGGACTGGTAGCTATTACGGCGCCATGCTATACCGTTACCCCGGCCGGGGCTTTAGGGATCGGACTGATCGGAGGCATCCTGGTAGTCCTGAGCGTGCTGTTTATCGACCGGGTCCTCAAAGTGGACGACCCGGTGGGTGCAATCAGTGTCCATGGAACGGCGGGCCTGTGGGGCACCCTCGCCTGCGGCCTGTTCAACGCTGAGGCTGTCCTTCAGATCGGAGAGGCCAATACGGGTCTTTTCTATGGCGGCGGCATCAGCCAGCTCATCAGCCAGTTCATCGGGGCCTCGGTGGCTTTCGTCTGGGCTTTTGGCCTGGGGCTGGCGCTCTTCCTGGCCCTGAAGCACACTATGGGCCTACGGGTGAGCGAAAAGGAAGAAATCCAGGGTCTGGACATCGGGGAACACGGCATGGAGTCCTATGCCGGGTTCCAGATCTTCATGACAGAATAGGAAGGACGAAAAATTCATGAAACTGATCATTGCAATTATTCAGCCGGAGGAGCTTCTCCCCATCAAGGAAGCCCTGGTGCAGAATAACATCTTCAAGTTCACCGTTTCCAACGTGTTGGGCCAGGGAATGGAGATCGCCATCCACGAGGTGTATCGGGGCATCGCCCACGATATCAAGCTCCTCAAGAAGGTCCGCCTGGAGATCGCCGTCAATGAGGAGTTTGTCCAACCGGCGGTGGATGCGATCTCCGGGGTTGCCCGGGGCGCTGGCGATGTCGGGCGAGGTAAGATTTTCATCCTTCCCGTTGAGGAGTGTATCCGGATTCGTACCGGCGAGACGGGCGCTGAGGCTATCGGCTGACCAAACGGCCCGAGGCCGGGCTTGGACTTTGGGGGGATGCCGTCATCCGCACCCATGCGGACCGGCATCCTGCTCAAGGCAGCCACCGGCAAGGATAGACAGCACTGGCCGGGCCGTAGGGGCCTGGCTAAACCGTTTAGATCAATTAAATAGAGGAGAGGAACAATGATGAGAGTAGCACCAGGGAAAGTCGTGGTGGCTTTGCTGGCCCTGACCATGGGCGCCAGCGGGCAGGATTTGACCCTTTCAGGGTTTGTGGATGGCAGCACTGCCCTACCGGTATCTGATGGGACTGATCTGGGATTCAGTTTTGACCAGCTGGAAGTTGATATAGAGAAGACCCTGGGTGAAGGGATCTCCCTGCGGGCTGATGTGGACTTCGCCGAATTTTCGGACGTTCCAGGACTTTACTTACCAGATGTAGAGCAAGCATATGTGACGGTGAGCGGCATGACCTTCGGGAAATTCAACGCCCCCATCGGCTGGGAACTGCTGGACGCGCCGGACATGTACCAGTTCTCTCATACCCTGGTTTTCGATTACGCGCTTCCTACCAACCTGATCGGTTTCAGCTACGCCCGGGAGCTGGGCGCGGGCCTGGATGTGGTAGCTTACGTGGCCAACGGCTGGGATCTAAACTTCGCCGATGATGACAAGCCCATCTTTGGGGGGCGACTGGGCTATGGCGGCGTGGAGGATCTCAACGCCGGGCTGTCGGTGATCCAGAATAACTCCCTCGACCTGGTGATCGATGTGGATGCGACCCTCACGATGGTGGAGAACCTCCTGATAGGCTTGGAGGTGAACCAGGGAGGCTACGCGAAAGACGAGTGGGGCTGGATGGTCATGGCCAATTACAGCTTCCCCATGTTCGCCCTTACCCTGCGACAGGATGGATTGGCCGATGGTGGTACAACAACCATTTCACCTTCCTACAGCTTCGCCGATGGGGCCGGGGTACTGTTTGAATTTCGCATCGGGAAAGATATTGACGGCAAAGAGTTTTCCACAGCCGCGGTGGAGTTCACCTTCACATTCTAGCCGCATGTAGGGGCGAATCGGCGATTCGTCCCTACCGGAGCAGCACCATTTCCCGGCTGGCAGTGCATCGCCGGACAGGTCGCGCGACTCGCCGTAGGCTACCCCGAGGCTACGCCCCTACCAGCCCCAAGCCCCCAGCCCCAAGCCTCATCTTCCCTCTCCGAGCCCTTGGTGTTCTTGGCCTTTCTTCGGCTTGACCAGTTTCGTGCCAATTTGTGTTAATTCGTGGCTAAAATTCTTAGCGCCCTATCGCCAAGCTCAGGCTCGCTCGTTGGGCTCCGCCCACCACCTTGACGAAGAACCACAGGGGCGATGTCGCCACCTCGGCGGGGAGGGTGGCCGGCACGATTGAGACCGTGGTGGTAGCGTATCCGCTCGCCGCCACGAGGTAAACCCCGGTTCTGTCACCGGGGAAGGTGAAAGAGGATTAGAGGGCGCAGTTGTCGATCAGGCGGACGGCCCCGATGCGCGCGGCCACCAGCAGGTGGGCACCTTCTTTCGGGGTAGTGATCGGCTTCAGGCTCGTGCCGTCAACCAGGACTAGATAGTCTACCTGGAAGCCCGCTGCCGTCAGGGCGCTGCGCTCGGTGTCCAGGGCAGCGGCGGCGTCCCGGCCGGCACGGATGGCCTCCCTCAGGCTATCCAAGGCCTGCTTGAGCCGGGACGCCCGGGCCCTTTCATCCGGAGATAGGAGGCTGTTGCGGCTGGACAGGGCTAAACCGTCGGTCTCCCGGATGGTCGGGCCCCAGCGGATAGTCACCGGCAGGTTCAGGTCGCTAACCATCGCCCGGACAACCTGGAGCTGCTGATAGTCTTTCTCGCCGAAGTAGGCCACATCGGGCTGAACAATGCCAAGCAGCTTGGCCACCACCGTGCAGACCCCCTCAAAGTGCCCCGGCCGACACTCCCCTTCCCACCGGGTTGCCACCTCGCTGGGTTTAACAGTGGTAGAGCAGCCCCGGGGATACATTACTTCGTCGGTGGGCAGGAATACGCCATCTACCTGCAGGTCTTCCAGCAGTCGGAGGTCTTCGTCCCAAGTACAGGGGTAGCCGGCCAGGTCCTGGGGATCGTTAAACTGGGTTGGGTTTACGTACACCGACACCACCACCGACCGGCTCTCCCGCTTGGCCAGCCGCACCAGGGAGAGGTGTCCCTCGTGCAGATTGCCCATGGTGGGCACAAATCCGAGGGGGCTATGCAATTGTCCGGCGCGGAAATCACGCATCTCCTCAACGGTGGGCAGGACCTTCATCGGGAGACGAACGAACCATCCCGCACTTCCTGTACGAACCGGGCCAGCCCTTCGATGATGGCCTGGCCTGCCTCGGCGTAGCGTTTGGCGTGGCGCGGCTTGAAATCGGGCTGGAGGCCGAGCAGATCGTGGAACACCTGCACCTGGCCGTCACAGGCTGGTCCGGCACCGATGCCGATGGTGGGCATTTCCAGTGCCCTGGTGATCTCCGCGGCCAGGTCGTGGGGGATATTTTCGAGTACCAGGGCGAAGGCTCCGGCATCCTGGAGCAACCGGGCGCCGGCCAGCAGCTCCCGCCGCTCCGCCGCTGTTTTGCCCCGCTTGCCGTAGCCGCCGTAGAGGTGGATGGACTGCGGCTGCAGTCCCAGGTGGGCCATGACCGGTATGCCCGCCGCTATCAGAGTCCGCACCTGGGGCGTGATCTCTTCTCCGCCCTCAAGCTTAACGGCCTGGGCACGCCCCTCTTTCAGCACCAGCCCGGCCGAACGTAGCGCATCTTCCGGCGAGACCTGGTAGGACATGAAAGGCAGGTCGGTGATGACAAACATATCCGGCGCCCCGCGCACCACCAGCCTGGTGTGGTAAATCATCTCGTCGAGGGTGACCGACAGGGTGTTGTCGCCCCCCTGGACCACCATACCCAGGGAGTCGCCTACCAGCAGCGCGTCCACCCCAGCGGCCCGGGCCAACGCGGCCATGGTGGCGTCGTAGGCGGTCACCAGGGCCAGGGGGCGGCCCGACTTTTTGCTATCACGGAAAAGGGTTATGGTATTGCTCATATCTCGCCTTTGCTGATGGAGGTCACAGTGTTGTTTTCATTGACGAACACTACCGTCGGAAGATACTTGGATGCGTCTGCTTCCTCCACGGTTCGGAAAGCCATGATAAGCACCAGATCGCCTACGCTGACCTGGTTGGCCGCCGCCCCGTTGATGCAAACCTCGCCGGGCCGGCCATCGCCAGCTACGGCGTAGGTCTCCAACCGGCTGCCATTAGTAATGTTGGCCACCAGGACCTTTTCATGGTCAAGGATGCCCGCCGCTGCCATCAGGGCGGGGTCCAGGGTGATGGAACCCACGTAGTCAAGATTGGCTTCGGTCACGGTGGCCCGGTGGATTTTGCTCTTGAGGATCGTAACCAGGTTCATATGCTCACTTTCATCGTCAACAAGATAATTTCCTACATTCTGGCACGTAAATCCAGTTGGTATTATTCCCAGGTTCTATGTTACTATGCCCATCTATCATATGAACGACCAGCCGCATCGGAGTACGCCCCTACCGCTGGCCGGTAGGCACCGGTCAGCATTGTCCACGCCATCAGTGGGAGCCCCGCAACCCGCCGAAGTAGAACACCAACCCTACGACAATCAGCCCCGCCGCGCCGCCTACCACCTTTACGATGAACCACTGGGGTGAAGTGACTACCTCGGTGGGGAGGGTGGCCAGTACGATGGAAATCGCGGTAGTGGCAAAACCACTTGCAGCCACCAGGTAAACTACCTTCATACCCCCGGGTATGATGAAGGTGGGCTTTTCCGGGCCGGCGCCATGCCGCCGCAGGACCGCCAGGGCCAGGAACATGTACAGGTAGGGGATGAAAACGACAATGATGGTGGTGTCCACCAGGATCAGGTAAGTTTCCTCCACCGAGCTCCCCAGCGTCCCCAGCAGGACGAAGATGGAGGCCCCTACCCCCTGCACCAGCAGCGCCACGTAGGGGGTTCCCCAGCGGGGATGGATGCGCCCCAGCACCGGGGGCAGGTAGCGGTCCAGACCGATGACGAACGGTATGCGGGCGGTGCCGGCCAGCCAGGCGCCGAGGCCGCCGAGGCCCATCAGGACGATAAGGAAGCCAGCAATGCGGGTCAGCGGCAGTCCCAGGCGCTCGCCGGCGCCGGAGATGGTCTCTACAAGGCCGGTGACGAGATCAACACCTGAGGAGGGGGAGGTGGCCAGTACCGCCAGGGTGCCCACGATATAGACCCCGGCAATGAGCGGTGCGGCGATGAGGATGGAGCGGGGCAGGGAGCGGGCCGGATCGCGTACCTCGCCACCCATGACCACCGCCAGCTCCAGACCGGCCAGGGCGAAACAGAGGCTCGACCATAGTCCCAGGCTGCTTAGGCCCAGGTCTGGGATAATGGGGCCGGCGGTGAACGGGTTCTGGCCTACACCCAGCGACCAGGCCGCGCACCCCAGGATGATGAGGAGTGCCACCGTAATCCAGCTGGCCAGGGCCCCCGTATTCTGGACCCATCGTCCGGTGCGCAACCCCACGATGTTCAGGCCCATGGCCAGCCACAGAATGCCCAGGGAGAAGACCACCTGGTAAAGGGCGTTGTCGGCCAGTCCAGCATATTTCTGGCCGAGGATGAAGACCGCGTTGCCGGCAATGAAGACGATGAGGGAAGGGTAGTAGATGAAGTTACATACCCAGTAGGACCAGCCGCAGATGAAGCCGTGCAGTGGACCGAATGCCTCGCGGGTCCATACGTATATGCCTCCTTCCTCCGGCAGGCGTGACGAGAGCTCCAGGACAGCCAGCCCCTGGGGAATAAAAAAGAGCAGGACGGCCAGCAGCCAGAGGATAATGGACGACGGCCCGATGTTCGCCGCCGTCAACAGCCAGCGCAGGCCCACAATGGCGACAATGTGGAGCAGAACCAGGTCGCGGAGTCCCATGACACGGGGGAGCTCGGGTCGTTGGTTCATCTTGTCTTCCAGGATTTCAGTAAAAGGTGTACCATGGTTTGTCTGTTACCCGAGAGGAATGAAGTGCGTCAGGGCATTGGCGTAATAGCGCAGCAGCTGGTTTTCCTCCGGTGCGGCACGATACAGGTTGCCCTCTTCCAGCACCAGGTGTCGCAGGGTCAGCATGCGCAGCCCGACGGTAATAGCGTAGTCCCGGTCGCTCCGGGGGATATATACGTGGGCGCCCTGCTCCTCTAACTGACCAATCAGGCTCTGCACCTGGGCCTTGAGTTCCAGGTCCGAAAACGCCCTTTCGGGCTGTTTGGCGAAAACGTAGGCGACCAGCGACACGGGCAGCACCGGCATCACCTGCTCGACAGCTGCCATCAGGTCGCTGGCGAGGATTTGGATATTTGCTATATTTGCTTCCCCGTCAGCGTCGCGGAAGTCGATTTGCCGCTGCTGCACGTATTCCCGCATGGAGATAGGCGGGCCGAAATTGGCGGCGGCGTAGCCGAAACGGTACCACCCACCACGCGCCATAAGCCAGAGATTGTGTAAGATAAAGCCTAACGCTGTCTTGACGGTATAGAGGCGGGACTTCTTTTCAGCGTCGGGATCAGCGGCCAGCAGCAGGGTCCGATCCTCAAGGACACGGTCATAGTTGACGGCGACCGGGATGAATACCAAGTCACGCTCTCCCTCAGGGTCAAAATCCTCCAGCATGTATTTCAACAGGCCGATCTTGGGTTCACATAATCTGCCATCCCTGCTCAATCTGCCCTCGGGGAATATTGCCTGTACAACCCCCCCTTCTGTCGCCATCTGCACGTAACGAGCCAGAACGCAGCGGTACAGTTTATTGCCCGAGCCGCGTCGTACAAAAAACGCTCCCAGGGCCCTGATGAGCTGCTGGACCGGCCAGATGCGCGCCCATTCCCCAACGGCAAAGCTCGGTGCCATCCGGTTCAGCGCCAGGTAAGCCACCAGGATGTAATCCATGTTGCTGCGGTGATTCATCACGAATACCACGCTCGCATTGGGATCGACCCCGCTCAGGCTCTCTTCGTCAGCATAGCCGAGGCGAACCCGGTAGAGCAGCTGCGCAATTGATTTGCTGAGCCAGCTGCCGAGCCGGAAGTAGAGGTAGGCGTTGAATGCGGGTACGATCTCGCTGGCATACCGCTCCACCTTTTCCATGGCCACTTCGTTGGGGACCCCCTCATCCCGGCAGTATTCCTCCGCGGCTGTCATGACACAGGGATCGTACATCAGCCGGTCAATGAGTACCCGCCGTTTGGTGATCTTGAAGGCCGGCAGCCGCAGGTCGAGCCGTTCGTTGAGCTCATTTATAACGATATTGACGCGTCGCCGGAAGAACCACCGCACACTGGGCAGCAGCAGACGGTCCAACAGAACCCAGAGGGTGAAGGCCCCGCCTATGAGAACCAGCCATAGTGGAAGAGTAATGGAATTGGTCACGGTGCTGTCATAATTGTCAATGTTCTGCCGCGGTTTTAAAGGCGCCGTACTCCAGGAAATGAATCACCTGCTCGATCACCCCTCTGTGTATCATAATGAAGGTATGGCTGTAGGGGACTACGAGAAAATCGGCCATACCGGCCACCTTGGTTCGCTCCACTGATACGACGCCGTCATCCAGGCCGGGTATCAGCCTGGAGGCTGCGGGATTAAGACTTTGGCTGCCGGCGATCACGCCCAGCTCGAAATCAACCGGCCCCAGCTTCGCCGGTATTCCGTCCGCACCGGTGCCCATCTGCAAGCCCGCCGGCCAGTTAAAAACCTTTAAGAAGTAATTACTCCCCCACTGATCCACCAGCTCCGTTCCCTGATTGGGCGGACTGAGCATCACCACCCGCCCCAGATCGGGCAGGTCATGGTGTTGTAGATAATAGCGGACGATAATTCCGCCAATGGAATGGGTCACGAAATGGACCTTAATCCCGGGTGTCTGGCAGCAACGGTTAACGGCTTCACCGAGACTTTCTTCAGCCAACCGCTCTATGGGCTGCTTTCTGGAAGGATAGGTGAGATTGATGACCCGGTAACCCTGGCTGATCAGGCTTTTTTCCAGTCTACGCATGGAGTAGCTGGTGCGCAACAGCCCATGGAGCAAGATGGCGTACTCAAGAGTGTCTGGTTCCCCGGAAGGCTCAGCAGTTTCCATGGCATAGGTTTGCGTCGGGATGAGCAGGAATAAAGCGAGCGATGTGCAGGCAAGTTTCATTGAAAGAAAACGAACGCTGTGTCAAGGCACATCGCTCGGGTCCCAGCAGATCCGAAAATCCTCGTTAAGGGAGTCAAGCAAGGCCAGGTCCTCGCTGGAGATTTCAAAATCGAAGACGTCCGCGTTTTCATAAATCCTTCGCTGGTTGGCCGATTTTGGAATCACCACCACGTCATGCTGCAGCGGCCAGCGAATCATGATCTGGGCAGGGGTCTTGCCATATCTGCCCGCAATGGAAGTGATAGTGGGATGGTTGAGCTTTTTGCCGCGGGTCAGCGGGCTGTAGGCTTCCAGTTGGATCCTGCAGGACCGGCAAAAATCGAGCAGGTCTTTCTGATAGAGGAACGGGCTGAACTCAACCTGGTTGACGGCCGGGACAACCGGGGAATCAGCCAGCAGCTCTTCCAGGTGCCGGATGGTATAATTGCTCACCCCGATGGCCCGGCATTTCCCTTCCTCCTGGAGTGCAATCATGGCTTTCCAGGTCTCGTTCCTGAGCTTTTCTACCGGCCAGTGGATGAGGTACAGGTCCATATACGAAAGCCCCAGTGTCATCAGGCTTTCCTGGCAGGCCTGGATCGTTTCGTCGTAACCGTGGTCGCTGTTCCACAGCTTGGTGGTTATGAAAATCTCCTCCCTTGGTATCCGGCTCTTTTGCAGCGCGATACCCACCTCCTGTTCATTGCCGTAGCTGCTGGCGGTATCGATGTGCCGGTAGCCGGCCTGGAGTGCATGTTGGACGGCATTCCGGGTCCCGGCTCCCGGCCCGGCCAGGTACACTCCCAGTCCAAGGTAGGGTATTTCTACGCCGTTATTCAGCCTGGCGGTACTGGTCAGGGTCTTATCCATTGATTCGGGCCGCTAAACATTGCCGGTCTTTGATAACGCTTCGGTGACGCTGCGAGGCTAATCCTCATAAGATTGGATGGATCGTCGCAATCGTTTAACCTCGCCTCTATGGCGTTTGGCCTCCAGTCGCTGCCTTTTTGATGCCGGCGTCGGTCTTGTTTTCCGTCGGGACCTGGGCTTTTCGGCCGCTTTGCGGATCAAGGCCACCAGTCGATCAACGGCATCCTGGCGGTTGCGAGCCTGCGTGCGGAATCGCCGGGCTTCGATGATCAACACACCCTCCTCGGTCATCCGCCGGCCGGCCAGGCGTACCAGGCGCTGGCGGACGTCGTCGGGCAGAGAAGGGGAGAGGGCCACGTCGAACCGGAGCTGCACCGCCGTTGCGACCTTATTGACATTCTGCCCGCCCGGTCCCGAGGCGCGGATAAATTCCTCCTGGATTTCGCCCTCATCAATGGCGATTGCGGGTGTGATCTGAATCATGCCGTTAGCTTATAGGTGCCCGAATGAAATTCCATCCATTCTAAAGCCTTGCTGATTCTTTCAACAAACCCTACGGTTTTACGAAAATCATGAAATGCTGCTGGGGAAGGAAGTCCCTGGTCTCCCGCCACCGCAGCCCCACCGCGGCCATCTCCCGGCGTGCCTGGGCCTGGGTCATCTTATGCAGCGGATATCGCTTGACGTTGGGGTCCTCGCCCCGGAATTCGACGAGTACCACCAGCCCGCCCGGCTTGAGCGCTTTCACAATGGCTTCCATCATTTCCCGGGGGTGGGAAAACTCGTGGTAGGCGTCCACCATCAGCACCAGGTCCACCCCGGCTCGGGGCAGGTTGGGGTCGGTGATGGAGCCCAGCACCGGCACTACGTTCGGCACCCCCCGTTCCTCCATTCGCCGGCGGATGACGGCCAGCATCTCCGGCTGGATGTCCACCGCCAGGCATTTGCCCTGGGGCACGAGTGGATTGATCAGGAAGGCGAAGTAGCCGGTCCCCGCGCCGATGTCCGCCACCACGTCCGTCGGCTCCAGGGGCAGGTTCCTGACCAGCAGGTCCGGCTGCTCCTCGGCCAGGCGGGTAGGGCGCTCCAGCCACGCGGCACCCTGATGGCCCATGACCCGCGAAATCTCGCGACCCAGGTAGACTTTCCCGATCCCGTCCCGGCTCGGCTGCCGGTAGGTATAGACCTGGGAAGTATCGGGGATGGCTGCGGGGGACCAGTGGGAGGCGGGCGTCCCCGCCGCTGCTGCCTGAAACAGGAGCAGCGACCAGATAACAAAGCCGGTGGCGCGCCGTATGTGCATCGGAGACCGATGGAGTTTATGGACCGGTTTCGAGGGGGAGCTGGCTGGCGGGGAGGCAGGACCGCAGGCGATCACGCCCTTCAATAAGCCCGTCTGTGAGATTCCCCCACCCATATCGAACTATGCCACGGGTTGGGACTGGAAAGCGATGCTGTTAGATTCTCTCCTGAATGTATTTATTGGTCCTGATCAGCTCTTCGGAGTGGCGCTCAACCATCATGCTTAACTGACCGATGATCTCCTCGATCAGGTCATCACCGCGCTCTATGTACTCCCTGAGAAAATCATTGCGCGATGACAACCCCCTGATATACCTCCAACCGGGCCACTTCTCATTGCTCCGCGTAAATCCATCTTCTTTTAACTGGGACTGGAAGCTGCTGATCAGATTTCCCGCGGCGGATATGCCCGGCACCTCGGTCCAGGTTGCGCCCCCATACAGGGGTAAGTAAGTCGGCCCGGCATGCTGCTCGATCCTGAACATGAGATAGAACTGGGCCGTTTGGTCGGGGGGCAGAATGCTCATACCAAAATAACCCCTGGCGACGCTGCTCTCACCGCTGAAGTCATCCAGCTGCACGCTCCAGCCTTCTTCGGGCAGCCGCCCTTCAACGTTGGCGCACAGTTTTTCCCAGAGCTGGCGATGCAACTGGTCCTTCGCTTTCTCAAAATGCTTTTCAATGTCCAGAGCAAGGAGGAAGTTCTCCTTCTCCAGAAGAAAGCCGGTTATTTCATCTTCGTAGGGATCCATGGTCTTTCCTCCTTCAGATATTTTGGATTACTTCAAGGTATTGGAGAACGGTCTCGCGCAAATGGGGCGCGCTGATGTCCGGCAGGGCGGCTTTCAGCATCCCGGCAATCTGTCCGCGGTAGGAAGCCGGGTAGTAGGTGGCGGCATCGGCGGTCACGGAAGCTTCACCCGTGGGCGTCAGGTAGATCAATGCCTGCCACGTGTACCACTCACGATTGCTATTCATCCACCGGGTGTAGCGGGCAAGCTGGTCCTCTTGCTCACCAGCATAGATCTTGTTCTCAATGACAATGAGATAGCTCAGGGCGGGGCAGGATACAACAATATCCAGCGTCCCTTCGCCGATGTACTTCTGGGATTCTACGAACCAGGTCTGCTGCTCAATACTTTTTTCGGGAGGGGGAAAGTTACCGTGACTGTTGAGCATGGTATCGAGGAAAGCGTGCAGGAACAGATGCTTCTGCCCGTGGGCACCCTTGGGGTTAAGCAGGTCTGCCAGGAAGGTTGTGTGGACCTCGTCTGCTTTGGCTTCCAGGTGCAGGACCCTGAATACATTAAATGAAGCCGCCTGCAGACGATTCTGCTCTTCCGCGTCGTTCAGCATGCTCTGTATTACCGGGTGCAGGCTGCTGAATGCCTGCTTGAAGTTTTCCACGTCGCGCCATGTGTGGGCGTCTTTCAGATTCTGGTAGCGCTGGAGAAATCGCGCGAACGCTTCCACATCCTCAACTTCACCGCCCCTTGGCGGAGGAGCGAATATCCCCGGCCCCAGTACGGATTCAGTGTTCATCCTTTGTCACCAACGGTTACCTCCGCCGCAGGCATCCCGGGCCGGCACCCGGGACCCGCCGGAGTGGTTATAGGTTTGCAAGCGGTTAATGTTGAAGTACAGAAGCGTATGTCTCTTGGGTAGCAACCTGCCCTGAGGGCTTCCTGCCGGAGGCTGCCCCTCGGCCTGTTATGATTTGTGCGCTGACTGATCAACAGCAATACGAAGTAAGACGACACCACTACGATTATTATACAAAGCGAACGGTGCCAATGTATCCTGTCTGCAATAGTTTTTCAAGTCCTTATTTGCAGGAATTCCCTTAAAATAACAGGCTGCAATTCGGTGATGATGGGTAGCGGGCAAACCATTGAAATGGTTCCCCGTGCCTGTCCCATATCTGATATCACCGGCCGTCCTGATTCGGCCTAGCCCACGGTTTCAACCGTGGGATTGGTGAGGCAAAGTAAAATGTTAACCCCTTCAGGGATTTTCTCTTCTCTTTTCTCTTTTCGCTCATTGCTCATCGCTCTTCTCCGCGCCCTCAGCGGTCCCTTCGGCCCGGCCTTAACGGGTTTCTCTCTTCCTGTATTCTTTCTGTTTTTCTCTTCAATCGACAATATTCAATATTCAATTGTCAATACCCCAGTCCCAAATCCCAAATCCCCCCCTCCTACCGAATCCTCTGCCCGGCTTGATCGAATACTTCCGGCAGTCCTATTTTCTGGAGCAGGGCCTTGAACCGGGGCTCGGCGCGGAGGGAGTCAAAATCTGGATACCAGATGGATTGGGTCACAGTAAGCCCTGCCCCATCACCACCATGGTATTGGGACCTCGTCGCCTATAGCCTTAACCCTGCATCAATCCCTTACTCGATCCGTGAAAGTAGTTTCTATCTATCCGCCAAAAACAGGCTTATTGCATCGCTGACTTCCTGCTGAGCACAATATAGTGCCGCATGGCCACAGTTGTTTGTCAGCTCCAATGTCTGGGCTTGGGCGAGTCTGGCGAACTCAAGAGCAGGGCCTGGTGTAACAACGTGGTCGGTAAGACCAACAATAATCAGCATGTCAGCTGAAGTAGCGGAGGCAGCTCGAGCGAGATCGTCATCGAAGGAATCTGCAACATTGTGATTGATCATGGCACGGGCTTGGCTTGCCCGGTCAAGAGCTGTCTCGACACTGACCGTGTAACTGTCCATCCGTTCCAAGCGGGCTGGTACATCCTCGCGGGTTGTGAATTCGGCATGGTAAGCGGGACTTCGTCCCATGAGTACATTAATCCCATAAAGCGCTGCAGCCGGGATTTGACTTTCGGATTGGGTAATGAGTTGAAAAAGCCAAATATCGGTTTCCCAGCGCAAAATATCGTAATATGCAAGGCGGGGTGAGCCGGCGATTGAAATAACCTTCTTCATGAACGTGGGATACGTCACTGCCCAGTCAAAAGCCTGCATCCCTCCCATCGAGTACCCCATAACGGCATGGATAGAATTAATGCCAAGCTCCCTAGTTAAGAGGAGATATTGACTATATACCATATCATGAATGGAAATCTCCGGGAACAACTGGTCCTGCAGTGCGCCACGATTGCAGGGTGATGTGGAAACACCATCGCTCAATGCGTCAATAGCGACTATATAGTACTGGGAGGTATCAACCAGACCCCTATTGCGAATAAGATTGACGATGCCCCCAGAATTTCCGGTATACCAAGTGGGGAAAATGATAATGTTTGAGCTGTCCTGGTTTAAGCGTCCCATGGTCCGATAGCCAATGCGGGATTGATCCAACACTCTCCCATTCTCCAACTCGAGATCGCCAAGTTCAGCAATCTGCAATTCTCCTTGTGCGGGAAGGCTCTGCACACTGAGGCTCAGGATAATGAGGGTATGCAAGTGTAATAAGGTATACCGCTTCATGATCACTCTCTCCTTTTACGTCTGTATTTTATTGGGTAAAGTCCCAGTTTAGCCACCGATGTTGTTAATATCAGACCATGCAAAGG
>CAZULW010000015.1:0-50810 GCA_964621455.1 uncultured bacterium
CCCAGATGGTGGAGTATGGCACCCGGGTCGTGGCCGGGGTCACCCCCGGCAAGGGTGGTCAGCAGGGTCCCGACGGCATTCCGATTTTCAATACCGTAGCGGCCGCCAGGGAGGAGACCGGCGCCAACACCGCGGTGGTCTTTGTCCCGCCGCCCTTTGCCGCTGACGCCATCATGGAGGCAATCTCCGCCCGGCTGGACCTGGTTGTCTGCATTACCGAGGGAATACCCACCTTCGACATGGTGCGCGTAAAGGCCGCCCTGGACCAGGGCAACACCCGGCTTATCGGACCCAACTGCCCCGGAATCATTACCCCCGGCCAGTGCAAGATCGGCATCATGCCCGGATTCATCCACACACCGGGGAAGGTAGGGGTGATCTCCCGGAGCGGGACTCTCACCTACGAGGCGGTCTATCAACTGACCGAGCTGGGTATTGGCCAGTCCACCTGCATCGGAGTGGGCGGCGATCCCCTCATCGGATCCACTTTCCTCGACCTGCTCAAGCTGTTCGCCGATGACGATGGCACCGAGGCGGTGGTTCTCATCGGGGAGATCGGGGGTAGTGCCGAGGAAAAGGCCGCGGCCTGGATTCGGGAAACGGGCTTCTCCAAGCCGGTGGTGGCCTTTGTGGCCGGGCGGACGGCGCCCCCGGGCCGGCGCATGGGACACGCGGGGGCTATCATTTCAGGCGGACAGGGTACCGCCCAGAGCAAAATGGAAGCCCTGCAGGCCGCGGGCATACACGTGTGTGACAGCCCGGCCCGGATCGGAGAAACGGTGAAAGCGGCTTTCGCCTAAACTCACCGCTGAGATCGCAGAGACCGCAGAGAAGAATTTGGAATTTTGATAGAATTGGTCGCTGGTTTTGATGAAAAACGTGCTCCGAGCTCTATGCGGTTAAAACATAAAGCGTAACGTACATGGGAAACCGAACCCTTGCCATTATTAAACCGGATGTTATGCGTGCCCGTCAGCAGGGAAAGATCATTGACCGCATCCTGCAAGCCGGTTTTCAGATTCGGGCCGCGAGGATCATCAGAATGACGAAACCTCAAGCGGAGGGCTTCTACGAGGTACACCGGGGGCAGCCGTTCTATGAAGAGCTCACCACTTTCATGTCCTCGGGCCCCTGTATGCCGATGGTGCTGGAAAAGGAGAACGCCGTGGAAGAGTTCAGGACGCTCATCGGCGCTACCGACCCGGCCGACGCCGCGCCCGGCACCATCCGCAAGGCCTTCGCCGCCAGCGTGGGGGAAAATGCCGTTCACGGATCAGACTCTGATAAAAATGCTGAGAAAGAGGTTGCATTCTTTTTCGCGGCAGGGGATATTCTGGGTAACCTCTAAACCGAGGGAGAATTATTATGATACGCCACCTTAAGGTCCTGTCCATGATCCTGCTCTTCGGCTGGTATGGCTGCCAGTACCTGCCATGGGGCAGGAAAGAATCCGAACCAATCTTCGTGGGCGAACCGGAAACCATAATCGTGGAGCCCCCGGAGGACGCCTTTGACGTCACCTACCGCTGGAGCATTCTGGACCTGCCTGATGAGAGCATGCTGGTTCCCGACTTCTCATCGCAGTCCAATCTCTTCACCTTCACTCCTGATGTGGTGGGGGACTATGCTTTCGCGGCAACGGTGGTTTCCTACGGGGAGGAAGTGTCGGACCATAAGTTCTATTTTACGGCCATGGAAGACACCTCCGTGGTTCCCCGGGAAGAGCTTGCAGCTGCGGCTGCCGCCCCGGAGGCAAAGCCCGAGCCCCCCGTAACCGCCAGGCCCAAGCCGATTGCCACCACCACTGTCCCGCCCACGAAGCCGAAACCCGCTCCCGCTAAGGACGTGACGCGGGCCAAACGCGCCGCGAAGAAATACCGCAGCGATGTCATCGAAGGCCATTTCACCGTCCAGGTGAGCAGCTGGAAGACCGCCAAACAGGCTCAGAAAGTCCTGCATCAGGTGGCTGGAACGGGATACGACGCCTATATCCAGCGGGTGTGGCTTGAAGATCGGAACGAAGTATGGTGGCGGGTCCGCATTGGTGATTTCACCGCCGTTGAGGGTGCCAAAGCATTACAAAAAGAACTCAACGCCATCTACCCGGGCGTCTGGGTGGACAATGTACGCAAAGAGGACATTGATCAGCAACAGTAGCGCCTGAGTCCCGTTCAATAACCAGCCAAAATAAGGAGATGCCTGGCCGTGTTTGAGCCTGAAAAGCTGCACTTTAACTTTATCGATCTTTTAGGTGCCCCCCGAAGAGCGCTTAAGGGGAAGAAAATCTGGGCTCACCTGATGGGCCTCATAATAGGCTACACGGCCTACACTATCCTGACCTATCTGGCTCTCTGGGTTGACGGTGAGTCACTATCCGCCGCCTGGGACCGGTATGGCATTTATCCCTTCTTCTCCCTGGGTAATGGCCAACTCTCCAGCATCGCCGCGTGGGTCATCTACTCCCTGGCCCTCGTGGTCTGGCTGGTGGCAACCCTGCTGGCCTCCACGGTAGTGGCCCGCATCACTTATAAGGAGCTCAAAGGGGACCCGTTTTATACCTTCACGAATGGGGTGGCCTTCGCCAAGCGGCACTGGCGCACAGTGATTTTCTCGCCCCTGGCCGTTATCCTGATCATCCTGTTCTTCCTGGTCATGGCCGTGATTATGGCCCTTATCGGGAAAATCCCCTTCCTGGGAGAGGTCATTTTCGTGGGTTTGTACCCTATTTACTTTGTGGGGGCCGTTTTCGTGCTTTACACCACGGTGGTGCTGGCCGTGTTGATCCTGTACCTGCCGGCCGTTCTAGCCCTCTGGGAGGAGGACGCCATGGGCAGTGCTTTCCAGGCCTATGCCATCACCTGGAACCAGGCCTGGCGTGCGGTGATCTACTCCGCTCTGACAGGCGCCCTAGCGGTGGTGGGAGCTATGCTCTACGGTTGGGTGATTACGGCCGGCTACCACTTCATCAATTGGATTTTTGGATCATCCTGGCTGATGGGAAGCAAGCTGGGCCCGATCCTCGCCTGGGCCGAGCAGATCGTCTTTTCGGGTTACAGCTGGCTATTTTCCTACATCCCCGGTCAATATGCGCCCCTGTCGCCACTAACGGCTGACATCAGCCTTGCCAATGTGAGTGGCTGGGAGGCGTTCATGGGGAGTGTGCTGGCCATTCTGCTGCTGCTCATCTATGGTTCGGTGTTCGCCTACGGTCTGTCCATCATCAGCGTAGGGCAGAGCCTTTCATTCATCATTTACAAGCTCAAGACCGATGATGAGAACCTTCTGGAACGCAAGGATGAGGAGGACCTGGCAGCGGAAGCCGAAGAGGGGGGGAGTGCCAGCGAGACCGGGCAGGAAACCACCTCCGGGGACAGTGACGAGAAGCAGGGGGGAACTGATGCTTAAAGCCCGACCAGCCGAGCTGCAAATGCATATTGTTCTAAGGTCAAGCCTTATTTAATTTTCACCCTTTATGAAAATACTCCGAGGCGACCTTCAGCATTTCGACGGGCCGCGATCTTTTCGAGAAACTCTTTCAGACGTCGGCGTCAATGATCTGGGGGATCCGGATACGCCGGTTGAGGTGGAACTCACGGCACACCAGCGGGGGGTGGATTTCTTCCTGAATGGCGTGGTGCGGACCGATCTTACACTCATCTGTGACCGCTGCCTTGGCGAGGTCCCCTGTTCCGTGGAGGGCACCTTTGAGGTTTGGCTGGTCTCCGAGATGCCTCCCGACCTTAATGCGGATAAGGAGGACGTATTGGTATTCCCGCCTCGCCGACAGGAGGTGGATCTGTCCGGTATTATCGCCGGAACAATTTACACCGAACTCCCCGGGAAGAAGATGTGCGGGGAGGACTGCAAGGGCCTTTGCCCTGCTTGCGGCGCCGATCTTAATATACAGCCTTGCCGGTGCGTGACTGAAAAGACCGATGTGCGCTGGTCGGCACTCTTGGCTATTAAACAAAAGATGGAGGAATGAGTGAGTCATCATGGCTCATCCGAAACGAAAGCATTCACATAGCCGCTCCGCGAAGCGGCGTACTCACTGGACGTTGACCGCACCGCAGGTTGCTACTTGTCCCCAATGCGGGCAGCCGAAACTGCCCCACCGCGTCTGCACCAACTGCGGATATTATCGTGGGCGACCGGTTATTTCACCCAAATAATATAAGCACTCGCTGATTACAATGCGCATCGCGCTCGACGCCATGGGTGGGGATCATGCCCCTGAGCAGACGGTCAAGGGAGCTTTTGACTGCTTGTGCCAATCGCCTGATGAGGACATAACGGTCATTCTTGTGGGCCATGAGGACGCTATCGGAGCCGAAGTGGAGAAATACTCCTTCGATAGGAGCCGCATCGATATCGTCCACACCCCCGAGGTAGTGTCTATGAACGATAGACCAGCCCGGATTGTCAAGACCAAGCGGGATTCTTCCCTGGTGCGTATTGTGGAGCTCGTGAAGAGCGGGGAAGTCGATGGGGCCGTCAGCGCCGGCAGTACTGGCGCTCTCTTGTCAGCCTCGTTGCTTATGCTCAACCGGATTCCGGGAGTTCGCCGACCAGCCGTGTGCCCCCTGATCCCTTCGGCTCACGGCGGATTCCTGCTGTGCGATGCCGGCGTCAACGTGGACGTGAGAGCCTCGGACCTGGTACAATTTGCCCTGATGGCCAGGGCCAACGCCATCCATATTTTCAATCACCCTAGACCGCGCATCGGGCTTTTGAACATCGGCACCGAAGCGGGCAAAGGTAATGAGCTTACCATGAGGGCACACGACCTGTTCATGGCACACGTGGACAACTTCGTCGGCAACGTTGAGGCCTGCGACCTGTTCGCAGGGGTGACGGACGTGGTTATCTGCGATGGCTTTGTGGGCAACGTCCTGTTGAAGCTCATCGAGGGCATGGTCCTGCATGTGTCCGGCTGGGCCCAGGATAAGCTGAAGCAGCACCCGATTTCCCAACTGGCGCTGCCACTGATGCGTCCCGCCCTGAGAGACATGGCCAAGGAGCTGAACTACGAAGAACACGGCGGCTCGCCTCTCCTGGGGCTCAACGGTATTCTGGTTGTAAGCCACGGCATGTCCAACGCCAGGGCCATTATGAACGCTCTGAAGACCGCTGCCCGATGCGTCACCGAGCAACTGATTGCCAGTATTCAGAGGGGCATTGAGGCCCATTTGGACATTTTTGAGGAACACAATGCCAACACCATCGCGTAGGACGGCCAAGATCACCGCTGTCGGCAAGTACTTACCAGAGAAAGTCATCACCAATTTCGACTTTGAAAAACTATTGGATACCTCGGACGAGTGGATCCGCACCCGGACCGGTATCAGGGAGCGGCGCCAGGTAAGTGATGACGAAGCGACTTCGCATATGGCCACTGAAGCTGCCCGGGATCTCCTCCGCAAGCGAGAGATTGATCCGGGGGAGATTGACTGCATCATTGTGGCCACCATAACCCCGGACATGTTCTTTCCTGCCACCGCCTGTCTGGTGCAGAACAATCTGGGCGCTAGCCGGGCCTGGGGCTTTGATCTGTCAGCGGCCTGCTCCGGCTTTCTGTTTGCGCTGGACGCCGGTACCAGAATGATAGAATCGGGACAACACTCAATAGTCCTGATCATTGGCGCCGATACCATGAGCGCTATTATGGATTACACCGACCGGGCCACGTGCATCCTTTTCGGCGACGGTGCGGGGGCCGTCCTCCTGGAACCATGCGAAGCAGGGAACGAGGGCATCTTGGATTCGATCTTGAGATGCGACGGCTCAGGCGCAAAATACCTGTGCGTGGAAGGTGGCGGCAGCCTTTACCCACCCACCGCTGAGACCGTGGCCAGTAAAAAGCATTACCTTTACCAGGACGGCCGGGTCGTGTATAAATACGCTGTCAAGTTGATGGCGGACGTCAGTGCCGAGGTGGCCCAACGTAATGGCCTGACGAGTAAAGATATCCAGCTGTTTATCCCCCACCAGGCCAACCAACGCATCGTTGAGGCCACCGCCGAGCGCCTGGGGCTTACGGAAGACCAGGTGCTATCCAACATCGACCGCTACGCCAACACCACCGCGGCTACCATTCCCCTGGGCATGGCCGATGCGGTTGAGCAGGGCCGTCTTAAGCCTGGAGACAACGTGATCCTGGCCGCTTTCGGCGCCGGTTTCACCTGGGGAGGAATCTACATCCGCTGGAGCAAGGTGGTCTGACCGTGGCAGTCTTCCTCTTCGCGGGACAGGGCAGCCAGCAGGTGGGCATGGGTCACGACCTCTATGAGGCCGATCCCCAGGTCCGGGAGCTCTACGATACCGCGATGACCATCCTGGAGTTTGACCTACGTGAGGTTTCTTTTGAGGGCCCTGAAGAGCGACTCCGACAGACCTGGATTACCCAGCCGGCTCTGTTGGTGCACAGCCTGGCCGTGGACCTGCTCTTGAAGAAACGAGGCACTTACCCGGAAGCCACGGCGGGACACAGTCTGGGGGAGTACTCGGCCGTAGTGTCGGCTGAGGCTATGGATTTTGCCGACGCCCTGCAAGTGGTGAAGGTTCGCGGTGAGGAGATGTCCCGGGCCGGTGAGCTGGCTCCGGGAGCTATGGCGGCGCTCATGGGTGCCACTGATGAACAGGTACAGGAGATCTGCGAAAGCGCCTATTCTGCAGGAGTGGTAGTGCCGGCCAACCTCAACAGTCCCGGTCAGGTGGTTCTTTCCGGCAGCCGGGAGGCCATTGACCTGGCGATTGAAGTGGCCCGGGAAATGGGCCTGCGACGGGTTATCAAACTGAACGTTTCCGGCGCGTTTCATTCACCGCTGATGGCCCCGGCCAGAGAAGCCTTGCTAGTGGCCCTGGAATCTGTCGAGATTCAAGACCCAAAAGTGCCCGTTTATCAGAACGTAACGGCTCAGCCGGAGGATTCGGCGGCGAGGATCAGGGAGAACCTTCTGCTCCAGCTGGAAAATCCTGTGCGCTGGGAAGAGATTATCCGCCGGATGGGGGCTGACGGGTTTACACACTTCTTCGAAGTGGGCGCTGGAAAAGTCTTGCAAGGACTAAATCGCAGAATATTGCCTAATTCCAAAACCTTAAGCTTTAGCACAGCCATAGAGATCAGAGAGGTCCATGTTTCTGCTTAAAGATAAAGTCGCTGTAGTGACCGGTGCTGGCCGGGGTATTGGCCGGTATATCAGCCTGGCGCTGGCCGATGCAGGCGCCAGCGTGGCGTTGATCGATCTGTCGGCGGAGAACCTCCAGGGGGTGCTCAACGAGATTACCGCTAGCGGCGGTAAGGCCAGCGTGCACCTGTGCGATATCACCGACCCGGAGACCGTGGCGGCGGCTTTCAATGATATTATGGAGCGGCACGGCGCGCTGCATATCCTGGTGAACAACGCCGGGATAACCAGAGATAACCTGCTCATGCGCCTCAGCTCGGAAGATTGGGAGGCCCCCATACGCACCAACCTGACCGGCGCTTTCTACTGCATCAAGGCGGCGGTGCGGCCCATGATGAAGCAGCGCTACGGGCGCATCATCAACATCGCTTCAGTGGTTGGCCTGACCGGCAACGCCGGTCAGGCCAACTACGCCGCTTCCAAGGCCGGCCTCATCGGGCTGACTAAATCGACGGCCAGGGAGCTGGCTTCCCGGGGGATAACGGCAAATGCCATTGCCCCGGGGTTCATCACTACCGCCTTGACCGCCGATCTATCTGAAGATGCCAAAAAAAAATTGACCGAGCACATCCCTCTCGGTCGCCTGGGCAGGCCCGAGGATGTGGCCCCGGCCGTGGTCTTCCTGGCCAGCGAAGAGGCCGGATACATCACGGGGCAGACCTTGCCCGTTGATGGTGGGATGGTAATATAACGGAGGCAGGACAATGTCAGACACTTTTGAGAAAATTTCGGAGGTCATAGCCGACAAACTGGGGGTGGAGCCATCCAAGATCACCCTTGAAGCCAAGTTCGTGGAAGACCTGGGCGCTGACTCACTGGACACGGTGGAACTCGTCATGCAGCTGGAGGACGAGTTCAATCTTGAGATTCCCGACGAGGAGGCCGAAAAGCTCACCACCGTCAGCGCCGTCGTCGAATACATTGACAGCCATATCCAGTAAAGTATTGGAAGACCCGGTCCTGATGCGGCGAGTTGTCATCACCGGTATGGGAGTCGTGACTCCCATCGGTAATACGGTAGACGAATTCGAAGCGGGGTTGTACTCCGGTAAGAACGGCATCGACCGCATCACCCGTTTCAACACCGAAGGCTACCGGGTCCACCTGGCCGGCGAGGTGAAAGATTTTGACGCCGCCGCCTACCTGGAACCTAGAGAGCTCCGCAAGATGGACCTTTTCACCGTCTATGCCATGGTTGCGGCGGAACAGGCTCTCTCGGGATCGGGCGTCCTGGGCCGCGCTGACCCGAACCGGGTCGGGGTCATCATAGGTTCGGGTATCGGCGGCATCAAAGTACTGGAGGACTCCCACCGGATACTCATGGAGAGCGGGCCACGCAAGGTCAGCCCTTATTTCATTCCCATGCTGATCGCCGACATCGCGGCGGGGCAGATCTCCATTCGCTATGGGTTGAAGGGGCCGAACTACTGCGTGACCTCCGCCTGCGCAACGGCCTCCAACGCTCTCGGTGACGCTTTTCGCCTGCTCAAGTACGGGGATGCCGAGGTCATGATGGCCGGTGGTTGCGAAGCACCCATTACACCACTCTCGTTGGCCGGCTTTGCCAATATGAGAGCCCTGTCAAAGACGCCGGACCCCGAAACCGCCTGCCGTCCCTTCGATGCCGATCGGGACGGTTTTGTCATGAGCGAGGGAGCCGGTATCCTCGTTCTGGAAGAATTGAGCCACGCTGAACGGAGGGGGGCAACCATCCATGCTGAATTGGTTGGCTACGGTGCCACTGCCGATGCCTACCACATTACCGCCCCCGCCGAAGGGGGTGAAGGGGCCGCCCGGGCCATGAGTCGGGCCCTCGAGGACGCCGCGTTACAGCCCGGTGAAGTGGGCTATATCAACGCCCACGGTACCTCAACGCCGTATAACGATAAAAGCGAAACCATAGCTATCAAAACAGTTTTTGGCGACCACGCCAAGAACACAATTATAGTCAGCTCCACCAAATCCATGACCGGGCACATGTTGGGGGCTTCCGGGGGGGCGGAGGCCATCGCTACCATTCTGGCCCTCAGGCGGCAGGAAGTGCCCCCCACCATCCACTACTGCACACCGGACCCCGATTGTGATCTAAACTACTCCCCCAACAGCCCGACCCCACATGCCATCGAATACGGGATGAGCAACACTTTTGGTTTCGGAGGGCACAACGCCGTCCTCCTGTTCAAGCGGTTCTCCGCCTAACGCCGTGGCATCGTTCCGCCGGCTGCTCGACTCCGTGAAAGGACGCCGGGCAAATAGAACCGGTGATCTGGAGCGGCGGCTGGGTCATCGCTTTAAGCATTCCCACCTCCTGGAACAGGCCCTCACCCACCGCAGCGTCACCGACAGCTCCTCCCGGAATTTCGAACGCCTCGAGTTTCTGGGTGATGCCGTGCTCAGCCAGGCGGTATCTGCCTATCTGTATGCCAACTACGGGAACGACTCCGAAGGAGATCTCACATGTCGGCGCTCGGCTCTGGTGAGTAAGAGCTTCCTGTCGCGCGTTGGGGAGGAGCTAGGAGTCCATAAGTTCCTGCAGGTCGACAGTGGCGTGCGGCTGAACGACGCCAAAGTGCGGCGAAACCTGGTTGGTGATGCCGTGGAGGCCCTGATCGGCGCCATTTACCTGGATGGCGGCATGGCCGTGGTGGAGCGGTTTATCAGGCGGGCACTGCTGAAACGCGAGAAGGTGGCGGCTGGGTTAGTCAACCACAAGGGCCGCCTCATCGAGTTTTGCCATCAGAGGGATCTCGGTAACCTCCGGTTCCAGCTACTCCAGACAAAGGGGCCGGAGCACGACAAGATATTCGTGGTCCAGGTGCGGATTGGCAAGCGCACCTTCGAGAGCGCTCAGGCCGACAATAAAAAAGCCGCTGAGCAGGAAGCGGCTGAACTGGCACTGGATGTCTTATTGCGGGAGCTGAGCTGAGGCGCTGCTCACTGCCTGCTGGTTTCGGTTTGGACCTTCCTGATCTTGTCGCGGATTTCCGCTGCCTCCTCGTAATTCTCATCCGTCACGGCCTGATCCAGCTGTTCCTGCAGCCGCTTCAGATATTGCTTGGGGGCCTGGCGTCCGGCACTATCCGAGGATGTGGCGGCTATTGGAGAGGTCGGCTGCTCCACCACTTCCTTGACTGAAGCTTCCTCCATCACCGACTCCGATGCGTAAATAGGAGCGCCGACCCGGAGGGCCAGTGCGATGGCGTCACTGGGACGCGCGTCCACGTCGGTAGTCCCCATCTGGCTGACAAGGCTGATTTTCGAGTAGAATGTCCCTTCCAGAAGCTCGGAAATTACGACTTCACGGACCTCCACGCTGAGGTCTTCCAGAATGGTACAGAAGAGATCGTGGGTCATGGGGCGGGGCATCGGGACCTCCTCCAGGGCCAGGGCGATAGACTGGGCCTCGAAACTACCCACAATCACTGGAAGGAGGCGCTCACCCGTCGCCTCTTTAAGCAGGACCGCGTAGCCCTTGCTCGGAGGATAAAACGATATCTTCTCAACCTGAACTTGTATCATTTCAGTAGGCAATATACCCTCTGCTTAGAAGCTTGTCAAGGAAACCCTCTGCAAGTGCTACCCCGGCTTCATTTCATTCTTGAGCTGAGTCAGGATTTCTATTGCTGAAGGGTCGCAGTCCCGAAGCAGCGCCGCGTAGTAGGACAGCCAATCGATCTTGTGGAGCAGGGAAAGGTTCCGCTGGATGAGGCTCCCGCCACTGCCGGCCAGGGTACATTCCATGGGCGGCGCTGACTGCGGCTGTCCCTTTGTTCCCATGAGCCGGGCGGCCAGCTCCTGGCGCAGCTTCACCCGGGGGTGATCATCCGCATCCGTCAGCCAGATGACCAGCGCGTCGCCGGTGTCCTTGATGCGCTCGGCCAAGCCGACGATTTCGTTGTGGTTCTGTTCCGGGAGTACGTGGTGGCTGGCGAACAATTTGCTGTTTTCGGCCAGCTGGCACCGCAGCCGGAGGGCCAGAGCTTCGGTGGTGCCCATGGCGCCATAGACAACCGGCAGCCGCTTCCCGATAAGCCCCGCCGTCCCCAGGGTTTCATTTTCGGACCGGTCCGGATCGCCCCAGTACTCACCCTCAGCCGCCATGAGCCGGGCGCCGGCGGACAGCTCGTCCAGGACCGACGGGGGCAACACCTGAAACCCCACCAGGACCAGGGCGACGGCTGCCAGGGAATAGCCGATGGCCGCCCGGGGCTGGAGCCCGCCCGGAATCTGGACGAAGTCCCAGCCTTCAGTCTGGCTGAGCCGGGACAGCTGGCCGCCGCTGGCAACGGCAACAACCCGCCCCCCTTGCTCGGCGGCTTGACGCGTAGCCGCCAGGGTTTCCTCCGTGTCGCCGGAATACGAGGAGGCCAGCACCAGCGTCCCCGCGCCGACCCAACGGGGCACGGTGTAGCCCCGTACCACCGCCATGGGAGCCCTGGATAGCCGCTCGGTCCATACCCGTACCAGATCCCCACCAATTGCCGAACCTCCCATACCCAGGTAAAGGACCTGCTGCGGCGCCTTGACGGCCTGCCGCGGCGCCCAACCGGCGTAGGTGTCCAGGATGTGGGTAATCTGCCCGGGGCAGCCCTTGATGGCCGACCACATGTCCGAAGTGTCCAGGCGTTCGATTCGCCTTCTTATATCAGTTCCGGTCATTGTCATTTAATTTTAAGTTAGCCTTTGAATGGGCGCCCGCCACCCAATTACTTCTTACGACCGAGCACCAGGTGGGCAAACTCCCGCAGCAGGCCGGCCCGCTCGCCCAGTGGCAGAAGCTCCTTCATGGCCTGATCAACCGTATGGTGCACCGTGGCTTCCGCTTCTTCTCGGATGCCTTTAATGAGGAGGATTTCCCGCAGTGCCGCCAGCCCTGCCTCCAGGTCGGTCCGGGCCGTTTCCACCGCCTGCCGCACCTGATCGGGAGCCCGGTCCAGGGCGGCAATCATCAGATAGGTCTTCTTCTCGGCCAGCAGGTCGCTGCCCAGGCTTTTGCCCATGGTGCCGGCATCAGAAAAGATTTCCAGCAGATCGTCCTGCACCTGAAAGGCCCGTCCCAGGAGGTTTCCGAAACGCCGTACACCCTCAGTCTGTTCCCGGCTGGCGGAGGCGCAGATGGCTCCCAGCTCGGCGGCCAGCCCCAGCATATAGCCCGTCTTCAGGTCGATCATCTGGAGGTACTCGTCCAGCGTCACCGAGGGCCGGGCTTCGAACTCCTTGTCCAGGGCCTGTCCCTCACAGACCGCCAGGGCCCCCCTCGCGAAGGCGGAGGTCAGCGCCTCCACGTTGACGGGCGACCGGCGCAGCTCCGCCAGGGCGAGAATGAACAGGGCATCCCCGGCCAGGATCCCTACGCTATCGTCCCATTTGGTATGCACTGTCGCCTGACCGTGCCGGGTATGGTCCTGGTCCATGATGTCATCGTGTACCAATGTGAAATTGTGGAGGACTTCGACGGCCACGGCGGCGTGGAGGGCATCCGCTTCCCTGCCACCGCAGGCCCGGCAGGTCAGCAGCGTGAGGGTGGGCCGCAGACGCTTGCCTTTCCCGGCCAGGGCGTAGTGCACCGGTTCGGCCAGCAGGCGCGGCCCGCGGGGATAGATTTCCCCCAGCCGATTGTTGATCCGCTTTCGAAGGGTATTGAGGTCGCCGGGGGCGAGGGTCATTGGGGCAGTTCGATCTGTCCCAGATCCTGCAGCTTGGTAAGTACCAGGGACTTGATTTCCTCCAGGCGCTGGGGTGTCCGGGCTTCAAAGCGGCACACGATGACCGGCTGGGTGTTGGAGGCGCGTACCAGCCCCCACCCGTCGCCGAACCTGATCCGCACGCCGTCGATGTCTATGCAGTCGTAGTGGGCCTTGAAGTACGTCTCCGCCGCCCGGGCGATTTTGAACTTTTCCTCATCTGTAGGGCATTCCAGTCGCATCTCGGGTGTGCTGTGATAGGCGGGAATCTCGGCCGTCAGGGCCGACAGGGGCCGCCGGTGGCGGGAAACCAGCCGGGCCAGACGCAGGGAGGCGTAGATGGCGTCATCATAGCCGAAGTACTCGTCGCCGAAGAAGAGGTGCCCGCTCATCTCGCCGGCAAAGGTTACCTGCTGCTCCCGCATCTTCTCCTTGATCAGGCTGTGCCCCGTCTTCCACATGAGCGGGACGGCCCCCCGGCGGGTGATCTCCTCCTCCAGGGCCTGGGAGCACTTCACGTCGAAGATAATGGCCTCACCAGGGCGGGCCACCTCCTCCAGGAACACGGCCATGAGGGTGTCGGCAAAGATGATATTCCCCTGCTCGTCCACCACGCCCAACCGGTCGCCGTCGCCGTCGTAGGCCACCCCGAAATCGTAGCTGCCCTTCTTGACGACCGCGATCAGGTCCTCCAGGTTTTCCACTTCGGTGGGGTCCGGGTGATGATTGGGGAAGCTGCCGTCCACCGTGCAGTAAAGCTCGGTTAGCTCTATTCCCAGCCGCTTGAAAAGCTCGGGAGCCGCCAGGGCCGCCGTCGCATTGCCGCAGTCCATCACAACCTTCAAGGGACGATCCAGCTTGATCTTATCGGTCAGCAGGTCCATATACGGTGTCAGGACGTCCTCCTGGCGCATACTGCCCTCGCCGGACTCGAAGTCCGACCGCTCGATGAGCATCCGCAGCCCCTGGATCTGGTCACCATAGAAGGCTGCCTTCCTGAATGACAGCTTGAAGCCGTTGAACTGCGGTGGGTTGTGGCTGCCGGTAATCTGCACCGCCCCATCCACCTGCAGATGATACATGCTGAAGTAGTTGGTCGGAGTAGGTACTATACCCATATCCACCACCTTGGTGCCGGTCTCCAGGAGTCCCCGGGCGAACCACTCCTTGAGGCTGGGCGTGGTAAGGCGGACGTCACCGCTTAGGGCGATGGTGGTACTTCCTTCCCGGCGGACAAAGGTGCCGAATGCCCGCCCGAGGTTCTCAACAACCGGCTGCGGGAAGTCCCGTTCCACCTCCCCGCGAATATCGTACTTGCGAAATATGTAGTCCTGCAAATCGGCCTCCTATCCTGCTGTAATTTGACCGAGAACCACCAGCCTCGGGGCGCCGGTAACGCCCGGCATGTTGCCCGGTATTCCCCGGACACAGGCTACCGCCAGGACCGCCACCAGGAGCGCCTCCTTGAAATCCGGGTCGATGCCCAGCACCCGGGAGGTAGCCACTTCCCAGCCGGGCAGATCCGCCTCCAGGTCGGCCATGAGCGGTGGGTGGTGCACCCCGCCGCCGCTGGTGATCAGGGTCTCTACCGCATCGTGAAAGTTAACAAACCGGCGTATGTTATCGGCAACCGACCTGGCGGTGAACCGTACCAGGGTCCGCAGCAGGTCGGCCGGCGGCACGGCATGTTTGTCCGCCAGCCGCCTGACCAGCTCCCCGCCGAACTCGTCCCGGCCCGTCGATTTGGGCGGGCGGCGGCGGATAAAGGGATGCGCCATGAGATCAGTCAAAATCTCCTCCCGCATGGTTCCACCGGCGCTGTAGCGGCCGTCCAGGTCGGATGGGCTATCAAACAGCAACCGGGCCGCCTCGTCAATGAGCCCCATGCCCGGCCCCGTATCGAAGCCCACCACCTCCGTCTGGTCCATATCCGGAGTGACTGCGGAAATATTCGCCACACCACCCACGTTGAGAACGACAGCAGCCGCAGGCCGGGAGCGGCAGAGCAGCCAGTCCAGGAAGGGCATCAGCGGGGCGCCGTTCCCGCCCGCCGCCACATCGGCCTCGCGGAAATTGGAGACTACCGGCACCTTCAGGGTCTGGCTGAGATGCGCCGGGGTGCCCACCTGCAGGGTGTAGCGTCGGTCGCGGTGGGCGACGGTCTGTCCGTGGCAGCCCGCCAGGTCAACCGGGCGTCCTTCCAGGAAATCCCCGGCGACCCGGGCGTACGCTTCCCCCAGGCGGAAGTGCAGCGCGGCTACATCGTCCGCGGTACCGGTGAGGGACCGGGCAATGGCCTCCTTCTCGCCCGACATAAAGGGAACGGTCACGGTATCCTGGATCTGAAACTCGAGCCGGCCGGCTGACAGGCGAATGAGGGCCAGGCAGGCGTCCACCCCGTCCATGGATGTCCCGGACATGAGTCCCAGAACCGTCTTCGCCTGGTCGTCCCCTGCCAGGGCTCAGTCCCCGCTCTCCAGCACCCCGCGGAGGGAGCCGTCCAGATCCTTGAGCCTGCTGCGCGAATCCTCTGCCGACAATCCCCGCTGCGCCATGACCAGGGCCGTCTTCACCTCGCCATCGGCCTGCTTGAGCACGTCAAGGGCCTCCTCGTAGGTGAGCCGGGCAACTTCGGATATGATGCGTGCGCCCCGGTCCCACAGCTTGGCGTTGAGGGCCTTAAGGTCCACCATCAGGTTGCCGTAGGTCTTGTTGAGCTGCACCATGGCGGTGGTGGTGATCATGTTCAGCACCAGTTTGGTAGCCGTGCCAGCTTTCATCCGCGTTGAGCCGGTCACCACTTCAGGTCCCACCACCACCGGGATAATGACATCGGCGTGCCCGCGGATGGCATCCTCGCTGGTACACACCAGAAACCCGGTGCCGGCCCCCACCTTCCGGGCGTAGGCCAGGGCACCATGTACAAAAGGGGTGGTGGCGCCGGTGGCGATGCCCAGGACGCAGTCTTTCGCTGAGAGATCCAGCCCTTTCAGGCTTTCCGCGCCTTTCTCGGGAAGGTCCTCCGCCCCTTCCACGGAAGAGGTCAAGGCCGGAGCGCCCCCGGCGATGATCCCCCTGACCAGCTCCGGGAAAACGGAAAAGGTGGGTGGACATTCGGCGGCATCCAGGACGCCGAGGCGGCCGCTGGTTCCGGCCCCCACGTAAATCAGCCGTCCCCCGGAGCGAAAGCTCTGCACCACCCGCTCCACGAACTCGGCGATCCGGGGCAACGCCTTCCGCACCGCCCCCGGAACCGCAGCGTCCTCATCGTTGATCAGCTCCAGAACCTCCATGACCGACATGCGGTCCAGCTCCTCGGAGCGGGGATTGCGGTACTCGGTAATCAGGTGACCGCGGCACCTGGGGGCTTCAATGGAACTCTCTGTCACTTCTGCTTGCTTTTTGGTCCTGACTGATCTATTATACGACACGGACGGTTAGTCACCTGCGAATATGCAATTTAAACACGCGAATCGGGCGTCTCTGAGAAATATGTCAACACGTCCCCTCCCCGAAGGCCGATGCCGGGGTCTCCATCTCCCCATAGCCGGACGTACCGCCGCGGCTCCCCCGCTGATTGGCCGGGCCGCCGGAACGGGCCTGTTTGATCATGCTTGAGTTGACCCTGGCTTTTGCAGGGCTGGCCCTGTCGGCTTTTTTCTCCGGGTCCGAGATGGCGTTCATTTCCGCCAACCCGCTCCAGATGGAAGTATGGTCCAAGCAGGCGCGGCGGGGAGCCGTCCGGGCCCTACGGCTGATGGGCGACCCGGACAGCTTCCTGGTCAGCGTCCTGGTGGGTACCACCCTGTCCAATGTCGTTGCCACCAGCTTTGCTACTGTCTTCCTGGTGCGGCTCGGGTGGCATCCCGTCGTGGTCCTGGTGGTCATCACCTCTACTATCCTACTGTTTGGCGAGGTATTGCCCAAAACGCTATCCGGGGAACGTCCCAACCACTTCCTCCGAATCGTGGCCCCCCTCCAGCGTCTCTGGCAGCTGCTGCTGGCCCCCATTGCCGTTCCGCTGCGGAAGGTCAGTGCCCATTTCAGCCCCGGGGATCGGGCCGGGCCGGGCCCTCGCCGGGAAACCACTCTGGAACGCGAGGACCTGAAGCTGCTGTTCGCCGGCCAGAAAGATACGCGGGTTCTGCCGGAAAGCGAGAAGGAGCTCATCAAGCAGGTCTTCGACCTGGGTGAAACCCCGGTCTCCAGTACCATGACCCCCCGAACCGACATTTGCGCCGTCTCGGAAACCGACGAATTGAGCAAAGTGGTACATACTTTCATCGAGTCGGGATATTCCAAGCTGCCGGTATACCGGGATAATCTGGATAATATCATTGGCGTGGTTTACCTGTACGACGTCTTCAAGGTTCCCAGTGACCTGGCTTCCATCATCCGCCCGGCGACCATGGTGCCCGACTCCAATACCACTATGGACGTGCTTAAGCAGCTCCAGCGGGCCAGGCACCCCATCGCCATTGTTCTGGATGAGTACGGCGGAACGGCCGGCCTGGCCACCCCGGAAGACCTCTTCGAGGAACTCTTCGGGGATTTCGAAGATGAATTCGATACCCAGGTCTCCGAGATGGCGCAGCTGCCCGACGGCTCCGTGCTGGCTGACGGCAGAACAAAGGTGGAGGAACTCAACCGGCGGTTTCAGCTGAATATCCCGGAAGGGGAGTATGAGACCGTCGCCGGGTACCTTACCGCTATCCTGGACCGCCTCCCCCACAAGGGTGAACGGATCTATCTTCCCTTCGGTCAGGTGGTTATCAGGAAAGCCACCCCGCGGCGGATCGAACAGGTGCAAATCCGCCCCGGGGTATCAGCCCGCAGCGGTTAGCTCCTTCTCGGGGTCCCGCCCAAACCGCCAGACCACCAGCGCCAGCAGCCCCAGCGACAGCAGGTTGCTCAGATAGGGATTCACGCCGAACCCTGCCGGGATGTATCCCAGGACCAAGGTTACGCCGGCCACCAGCAGGCCGTAGGGCAGCTGGGTGCGGACGTGATCTATGTGGTCGGCACCGGAGGCGATGGACGACATAACGGTGGTATCCGAAATGGGTGAACAGTGGTCACCGAATATGGCCCCGGAGAGAATCGCCCCGATGCTTCCCAGGAAGATGGCCTGCTGGGAGGCTTCCGACAGTCCGGCGTTGGCGGGTATGATATAGGCCAGAGGAATGACCAGCGGCACCAGGATGGCCATGGTGCCCCACGACGTCCCGGTGGAAAAACTGGTCAGGGCGGCAATAATAAAAGTGATGGCCGGCAGCAGGCGGGGATTCAGGATATCTTCTGTGACATGGAAAATATAATCGGCGGTGTGCAGGTCACCGGTCACCATCTGAAGGGAGCGGGCGAGGGTGAGGATGATGATACCCACGATCATGGCTTTAAAGCCCACCAGAAAGGCATCCATTGTGGCCCCCATCGTCAGGGTTCTTCGCCCTATGGCCAGGGAACCGGCCACCACCGTCCCGCCAAAAGCGGCCCAGATGAGTACCTGAAAGGAGTTGGCCGCGCCGATTATTTCCCGCAGCATATGACTGCTGGCTTCTCCCAGTAGGGATACTTCGGATAGATTGGCCTTGCCATCCAGGTAAAACCCCACCACCAATATCAGTATCATGGACACAATCGGCAGCACGGCCATGGACCAATGGCTCTTTGTTCCTTCCGGCGGCAGGAGGTTCGCCAGTTCCTTATCCAGTAGGGGCTTAGCCCCGTCACGCAGGACCTTTCCTTCCGTAAGACTCCGCCGCTCGGCCCGATACATGGGACCAAAATCACGACCCATGCCGGCGAGCAGTGCAACCATCACCAGAGCCATCAAGGAGTAAAAACTATAGGGGATGGAAGCGATGAAAGTCACGTAGGCATTGCCCTGAATCTCCAGAGCTTGAAAACTGCTGTTAATAAGACCGATCTCGAAGCCAATCCAAGTGGAGACAATAGCAATGCTGGCAATAGGGGCGGCGGTGGAATCCACCAGGTAGGAGAGCTTCTCCCGGCTGATTTTCAGCCTGTCCGTGAAGGGACGCATGGTGTTGCCCACCAGGAGGATGTTGGAATAATCGTCGAAGAAGATAAGCATCCCCATCAGCCAGGTGGCCAGCTGCCCTCTGCGTCGGCTATGGGCGCGGCGGGCCAGGGCCTGGACGATGCCGTGGGTGCCGCCGCTACGGGAGATGATCCCCACCATGCCTCCCAGGGTCATGGTGAACAGGACGATGCGCATGTGATCGGGATCGGTAATGGCCCGGATGAGGTAAGTGTCCACCGTCCGCAGTAAGGCGTAGAAAGGGCTGTAGCCGCCCAGTGTGAAAACGGCCCCCAGCCAGATGCCGCAGAAGAGCGACAGCAGCACCTGTTTGGTGATGAGCGCCAGGGCGATGGCCATCAGGGGTGGCAGGATGCTGACCACGCCCGGCAGGGCATAAACCCGGGCCTCTCCGACGCCGGTGGAAGTGAGGACCTCCAGCCGCCGGTCACCAAGGGTCGGCACAATTACGTCTGGGACACGGGTCTGCTCTCCGTCCCACTCCGCCGGGCCGTGGGGCAAGTGATCACCATCAAGGCGAATCTGCACCGAATCCGACACCTGCCCCATGATAGTTACGGAGAAAGGTACTCCCTTGAGGACAAAAGGAGGCGCCTGCACGGTGAGGTCCTGGCCCCGGACATCACCGGCAAACAAAAGTCCAGCCCAGAGGGCCAAGCCTGCAAAGAGTCTGCCTGGTTTCATAGTGGGTGGCAATTTATCAGGATGGAAGTGCCAATGCCAAGCACCTCTCCCAACTATGGGAGTGCAATCACTTTTATGACCTGAGCAACCTTGCCGGACTCGCCGGAGGTGGCCCGTTTACCAATCCTTTTCTTCAGCGCCGCCGGACCCACACTTTTCACGTAGAAATAGAGGAAAAGCTTGGTGGCGATGATGAGGCAGATGAGGTTGATCCAAGGGGTCATGGTCCTGGCTCTCGTCATTCATAAGGGATCGTTAACAGGTCAATATGGTCTGCCAGCGCCTCAAACGCGGGGTCCTTGTGGACCAGGGTGGCCTGGCGGCGGTAGGCCAGGGAGGCGACCCAGGCGCCCACGGGGGAAACCGGGAAGACGCCACTGATGGTGCCGGCGGAGATGGCCTCATCCAATTCATTCTCATAATTGACTTCCAAACCAAGCTGCATCGCGGTTCTCAAAAGGAAATCGGCGGCGTTCTTGGAATGGTTGCGGAAGGTAGTGTAATAGATCTCGTAGAGGGTAAGGAAGGAAATAATGTACCGGTTGTCCCGGCCGCGAAACAGCTCATCAAGTACCTCAATCCCGGACTCGGCCTTGAGGAAGGTAAGGATCGCCGAGGTATCAAGGACGTAGGTCTTAATCTTCCTGCTCCCCGTTGAGCCGGCGCTGCGCCAGCAGGTCCGCCACCGACGGGCCGATGTGCCGGGCAATGCCCCTCAGTTGCTCGAACGGGTTCTCCGGGATGGGATAGACCACGATGCGCCCCTCTTCCACTTCCCAGTCGAGCATGGTCCGCTCGGTAATGTCAAACTCCCGCCTGATCCGGGCCGGGATGGAGGTCTGCCCTCTGGAGGTGACTTTGGTTTTCAACTTAATACTTCAAGATGCGGGTGTTATTCTTGCACTTTAATCATATTGCTTACCAATTGTTATTTTACAAGCAATATTATTAATACGCAAGAAATATTATGGCATTGCTTGCGTTCCTGGGGGGAAGTTACTTGCCGTCGAGGCCTGCCCTGAGCTTTGACGAAGGGCCTGCCCTGAGGTCCGCCAGCCGTCGGAGCAGAATAGCACCCAGGCAGGACGGAGGCCAGCGAGGGGACCATCAGACGGGCGGCGAGAAGGGAGTCTTGGCATAGCCGTGGCTGCAGCCGTAGCAGAACCAGTGATCGCCGTCATCCTGCAGCCGCACCAGCTTGGTCTCCTTATCGTAGCACCGCTGGCAGTAGGGGCCGTCTTTCGTGTCGTCCTCCACCAGGAAGTAGACCCCCTTCTCGAAGACCAGCTGCCCCTTGAGGCGCAGCTCCTCCTCCAGCCGGCCAATCTTCTCCTTGAGCTCGGCGTTCTCCTCTTGCAGTTCCAGGGCCGCCTCCCGCAGGGCCAGGATCTGCTTCTGGGCCTCGGCGGTGTTGCCCTGCTTGATGAGGTCTACTATGTCTTTGTAGCGTGGTAAGGCCATTGTGATATCCTAATTATGTGATTTTATGCTCCTCTGCAAATAACGTGGATTTTATCTCCGCAAGATATTTCACCCAGCCCGCCTATGTATCAGCAGCGCCCGCCCGTGCTCGAAGATGTCGGCCAGGTCGGCGGCGTGCTCGATGGTGAAGCCGGCGCTCACCAGCAGGCGATGGACGTCGTCCCGATTGACGTGGATGTTATATGCGGCGCAGTGCCAGATGAAGTGGTAGAACCGCTGCCAGTCCCGGTTGCGCAGGGCGCTCTTGTTGGCCTCGTCCACGAACCGGTCGAACACCTGGGAAGCCAGGGCGGGCAGGCGCGGCTCGGTGGCGGCCTGGGATTGGACCTGCAGCTTGCGGTTGGTATGGAACTTCCGGTTGTACTGGTTCAGCAGGGGCTTGAAGATGTCCCGGGCGGCGGTCACGTAGGCCCGGTACGTGGGGGGATCGGGGTACCAGCGGGCGGCAAGGACCTCAACGGTCACGCGGTCCGGGGATTCGGGTACGGCGATAATGCGGCCCGTCAACTCACGGTGCTGGGTCACTAGAATGGGTTTGAGGTGCAGGGCGGTTACCTTGCCGTCGCCGGCCGGGTCCCGCTCCGATTCCACGACGAACTCGCCGATCTGCAGGGCCAGGGTCTCGATGCGGCGCAGGAACTCGTCCGGTGTGGTGTCGATTTTGATGCTCATACGCGGCAGGCGGTCTTTCATTTGCGCCTCCTCAGTTTGCTGCCCCTGGAACTTACCGCTCGTGCTTCAATCATCAATCGACATTCGACAATTTTCAATCTCTCAGGCCCAGCCCCGCTCCTGCTGAATCTCCTGGTAGGCCTCATTGATGGCCTTGAACTTACCCTCGGCCACTTTCAGGAAGTCCTCACCCAGGTGGTTTACCTTGTCAGGGTGGTACCTGTTGGCCATCCGGCGGTAGGCTTTCTTGACCGTCTCCTCGTCGGCGCCGGGCTCAATCTCCAGAATGCGATAGGCACTGGTGGTGTCCTTGACGAACATGGCCTTGATGGATTGGTAATCGGCGCGTGAGATACCCAGATAGCCGCCGATCTGGCCGATGACGAGGCTCTCGGCCTTATGGACCCGGCTGTCGGCCTGGGCCAGCCCGAAAAGGAGGTGGATCAGCTCCAGGCGGGAGGGGTGGTCCATGTGGCGGCGGATCTGGCGGCATACGTCCCGCAAAGGATAGTTCTGCTCAAGGATGTCTTTGAACAGGGTCATGCGTTCCCTGGCGTATGCCTCGCCGAAGTTCCGGATAAAGAAGTCCTTGACGAAGTTCAGCTCGGACTTGCCGAGCTCCTCATCGGCCCTTATAACGGCGGCAAACAGGACCAGCAGGGACACGCCGAAGTCGCCCGGGCGGGTGCGGGGGTAGGTTTCTTTACCGCGGCCGTAAGCCTCATCACTAGCCTGATCCCGTATTGCGCCCATAGCGAAGCCCAGAATCCCACCGATGGGGCCCAGCATGGCCCAGCCCAGACCGCCCCAGAGCCATTTCTCCCAGCCGGCCATCAGGTCCCGTTTCCTGTGAAAGGTGTCATATTCATGTCCCGCCTCAAGTGCCTGACTGATTGAAACTTATCTCCTTGAGCCAAACACATCCAAGTAATCATGTACGGTCTTCCAGGCGGTCCAGGGATAGTAACTGCCGTGGTGGTTACGATAAATTGTTTAAATTCCCGCCGTCATTGACGGCAAGGGTGGATTTCCCGGCGGCCAATGTCTATTTTCCCGCATGGAGTAATAGGTGTTTGTAGCGTGATGTCTCATCTCCATCTCTTAAAGATAACCATCTGGAAGATCATCTGCCAGAGCTGTGGGTATGTATGGGTGCTTATGTTTTTACTGAGCGCCCTTCACGGCCAGTTCTATTTTGGCCGCAACAAGATCCAGTACGAGCAGTTTGACTGGCAGGTTCTCACTACTCCCCACTTCCAGATATTCTATTACCCGGCTGAGGAGACTCTGGCGCAGGCGGCGGCCTTCTGGGCGGAGGAGGCCTACAGCGAAATGGAGCAGAAGTTCAACCATACGCTGGCCCGCCTGGTGCCTCTGGTGATATACAGCAACCCCCTCCATTTTCAGCAAACCAACACGATACCATACCTGATACCTGAAGGGGTGGGAGGCTTTTTCGAATTCATGAAAGGGCGGGTGGTTCTGCCCAACAACGGCTCCATGTACGACTTCCGGCAAGTCATCCGCCACGAGCTGGTGCACGTATTCATGCACGCCAAGATTAGCGCCAAGGCCCAGGAAGCTGGCATCTGGAACTACCGCCACCCGCCGCTGTGGTTTACAGAAGGTCTGGCCGAGTGGTGGTCCACCGGGTGGGATACCGAGGCGGAGATGGTCATCCGGGACGCCCTCCTGCATGAGCACCTCCTGCCCCTTCAAAGCCTGTCCCTGGCTGGTGCGGGTTTCCTGCTTTACAAGGAGGGTCAATCTTTCCTGCGCTACCTTGAAGAGGAATATGGCGCGGATCGCATCCGCCAGATCATGGAGGAATACTGCCACTACGATACCTTCGAGGAAGCCCTGGTTGCCGTCACCAGAGAGCCCTACTTGAAGTTGACTCGCGGCTGGCGATTTACTCTCAAACAAGCGGCCGCGGAGAGCCTCGCACGGCAATCCTTGCCCGGTCAAAATGCTCGTACGCTAACCCGTATGGGAGCCAACGTGGGCCCGGCTGTTTACCGGGACGCCACCGGCAAAGCCCACGTGGTCTACCTTTCCACCCGCGACGGGTACACCAATATCTACCGTCAGGCGCTGGATAATCCAAAGGAACAGGTGGTGATCCGCGGCGAGCGCAGCCCGGATATGGAGTCCCTTCACTTTCTCCAGAGCGGCCTGAGCGTGTCTCCCGACGGCATCCTGGCCTTTGTGGCTAAATCTTTCGAGCATGACGTGATCCGGCTGGCGGACCTCCAAGCCCTGGTGGAAGGAGCCAGCCGGCGCATCGAACCGTTTGCTGAATTCGCCCACCCCGACCTGATCACTATCCGCTCCCCGGTGTGGTCCCCCGATGGTAACCGCATTGTCTTCTCCGCCCAGCACCGGGGTGGGCAGACAGACATCTACCTGTGGACTATCCGAATGGGGCCCTCCGGGATCGGGGAACCCGAAGCGGTGCGCCTGACAAATGATATCTACCTTGACCGCGAACCGTGCTTCAGCCCTGATGGCAGCGCTGTCGTCTTCAGCTCCGACCGGGGCCGGCCAGTGCTGGATGGCGGTACCAACCTGTTTGTGCTTGACCTGGCAGACAACCAGATCCGTATGGTCACCTCCGGCCCATATCAGGACCAGAAGCCGCGATGGTCTTCCCATGATCCGACGGCGATTCACTTCGTATCCGATCGGTCCGGCACGCCCAACATCTGGCGCCTGACCCTTCCGTCAGATACTCTGATCAACACCCCGCCCCTGACCCTGTCGCCCTTCACCAACCTGCATACCGGCGCCGTGGACGTACTTCCCCTGGCGGGTGACAGCCTGATCATCACCACCTTCCAGGAGTATAGTTTCCAGCTTCATATGACATCGGCGGACACCGACCACTCACGGTATCAAAACGGAATTACAAGTTCGGCAGCTGCCGCCAAGAGCTGGCCTCTCCCACGCTACAAAGGGAAAACTGGCGTCGAATCCCGCCCATACCGGCTTAAATACAGCCTCGATATCGCCCAAACGGCTGTAGCCCAAGACCCTATTTTCGGCTGGCTGGGCGGGGTGCAGCTGGGCGTATCCGATATGCTGGGTGACCGGTACTACCACTTCCTCCTGGCCAATACGGCCCAGACCAGCTCGGAGTTCTTGAGTCATATTAATATTGCCGTTACCGCCGCCAACCTGAAACACCGCGTCAACCATGCCTGGGGCATCTTCCGGTTTGCTAACTATTACTACCGGGACCCGTACCAGGGTTTCTTTTTTGAAAAATCCCTTGGTGTCAGGGCAGCCATGAACTATCCCCTCAACGTCTTTCGGCGGGTGGAGCTGAGCGGCAGTCTGTGGCAGTCCCGGAAATCTTTCTACGGCATCAAGGAGGAGGAGGAGGAGGCCCTGCTCTTATCCAACTACCTTTCCTTTGTTCACGATAATTCTCTCTGGCAGCCTACCGGTCCTGTTGATGGATGGCGCTTGCGGGTAACCGGGGGCCTCACCTTCGATTTCGCCGGGTCTCAGATTCATAACTATTCGGCCCTGTTCGACAACCGGGTCTACCTGCGCCTCACCCGCAGCCTGACGTTCGCCCAGCGGACCATGCTGTGGTATAATACCGGAACGGACATTCGCCGGTTTTACATCGGCGGCAGCTGGGGACTGCGGGGATATCGCATCACAGAGGTCTTCGGACGGAAATATATCATGCTCAACCAGGAGCTCCGCTTTCCGTTCGCCCGGAGCCTGGTGTTGAACCTGAGATCCTTTGCCGTGGGAATGGCACCCATCCGGGGCGCCCTGTTCCTCGACGTGGGCAAGGCCTGGGAAGAAGCCTGGGAAGATGACCCGCGCGGCATAATCGGCAGCTACGGCATCGGTTTTCGGGGCCTGTTCATGGGGGCCTTAGTCCTGCGGCTGGACATCGGGCAGCGCTATAATTTCCGCTCCAAGGACAGTCCCTGGTTTACCCAGTTATTCTTCGGTTGGGACTACTGAAGCGCAATGCTTCAAGTTACGAGTTACGAGTTACGAGTTACGAGTCCCAAGCCCCAAGTCCCAAGGACACCTATCCCCTGTCTCATCAGGTATGGCACACTGGCCCTACTTTGCATACTGGCGGGTCTGACCAGCCAGGGCTGTGGCCGGGGCCCCAGGCTCTTACCTGATGAATTGGTGGAACCAGAGTATCCCCCGATATTGGTCGCAAGACCGGAGCTGACCTGGCAGACCAAGCTGCCCAGCACACCAGCCGCACTGCTGCCCCTGGGACCTGGTGCACTCCTGATTACGACCCATCGCGGCGAGTTATACCGTCTCAACCTGGAGAACGGCAAGCGTGACGGTCCCATCCGGCAGCCTTTGCACAAGCCCATTACGGCCCAGCTGATCAACCGCAAAGGGCCCCACCTTTACGTTGCCTCATCCCAGGATGAGAAGCTGCACGCCTATCACCTGACACGGGGCAGGATCCTCTGGAAACAGCGGGCCGAAGGTATCACCGGGCAGCTCGGACTGGCCGGGGGACTGTTGCTGACGGCTTCCCTCACAGGAGAGGTTGCAGCGTACGATATCACCGACGGCCGCCTTACCTGGCGCAAACACCTTCCCGGCCGCATCTACCAGGGCGTCTGGGTTCTGGACGATCAGGCGCTGGTGCTTAACGACGGCGGCGCTCTCTACGCCTTGCCCATACGGAACCCTTCGGACACACCCACATTTGATCCAGAAACGGGCCTGCCCATCAAGGCCGAGCCGGTAACCGTTCAAGCGAATAAGTCTGATGCAGACTATCCCCACCTGTGGAAGCGGCAGCTTCCGGTAAGCCCCAACGCCGTGGTGGGGTCGGGGAATGGCCGGCTGGTTATCGGGGACTCGGATGGGCGCCTGTTGGTGGTTGATCCAGCCAGCGGGGAGACGGTATTTCAAATTCAGCTGGCTGCCCCTATCTACAGCCGGCCGTTGATTGCCGGCGGCCTTGTGGTAGCGGCCACGGCGGCAGGGGAGATCATCGCCCTCCAAGGCAGCGACGGCTTCCCGGCCTGGCGGGTGCAAGGAGAAGGATTAGTCAAGCACCCCCTCCTGGCCATAGGGGGCCAGCCACCACTGGCGGTCCTGGTGGCTTTTGCCCGGGGTCGGCTTCTGGCCCTGGAACTGGCCACCGGGCGGGAGCTCTGGCGGTATGATATGGGAAAGCCTATCGAAATTGCGAGCCTGACCCCTGGCGGCGTTGTGGTCGCAGACAGGCGGAACGTACTCTTTCACCTGCAGCTGGCCGACTCCACTGACCGGGGATCAGAATGATCCCTCGGCTGGATCTGTTGTTTCTGCTTCTCTTTTTCACGCCCCTGTTCGGGCAGACTCCTAATGGGCAGCCCGATAGCGTCCGCATAGTTCCTGATCTTCCCCCAATCATGATGCTCCCGGTATGGGACCCGCCGGGGGGCCACTTACCTGTCGGTGCCGCCCCTGACACCCTGTACTTCGAATATCCGGCTCTCGTGCCGGAGCGCAGCACCTGGCTCAAAGGCCAGCGCTGGCTGGGGCTGGGAATGGTGGTTATATTCGGCTCACTGTCATACCACTACCATCAACAGGCCGAAGCAACTTACCAGGACTACCTGACATCGGGCGACCCGGCTGAGCTGAATAACCTTTTCCATCGGACCCAACGCCTGGATCGCCGGGCGGGGTGGTGCTACCTGGGGGCCGAAACCGGCCTCATCCTGGTGGCCTTTTCCTTTGTCCTCGGCCCATGAGGTACCTGCTGATCCTGCTGACCGGCCTGATGACAGTGGCTTGTTCCGACCGCGAGCGGGCCAATCCCCTGGACCCCGATAATCCCATCACCCATGGCGCGCCGACCGGCTTCCGGGCCGTGGCCAACCGCGATACCACCAACCTGTCCTGGGACCCGGTGGAGGTCAATGGCCTGGATGGATATCTTATTTACCGGAGCGTCGGTGGCGACTCGCTCGGTTTCTATGACACAGTCTCCGCCGCCAGCACCCGCTTCCAGGACCTGAATCTGACGTACGACACGACCTACGCGTACGCCGTCCAGGCTGTCACCGAATGGGGAGAGAGCCACCTCTCACCGCCGGACACCCTGATACCCGGCCCGTACAACTTCTGGATCGCGGACTTCTACAACTCCGCCGTCTGGCGCATCAGCTATGACGGGGCCCATGTGCTGGGGCGGGAATATTTTTACTCCCCTAAAGCCGTGGTCTACCAGCCCGGGGAGGGCAGGGTTTGGGTGGCCGACTATTGGGACAAGGCGGTCTATTACATGAACGTAGATTTCACCAGGATCGAGCAAATAGATATCACCGGACGGCCCATTGATATGGTCGCTGACACCGACGGCGGCGTTTACGTCCTGCAGATAGCACCGGACGCCATTCTCCAGGCCAACACAGCGGGGACATCTATCATTAATAGTAAGTTGCCCGTGGAATTAAGCCCCAATGCCTCCTTTGCCCTTGACCTGCGGTCGGCCTCCATCTGGCTCAGCACTCCCACCGGCTCCGGCGACGGCATCGTCTGCCGCTTGCGTCCGCCCGCGTCTGGTGGCAGCTGGGGACCTGCTGCCAGCATACCCTACCCCAGACAGATAGCGGCCGATTCCGTAGCGGGCGGGTGCTGGGTGGCCACCGACTCGGGAGTGGTTCGAATTGACATCGCCGGTCACCTCACGAGCTATCTCACCGACCACCAGGTGCTGGATATCAGCCTAAACCCGAACGGGGACTGCTACTACGTGGCAAAAACAGACGGAGGGGAACAGTGGGTAGTAGGGTATCTCACAGGCCAGCCGTCGCCCCAGCCAGTGACCATCCTGGATAATGACTACCCCAACCTGGCTAACATTCAGGTCTTGCCCGCATCGGTCCTGCCCGGCGAGGAGCAGGCAGGTTTCCTGGTCAGCCAGGTATCAACCGGCCGCATCCTCCGCTTTGACCGGGAGGGCAGGCTGCTGGGCCTGCTGGAGGGGTTCGACGAGTTCCTCAGGTTTACCCTGGAGTAGGCCTTATCCTGATTGGGTAATCAAGCGCCGCCCTGACACTAATGGCCCGGTCCCCGGTTGTATCTAAATTAGCGGCCCCATGACCGCCACCTGGATCGCCTTCATCCTCTACGCCGCTGCGGCCATTGCCCTGGGCTGGAGTGCCTACCGCCGTCAGGTAATCGCTACGGCGAGGGCGGGGTATGTCGTAGGCCTTGGAAAGGATTGATGTAGAACTAGTCGGTTGAGGCTTGGGAGATAAAAAATTAACTATTTAAGTAGTGCTACTAATATTCCGATCAAGGCAATAGATATAGAGATGAGAGCTAAGATGAGTCCTCTTCTCCAATTATTTATTTTTTTATTCAGTTCCGGCCTTGCTGATTCTAATACTTTTTCAATTTGAACAACTTCATCAAACAACAGTTGTATTTCTTTGTAACTGTTGTCAATGTCTTGTATTTCTTCGTAATTATTTTCAATGTCTCTCCGTGAAGTTTTTCCTATGTACGATTGTATCTCTCTAATCCGGCCCAAGGTATTAATATAGTCTGGTAGTACATCTGTAATAGTTATGTATTTATAATCTTTATTAAAAATTTGTATTTTTTCTAGTATAGTAACAATACCTATTTCCATTGCGTCATAAATGGCTCTTTTACAATGGTCTTTTGCTTCATAAATATTATTTTCAATTTCTTTATAATCATCGATTACTAATGAATCTAAACAATGCTGCCCGGCGTATCTTAGCTGATTGACCGAAGGTATAGATAGACCTTCGTGATTTATTTGTTCTACCTGCTTGATCTTTTTTTCAGCAAGTGCGAAAAGATCATGTAGCTCTTTGTATTTATTATTTTGCATTTCTCTTATTTAAATCGATATCTCAATATATTTTGTTTCATATCTTGAGCCTTTTTATATGTGACATATCTACCCATTTGTAAATATACGTTTCCATGCGAATAAGACATAACAATGTTATGTATAAATCTTTCTACCTCTTGTCCTCTTGGCTTCGCTTTCCTAAAGATATTTCTGAAAAAGGTGAACATTACAACCTCCTTTTGCTTTATTTATCCGTATTAGGAAATATCTCTTCCAATGTATATATTCTGTCAGATAATTTATTTACTCCTTTAAGAATTTTATTCTTCAAAGTTGGAGCGGGATTGTAGCGATTATTGCATATTTTGTTAATTGTACCATATGCTGTTTTTATAGATCCTGAAAGATCAATTTGGTTAATCCCCTCCTTTTCTAGAATTTCCTTTAGATTGCAGTGTGGCATATTTCGCATTTTTTATTTTCATTAATAATGTTACAAGATTGATCGCATCTATCTCATTATTCACACAATTAATGGGAATATACTGGATATATCTAGATATGTCAAGCATTATTATGACATTTCCTTCATTAATATTTAATTAACGAATATATATAGTGCATATATGACTTATAAACATATAATATATAATATGGCCCATCATTAATCATATTTCTAAAAAGGGATTAATCTTATTCATTTTGTCGCCGTACTATAATAATGTTAAGTTTAATCAAGTTAAATGCATAAAGTCATTAACAAATAAATAAAGAATAATTTGCTCCCCCGCTCCTCTACCCAGTCGGGATTTTCCTGCAGCGGGGGCTAGCCCACCCCCATTTCCCCACATACCTGACTAAAACCAGCGGTTTATTCCAGTCGCTCAGGATCGGCTGTAACTTCCGGCTCATCTTAATACCCTTTGACTACGCGACATGGAACCATCCCGCAAACGACACCTCACAGCCGACTTCGTTCTCCTCCTGGCAGCTTTCGTCTGGGGGACCACCTTTTCCGTGGTCAAGGCCTCGCTGGACTATGTCAACCCTTTCATGTTCATGACCATGCGCTTCACCCTGGCGCTGGTGATCATGACCGCCGTTGTGGCCCCCCAGCTCGGGGCGCTCACCCGCCGGGAGCTGGTCGGGGGCGTCCTCACCGGAGTATCGCTGTTTTTCGGGTTCGCCTTCCAGACCTGGGGGCTGGTCTACACCACCGCCAGCAAGTCGGCCTTCATTACCGGGCTGAACGTGGTGCTGGTCCCCTTCCTGTTGTGGGGCCTGGGGCACCGGCGCATCCGGGGCAGGCGCTGGGCGGCGGCCGGGCTGGCGGCACTGGGACTGTTCCTGCTCACCAATCCCCTGAGCGGAGCCGGTATCAACCGGGGGGACTACCTCACCCTGGCCTGCGCTGGGGCCTTTGCAGGGCACATCATTCTCCTGGGCATCTACGCTCCCACTATCCACACTATGCGCTATTTCTGGGTGCAGCTCCTCACGGTAGTAGTCATGGCTGGCCTGGCTACCCTGATTGTCGCGGGCTGGGAGGTAACCCCCGCCGCTGCGCTGTGGTGGGGATTGGGGATCACCGGGTTGTTGGGGACGGCCCTGGCCTTTCTGGGCATGACCTGGGCCCAGCGGCGCACCTCCCCCACGCGCACGGCCTTGATCCTCACCAGCGAGCCGGTCTTCGGGGCCCTGTTCGCCATGACCATCGCCGGGGAGTTCCTTGGCCCTATCGCCTGGCTTGGAGGAGCGTTGATCGTGGGTGTGATTGTCTGGTCGGAATTGGGGAACCGGAACTCGTCGCGGGCTAGGACGTAAGGCGGGTCACAAAGCGTTCCAGGAAAGCGGCCAGCTCTTCCGGTGCGGCGCCCTTTTCTTCGAAGACCGCCGCCCCTTTAAAAACCGAGTCCTCACGATAATCCCAGGGACCTTTCTCCAGTTCCATGTGGAAGACGGCCAGGGGCAGGCGGGTGATCGCCGCTGTTTCCCGGATGAGATGGCCGGTCCTGGCCCATATACCGGGTACGAGGAGCAGGCCGTCCACCTTGTTGCGCTGCCGCTGGATGATTTTACTGGCCTCGGCTTCGCTCTGCTTCTGGAATATTTTCAGCTCCACACCAAGGTCGTGAGCCCGGCGGCGCAAGGCCCGGTCGAGCTTGTCCAGGGACAGGCGGGCGCCGGTGCCCCGGGACACCAGACCCAGCAGGTTGAGGTTGGGGCCATATAGGACCAGGATCTGCATCGATGCAAGTTAAATCATCAGGCGCCGCGTGACCGGCCTTTTGGGAGGACCTCCCCCGGCTTGAGATCCTCCCTGCGGTCTGCCGGCGATTCCAGGTACATGCGGATGATCTCCCGGTGGCAGCGGAAAGCCACGGGCGGCAGCTGCTCAAGCGGGAAGAAGTGAACCTCCTGGGCGTCATCCCCGGGCGTAGGCTGCCCGGTGAAATCTTCGGTTATGAAGGCGAGCACCAGCAGGTCGCCGTCGATACCTCCCGGGTAAGGGCATAGTCCCAGGAAGGAGAGGTCGCCGGCATCAAGGCCGGTTTCCTCCCTTAGTTCCCGGTGGGCGGCTTCAGCGGCGCTCTCCTGCACTTCCATGAAGCCCCCCGGCAGGCACCATTGGCCCTGCGACGGAGGGACCGCCCGCCTGACCAACAGGATTTGTCCATCCCGCAGCGCTACAACCGTCACCGCTGGCCGGGGATTCACATAATGTACGGTCCCGCATTCGGGACAGACCCGCCGCTTGCGACCTTCCAGCTCACGGGTCTCATTGCGGGCGCCGCAGCTCGAGCAGTACTCCAGGTGGCCCATGATTCAAAAATGGTTTATTATGTAACACTCCCCTCACCCCGGCCCAGGGAAGCATAATTGCCAGTCCGTATCACGCATACTCGTATAAGGGTACTTTACTGACAGGGTGTGGGGGTGTTTGCAGCAATACTTCAATTCGACGGACCGTCTCTCCGGATTGAGGAGCACATCACCACAGACCGGACAAACCTCCGCCGGTACGTGATCAATAACGGTTACCTGCCCCTGATGGCGTACGGTGTGGACGATCTTACGCTCCTCATACTCTCCGGGGCACCCTTCAATACTGCATTTCATAGCCTTGACCTCCATTTCCTGGTGCGCGTGTTCGGTGATGCGAACATTTTCAAAACGGGCTTGAGCACGTACCCGCTCCAGTACAGCCTCAAAATCCGTGACATCAATTGCATTCATACCACGTCACTTCGGGCCTACTTACTCTTTATGGTCCCTATGTTCTACAATTTAGCCCCGCCATTGGACTGGCTCAACCAAATCCCGCCGGGGATCTGGAGAACATAATTGTTTGCCCGTAACCCGCGTAGGTAAATTGACTAACCAAACTCTTTAGTGTTGTAAGCGGTATGTCAAGAATCAGAAACTCCTTAATGAAGGGCTGCCACCGCTGGATATCAGCGACCACTACGGACTGGACCTGGAGTAAGGATTGGATTAGTTGACACCGACCTTGCCCCATCCTAAACTGGCCCCGTTATGACTGCAAGGCCCATCCTGACTGTGGGCTCCATCGCCCTGGACACAATTGAAACCCCCCAGGGGCAGCGGCAGGAGATTCTGGGCGGCTCAGCCACCTTTTTTGCGGTGGCCGCCGCACTCTTCGCCCCCGTCCGCCTGGTGGGCGTGGTCGGATCGGACTACCCCGAAGAGGGGTGGCAACTGTTCCGGGAGCGGGGCGTCGATGTGAGTGACGTTCAGCAGGTCCCTGGAAGTACTTTCCGGTGGGGGGGGCGTTACTCCCGGGACCTGACCGGGCGGGAGACCCTCTTTACCCACCTGGGCGTTTTCGAGGACTTCCAGCCCTCAGTCTGCGACAAGAACCGCCGCACAGAGATCGTCTACCTGGGGAACATCCAACCCAGTCTGCAGCTGGCCGTTTGCGCCCATGTACCCGGTGCCCAGCGGATCATCAGCGATACCATGAACCTCTGGATCGATGAAAACCGGGAGGAGCTGGAGACGGTGCTGGGGAAGACGCATATCTTCCTGATCAACGATGAGGAGGCCGCCCAGTTGACCGGTCATGACGATCTGGAGGCGGCTGTTCAGTGGCTGTTGGCAGCGGGTCCATCGGTGGTGGTTATCAAGCAGGGCCACCGGGGAGCTTTTCTCGCAACGAATGGTGCGCGCAAGCACATCCCCATTTACCCTCGCGCCCGGTTAGTGGACCCCACCGGCGCCGGGGACAGCTTTGCCGGGGGGTTCATCGGCCACATGGCTGATCATAATGAATTCCCCCTCGAAGAAGCGGTTATCCGGGGGGCGGCAACGGCCTCATACACGGTGGAGGGCTTCGGGCTGGAAGGGCTGCTTCAGGCTACACCGGAGGGCATCGAACGCCGGATGAAAACCATCCGGGGCCTGATGGACTAGGGCTTTTTTCCCGGACAGGATGGCTGTATATTTATCATTTGGGGTAGTGAAACCATAAATACAAGACACAAAACAAAAAAGGTAAAATCGTGAAAAGGCAATTTCTATTCGTGACCCTTGCTGGTCTGGTGCTCATGATCTATCAGGGCTGTGAGAGCTCTGAGTTTGTCTCCGCCAAAATGTACGTGCAGCAGGACGAGCTGGAGAAAGCGGAAGAGTTTTTCCTGAAAGCCCTGGAATTGGAAGCCGAACTGGACAACGCCAAAGTGCCCTTTCTCCTTGCCAGGGATGTCTACGCCAAGCAGCGCCGGTATGAGGAGATGAACCGAATGCTGGAAGAGGCTCTGCGGCGAAACCCCTCGCAGCGGCTCGAGAATAGTACCATCAAGGAGCTGGTGCTGATTATGCGAGAGGTGGAGTGGGCTGTAGAATATAAACGGGGCGCTGACCTGTACAATTCGGTCCTTCAAGCCACTGGAGGTGGGCCTCCTGATGAGGATCAGCGGAAACAGCTGCTGCAAGCCATGGCCCACATCGAAACCGCCATTCTCATCTGGCCCGAAGAGGGTTCTGCCTACACCAGCCTGGTCTTCTGCCTCCGGCAGCTGGGCGATGCGGAAGGGGCGCAAGCCGCCATCGAAGAGGCCCTCAAGCAGGATCCAGAGAACGGAAGAGTGCTGCTCCTGGCAGGTGAATCGGCCTGGAACGAGGGCGATTACCAGCGGGCGATAGACTTCTACCAGCGAGCCCGGCAGATCCTTCCGGACAACATTGACATATTGCAACGGCTGACCGCTGCCTACATGGAGACCGGGAATTCCCAGGCAGCCCTCGAGGTCCTGGAAGAAGCCCGTCGAAATGCCCCACGGGAACCCGACGTTTATTACAACCTCGGCGCGGTGTATGCCGGTATCGGCAACGAAGCTGTCGAGAAGGGTCAGGAACTGTATCGGGAGGCCGTAAGCGCCGAGGAAATCCCTATTGACAAGCTGGAAGCAGCCCTGGAGTACTTCAAGCAGGCCCGGGAGGCATACTCCGAATCGCTCTACTTCATGGATAACACCATGGCCCTTAGCCCCGATGACCCCACAGCAGCCCAGGCAATCAGAGAAATCCAGAGCACAAAGAAAATCCTCGATACCCTGCAGAGATCAGCTGAGGAAATCATCAGAAAGAACAAGTAAGAGCGGGAGGCTCGGGGTGGCAGCGATCGGGCGGCTGCCCCCCACGTAGGTCACTCCGGCCTGCTACTTTATGGTTAAATTGATCACGCAATCTGAATCCAGGAGGGAAATTTGTCTACCATAGCGTCAATCAACGGCCGCGAGGTGCTGGATTCCCGCGGCAACCCAACCGTCGAGGTAGAAGCCCGCCTGAGTGACGGCGCTCTGGGCCGGGCCATCGTCCCCTCAGGTGCCTCCACCGGGGAACATGAAGCGGTGGAGCTGCGCGACGGCGATAAAAGCCGCTACCTGGGAAAAGGGGTGCGCAAGGCCGTTGGCCACGTGAACGGCGAGCTGGCCGGGGCGGTCAACGGTCGTGATGCCCTGGATCAGGCCGGACTGGACGAGGCCATGATCGACCTGGATGGGACCGCCAACAAGGGCCGCCTGGGCGCCAACGCCATCCTGGGGGTCTCCCTGGCCGTGGCCCGCGCCGCCGCCAATTCCTCCGGCCTGCCACTCTACGCCTACTTCTCCGGGCAGCAGGAAGAATATACCCTGCCTATCCCCATGATGAATATCATCAACGGCGGCCAGCATGCCGACAACAACGTGGATATCCAGGAGTTCATGGTCTTCCCGGTCGGGGCCGGCTCCTTCTCCGAAGCCTTGCAGATGGGGGTGGAGACGTTTCACCAGTTGAAGGCCGTTCTCAAGGGCAAAGGACTCACCACCGCCGTGGGCGACGAGGGCGGATTCGCCCCCGATCTCCGTTCCAACAAGGAGGCCATCGAGGTGATCCTGGAGGCCGTCCAGCGTACGGGATACCGCCCCGGCGAGCAGCTGTTCCTGGCCCTGGATGCCGCCGCGAGCTCTTTCTATGACAAGACCACCCAGCGCTACCACCTGGCCTCTGAAAACAGGATGCTCGCTGCGGAAGAGCTCATCGCCTTTTATGAGCAGCTGGTTCAAGCCTACCCGATCATCTCTCTGGAGGATGGGTTGGATGAAGACGACTGGAGCAACTGGCAGATCCTGCAGGACCGCCTGGGGAGCTCGGTTCAGATCGTGGGCGATGACCTTACCGTTACCAACCATAAGCGCCTCCAGCGGGCCATTGATACGAAGGCCATGAACGCTATCCTCATCAAGCTCAATCAGATCGGCACGGTCACCGAGACGCTGGGTACCATCGCCCAGGCGCGGGAAGCCGGTTTCGGGGCCATTGTCTCCCACCGCTCCGGGGAGACCGAGGACGTCTCCATCGCCGACCTGGCCGTGGCCACCGGGGTGGGACAAATCAAGACCGGCTCGGCCAGCCGCACCGACCGCATTGCCAAATACAACCAGCTGCTCCGCATCGAGGAAGACCTGGGCGGGAAGGCGCGTTTCCCGGGCCGGGAGGTATTTCCCATGTCCCGTGGGGGTGGTTCCGACCGATGACTCCCGGCTCCCCAAGTGGACAGACCTGGCGGCGGCGCAAGGGCGATTCAAAACATCCGAAGCGCTGGGTGGGAGTCCTTATGGTGTTGGTGGTCCTCCTGTTCCTTATTTTTAGTCGGCATGGCCTGCTCCATTTGTACCGGCTGCAATCCGAGCAAAGGCGCATCGAGGTGGAAATCGTATCACTTCAGGAGCGGGCTGCCGAACTGGGCCAGGAAGTGGCCAGCCTGGAGAGCGATCTGACATACATCGAGCGCCTGGCACGGGAAAAATACCGCATGGTCAAGCGCGGAGAGAAGGTATTCCGGGTCATGCCGGACCGCCGGCAACCTGGTGGGAATGAAGGGGAGAAGGTCCCTGAGTAAATATAGCCGCCTTCTCCGCGGGAGGAGCCGCGCCGGCTTCAGGTCCCTCCGGAAGCCGCTTGCCCTAACTGAGATCCTGGGTTTTGTCTGTATCCTGGCCAGCACTCTATCCGGCGCTTTTGAGGGAAGCGATCTGTTCCGTGCGGCTTTCACCGGGGTAGATGGCGTCTTCCCGCCGGCCATGAACAGCCCCGCCCGGCTTCCTGATCAACCTCTCTGGCTCTCCCTGGGGCGCGGGCAGCCGCTGGGACGTTCCTGGGCCGCATACAGTACTGTCTCCATCGGCGGGCGTGCGGGAAACTGGCGCAGCGCCGCCAGTGTATGGCGTTCCGGCGATGAATTGTACCGGGAGACAAGCCTCAGCGCTGCCCTGGCCAGACAGATACGCAACCGCCTCACCGCCGGTCTTAGCCTGGCCTGGCATGAGGTCACCATCAGCGGCTGGGACCCAGTCGAGGGCGAATTGCTCATTGGCTTCGCCCTTAGCACCCCTCTCACCGAGAGCCTGGATGTTGCCGTCTGGTACAGCGGGCAGACCCTGGGCCGAAAGCGGGCCTACGAGAACCTAACCCGTCAGTTGTACCAGCTGGCGGTGATATCCAGTATCGGCGAGAGCACTACCTTGACCCTGGCACTCGAAAAGACACCGCCGTTCGCTCTGCGGCAGCTGGTTGAGGTCAGTCTTGTCTCACGGCGGGAGGCGACGTTCCAGATCGGCTACCGCACTGCTCCCGGCCTGCCCTATGTGGGCGCCCAGGTACCCCTGCGGCGGCTGCTGCTTTCGGTAAGGCTGAACGTCCATCCCATTTTCGGACTCTCCACCGCCTTTGGGTTCTCGTTTAAATAAAATTCTGCCCTGGTTCCTGATAGCGGCACTGGCCATATGGATCCCTGCCGGGCGCGCCCAGTCGCCCCGGTCCCTCAACTCCGACCTTCTCAACCTGGAGCTGCTTTCCGACGAGGACCTGGCGGTTCTGGAGTCCCTGCTTGACAACCCCGTGAACCTGAACAGCGCTACAGTGACGGACCTCTGGTTCCTGGACGACTCGCTGGTGTCCGTAGTGCTGGTGGCCAGGCGGTCCGGCCCCTTCAGGGACTGGGCGGACCTTACCCAGCGCACACATCTGCTGCCGGATCGCATCCAGTCCCTGCGGCAGTTTGTCTACATCGCCATGGATCCCGGTGTTCAGGCCCGGCTGTCCGCCCGCCTGGCGGCCACCGGAGGCGACGAGCGCATTCGCACGCGCTTGAACCTCGATGGGAGGCAGTGGGCGGCCCAATGGGTGGTGCAGCGCGACCCCGGTGAGTATCATCTCACCGACCTTTCCGATCTGAGTGTAACCATTCGGGGGAATTCGACCCGTCTGGCTCTTGGCTCCCACCGCATGACCTGGGGGTTGGGCCTGGTACTGGCCGATGAATTCGCCTCGCCCCGGGGAGAAACCCTCCTGCGACCCACCTCCCGGCCCGTCCATTTGCGACCAGGCTACAGCAACACCAACAACGGTGTGCTGCGTGGAGCCAGCGTTCACCACAATTGGAGCCGGTTCCAGCTCTTCGCCGGCACCAGCCACCAGCAGGCGGACATCACAGCCGGCTCGGACGGCACTTCCCGGGTGGTGGCCTACCGTACGCATAGCGGGCCGGCAGCCACCACCGGCGAAACCCTCGGCTACCTGGCGGGAACCACCTCCCTCCTGGGCTGGGAAGTGGGCGGATTAACCGCCTGGTACCATCTCCAGACCACCTCCGAGATCCACGGCGTGCGGCACCGGGTCTACTCCCTGGTGGCAATGCGCTCGTTTCAGACCCAGCCGGGGGAGTGGTACATCTGTCACGAAGAAGCCGTTCAGCTGGGTGCGAACGAGAATGCATGGCAAGTCTACCAGAGGGCCGGTCAGACCCGCTTGAGTTTTATAGCCCGACCCGGCTCGCGGAATGATCGGCTGCGCCTTACCCTCATGTATCGCAGCTACCCCCCCGGCTGGGTCCCCCTGCGAGGCCGCCTGGTTGGAGACCGGGTCAGCCGGGGCAACGAATCAGGGTGGTTTTTCGGATGGCGGTGGGACCACCGTCCCTGGAAAATCAGCGGATACTTTGACGGCTACCGTCAGGTAGAGCCTCAACTCACCGGCTCCTGGCCCCGTGAGGGTTGGGAGTCGGGATTGGTCGTCAGAACCGGGAGGCGGCCGATAGAGGCTTCCCTGTTTTATCGCCGCCGGGAAGAGGCTGCCGGCACAGGTTCAATTAACACTGAAGGTCTGTACATTGTGCAACAGAGGATGACCGCCAGCCGTTACGCCAAGTTTGTGCTGGCCTATACCGGGTCTCGGAATTTCACTGCCCGGTTCATGACGGCGGTGAACACGTCCGGCACCGGTAGTGAGCAAGGGATGGGGGAGACCCTCGGGGGGAGTCTGCGATACAGCTTTCGATCCGATCTTTCCCTTGCTGTTGGAGCTTACGGTTTCGCGACCGATGGGTGGGACCAGCGTCTCTACGTCTACGAGGATGGTCTGCCGGGGGAATTTAACTTTCGGGCGCTCTCCGGGCGCGGCGTGCGGGTGCACGGGCGGATAGCGCTGCCGGTCGGCCAGGGACTTATCTCGCTCCGAGTTGCCCGGCAGTGGTACTACGCCAATCCGGCCGGGACGGTGCTGCGGGAAAGTCGGCAGGCGGGCCTTCAGATGGATATTGCACTCTAAGCGACCCGTCCTCTAAGTTTTCCCCCGACATGATTACTGGATCAGGATATCCTCAGGACAAGGGATCAGGAACTATATCTTGAAGCGCGGCAGATTTGTAAAACCCCCACTTTATCGGCGCGGGTGGTGGATGTTTGCCCTGGCACTCCTGCCCGCCATCCTCACGGCCGATGAAATCCGGGTAGTGTTCCCCAACCAGCCGGGGCGCAGGGAGGTTCTGCGGACCTTCTTCCGGGGCAGCGTCGAGTACCTGAATGGCCGGGAACTGGCCACCGTTTTCTCGGCGAGCACCTACGTCAATGATGATGTGAACAAACTGGTGCTGCATTTCCGTGAGGGGGAGGTGAAGATTACGGCCTTCTCGTCATTTGTGGTGGTTGATGAGCGAGCCTTTCAACTGCCTTTGTCCACCTACTTCGATGGGGAGGAGTACTATCTCCCCGCCCGGGCCTTTTTCTCCGTGCTGGGCGCCACTGTCTTGCCCGGAGCGCGGTACGACGAGGCCAGGAGAACCTTCGTGGGCCCGGCCGTGCACGGCGCCTTCAATATCCATGACGCCAACGTGGAATCCAAGCAGAACGGCACCCTCATCCGGGTGAAGACCAGTAAAAAATTTGACACCCGCAACATCGTCCGGTATATCACCGACAACGGTTGGCTGGTGGTTCAGGTGCCGGGTGGACTGGTGGATACCCTGGCACTGAGCCGTTCTACCCTGGGGGGCATTATCCGGAGAGCATGGGGCCGCCAGCTGGACAAATCCGCCGAGCTGCGGTTCAAGCTGACCGACAAGGTGAGCCTGCCTGAGGTGTATCAGGTGGATGGGGCGGCTGAGCTGCACATTGCCATCCGCAATCCGGCCCCCAGTAAGGGTGACCGTACCAAAGAGATGCGTGAGCAGTGGTATCTTGACACTATCGTCATTGACCCCGGCCATGGCGGGATCGATGGCGGTACTGTTGCCCGGAGTGGATTGCTGGAAAAGACCGTTGTCCTGGACGTTGCCCAGCGACTGGGACGCCTCATCAGGCGCAAGTCGAATATGAGGGTGGTTTACACCCGGGACGAGGACATATATATTCCCCTCTGGCAGCGACCCAAGATTGCCAACGAGGCCAACGGCAAACTCTTCATTTCGATCCATGTAAACGGGGTGGAGAACCGGTCCGCCCACGGCTTTGAGACCTTCTTTCTGGCCCCGGCCAACACAAAAGAAGCCATCGAAGTGGCCCGCTTGGAGAATAGCGTGATCGCCCTGGAGGAGTCGAAACACCCCTATCAGGAGTTCTCCAACGAGGCGCTTATTCTTTCCACCATGGCCCAGAGCGCCTGGATGAAGGAAAGCGAGGCCCTGGCGGCCATTATTCAGGAACAACTGGACAAACGGCTGGACAGCCCTAATCGAGGAGTAAAACAGGCGGAACTCTATGTGCTGATCGGCGCTTCCATGCCCAACGTACTGGTTGAAATAGGCTTCATTACCAACCGGATTGAAGAGAAAAAACTGGGGCAGAACGAATACCGCCAGAGCATTGCCGATGGGCTCTTCGAGGCCATCGTGCTCTTCAAGCAAAAATATGAAGGGACCATGTTGGCCGAGCAGGGAAAGTGACCTGTTCCAGGATTTCTATGGCTGCCACTGCGACCTTGCACCGTTTCCATTCATTTCTCCCTACAGGTGCGTAGAATCCCACTAACTCCTTCGCGCCCCCCGGACGGCTTTACGCGCCTGACCGCAAGCAACCACCCTGTATGCCATTACGGCTATCGACATGCACGCCCTCCTGGAATATTTGTATAGCCTGGAGCGTAAAGGCGTTAATCTGGGGCTTGGTGCTACCCGGCGGCTGTTGAAACGGTGCGGGAACCCTCATCAGGATATTCCCATCGTCCAGATTGCGGGGACCAACGGCAAGGGATCCACCGCTGCCATGACGGCCCACATCCTCCAGTGCCACGGTCGGAAGGTGGGATTGTTCACCTCCCCCCACCTGTGCCGCTTCAACGAACGTATTCGCATCGATGGCATCCCCGTAGACGACCGTTACCTCATCCAATGGCTGGAGAAGCACAAAAGCGATGTGGAGGATATCTCGGCCACTTTCTTTGAGGCCACCACGGTCATGGCGCTGAGTTATTTTAAGGATCACCAGGTGAACGTGGCCGTTGTGGAGACGGGGTTGGGGGGGCGCCTGGATGCCACCACCGCCGCCAACCCATCCTGGACCGCCCTTACACCCATCGACCTGGATCACACGGATATGCTGGGGGATACAGTTCGCGCCATCGCCAGGGAGAAGGCCGGCATCCTCAAGCCGGGAGTGCCGTGCTTTTCGGTCCCGCAGTCCTCGTGGGTGCGCGAAGTGGTACAGTCTGAAGCCGAACGGATTGGTGCGCCGGTTACGTTCCTGCGCGAAGAGGCAACAGTCCCCCTTCCCCTCAGGCTGCCTGGACGACACCAGCACACCAATGCCAACCTGGCCTGGGCCCTGGCCCAGGCGATCCTGGGCCGCGACTTCGACCAGGGAACTGCCAGAGGAGCCGTCGAGACCGCCGCCTGGCCCGGCCGGTATCAACAGCTCGGCGATCATCCCAGGGTCATCTACGACGTGGTGCACAACCCACATGGAATGGCTGCTTTCCTGGATACCATGGCCGGAGAGTCCATTCAGGGCCGCAAGTGGCTGGTACTGGCCCTTCAAGAGGGCAAGAAAGCCGAACAGATGCTGAATATGCTGCTGCCCGGATTTGATGCGGTGATACTCACCCAGACCGGTATACGCGACTTCCTTCCAGCCGCCGACCTTGCCGAGCTGGCAGGGACCTCCCATCCCCGTATCCAGGCTGAGCCGGACACCGTTGCGGCCATCAGGGGCGTGGTCGGCGAGGCCGGAAAGGAGGACCTGGTGGCCATATTAGGCTCTCATTACCTGGGGCCGGCGGTTGCGAAGATATTTAAAATTTCATTTGACATACTTTAATAATTCTCTCAACTTACCTGTCAGAGTTTTAACCCCCTGATACGATTTTTCCGATCAATTTGCTGAACCCTTCCCGGTCGAACCATTTGTTGACGTATCAAGGCTGAGATTTCAGGGGTTGTTGACACGGGTATAGCGCGGATTCTAAATAATTTGACGCCCGGGGGGGGAACTTCAGGGCCGGAATTTCATTTCAATTCTTCGGAGCAGGTGACACGTGTATTGGATAAGGGTATAACAGCACTAATAACGAACCGCCCTTTCTTTTTCAGCTAAGCTGCACTTTCAGACAACGCGCAAATCAACCCGATGCCATGTAATTTGTCCGGGCAAAGAACTAATGAAATGAATGATCGCAACCTGTAGGATAATCTTTATGGACCTGCTTTTCGTCTGTTGAAAAAACGCTTCATCCGGGACATTCGGTTGACAGGAATGAAGCTTATTATGTTACCGCCGATAACTCATCATCAACTTTAGCCTAAGGAGTATCATGGCCGAGGAACCTATCATGGATATCAGCGAACTGCAATCACTGCGGGTGAAGGAACTCACAAAACTGGCACAGGAGCTGGATGTCAGCGATTACTCCGGCCTGAGGAAGCATGATCTCATAATGAAGATCCTGGAGACCCAGGCCCAGAAGCAGGGCAACGTGTATGCCCGCGGCGTCCTGGAGATCATGCCGGACGGCTACGGGTTTATGCGTTCCCCCGATTTTAATTACCTCCCCGGACCCGATGATATTTACGTCTCGCCCTCACAGATCAAGCGGTTCGGGCTGCGTACCGGGCACCTCATCAACGGCCAGATACGCCCTCCCAAGGACAACGAGCGCTTCTTCGCCCTCCTCAGGGTGGACGCGGTGAACGACATCGGACCGGAAGAGATCAAGGCATTTCCCCACTTTGTGGACCTGACGCCACAGTTCCCCGAGGAGCACCTGGTGTTGGAAACTACCCCGAAGGAACTCTCCACCCGCATCATTGATCTGGTGGCGCCCATCGGCAAGGGTCAGAGGGGTCTCATACCGGCCCAGCCCAAGACGGGGAAAACCATTCTGCTGCAGAAGATCGCCAACGCCGTTACTCAGAACCATCCCGATATCTACCTGATCATCCTGCTCATCGATGAGCGCCCGGAGGAAGTGACGGAAATGAAACGGAATGTTAATGCGGAGGTGATCTCCTCCACTTTCGATGAGCCGGCCGAGCGGCACGTGCAGGTGGCGGAGATGGTATTGCAGCGTGCCCGCCGGATGGTGGAAGTCGGGCAGGATGTCATGATCCTGCTGGACTCCATTACCCGGCTGGCCCGGGCCCACAACACCGTGATCCCTCACAGCGGCAAGATTCTCTCCGGCGGCGTCGATGCCAACGCCCTTCAGAAACCCAAGCGTTTCTTCGGCGCTGCCCGCAGCATTGAAGAGGGCGGCAGCCTCTCCATTATCGCCACCGCGCTGATCGATACCGGCAGCCGCATGGACGACGTTATCTTCGAGGAATTCAAAGGCACCGGGAATATGGAGCTGGTCCTGGACCGCAATTTGAGCGAACGGCGGGTCTACCCGTCCATTGATGTTAACCGTACCGGGACCCGGAAGGAAGAGAAGCTCCTCAGCCGGAAAGACCTCTCACGTATCTGGATCCTGCGGCGGCTGCTCAACAATATGAGCGTGGTGGAGGCTATGGAGTTCCTGCTGGACCGTCTCCAACGCACCAAATCGAATCGAGAATTCCTCGATACCATGAGTACTTAGGCTTGACCAGGATATTGATAATGAAAAAGGCTGCACTATGGCCTCCCTATTGCAGGATACGGCCCACGCAATCTGTGTAAGGTTTCATACCGACCAGCCGGTATCGATTACCCCTTATCGGTTAAAGGGTGTCATCATCCGAGACTTTCCCGACCACCCCATCGTGCCCTTCATCAATGGGGAGTATCGGGGTGAGATGCGCTATCCGCGGGTCCAGGTGAAGGTGCTGCGTAATCAGCTGTGCATTTTTGGTCTGGGCGAGGGGTACGATGTGGTCCAATCCTTCTGCCAGCAACTGGAATCATTTCAGATTGATGACCAGACCTACAAAGTGGAGGGCATAGATGCGCCCGAGTGCGAACTCCAACTCGATCAGCATACCGATCGCTTCCTCCGCTACAAGTTCATTACCCCCTGGGTGGCCCTCAGCCCGCGCTCCCTGGCCCTGTACAAGGCCCTGCTGCCCAAGGAGCGGGTTGACTACCTTAACCGCCTCCTGGTCCAGAACCTGCTGTTTATCGCGCGGGAACTGGGATATAACATTACCTTTAACGTCAGTGTCAAGGTAAAGCTCCAGACACTGGTCCCCCGGGTGGTGGAGGACCAGGGCTGCGGATCCTTCAAGGGTCATTTCACCTGTAATATGATCCTGCCCGATTATCTGGGCCTGGGGAACGGGATCACCAAAGGATTGGGGACTATCGTCCAGATACGGTCCTGGCCGGGCGGCGACTTGCTTCCCAGCTCGCCATAGTCGAAATTTGGCCCCGGAACCAGCGCTGGAATGATGACTTTGGCCGATAGAGTATCCCGTATTCAGAGCTCGAGCACGATGGAGATGGGCGCCCGGGCTGCCGAGCTGCGGGCCGCCGGGATGGAGGTCCTTAGCCTCCTGGCAGGCGAGCCGGACTTTCCCACGCCGGACCATATTATCGCTGCCGCCAAGCAGGCCATTGACGAGGGCTGCACCCGCTATACACCCGCGGCGGGTTTTCCCCGGCTGCGCGAAGCGGTGACCGTGAAGCTGAAACGCGACAACAATGTGGAGGTCACCCCCGATCAGGTGATTGTGAGCAACGGCAGCAAGCATTCCATGTTCAATGCCTGCCTGGCCCTGTTCCAGCAGGGAGACGAGGTCATCATCTTTGCCCCCTACTGGGTATCGTTCCCGGAGCTTGTCCATCTGGCGCACGCTACCCCGGTGATCGTGGGCACCGATCCCGAGCGGCAGTTCGAGCCCCGCTTCGACGAGATGGAGGCGAAGATCACCTCCCGCACCAAGGGCATCATCATGAATTCCCCCTCCAACCCCACCGGCGGGGTGTGGAGCCGGCAAGCGGTGGAGCATACCATCGAAGTGGCCCGGCAGCACGACCTGTGGCTTTTATCCGACGAGAGCTACGAGGCCCTGTCCTATGACCGACCCTTTGAATCACCGGCCTCCCTGGCCCCGGATTACGAGAAGATCCTGACCTTCCAGAGCTGCTCGAAAACTTATGCCATGACGGGCTGGCGCATCGGCTACATGGCCGGTCCCGAGGAAGTGGTAGCCGCCATGACCAGAATTCAGGGCCAGAGCACGACATGCCCCAACTCTGTCAGCCAGATGGCCGCGGTTGCCGCCCTGACAGGAGATCAATCGGTGGTGGTAGAGTATAGAAACGCCTACAAACGGCGGCGGGGAATCATTGTGGAGCAGCTGTCCCAGATTCCGTACCTTTCGTGCCGGAACCCGGGGGGCGCTCTTTACGTATTCCTGAACGTCAGCGGGTTGTTTGGCAAAGCGGCCGATTCGTCTGGTCGGCCTCCCCGTGGGGCTCGCCGTGGCGGCTACGCCGAGGCCCGGGACGGCCAGGGCCGGGCCGGCGGCAGACCGCTTCAGGCGCCCCGGGACGTGACGGAATACCTCCTTAACCAGGCCCATGTGGTTACCGTGGGTGGGGAGGGGTTCGGCGACCAGGAACATATTCGCCTGTCGTTCGCCGTTTCGGATGAAGATATCATCGCTGCCGTCGACTGCATCGCAGCAGCGGTGGCACGCTTGAACTAAGGAGATCGCAATCGTATGAAAAAAGATATTCATCCCGAGTATCACCTGGTAACAGTCCATTGCGCCTGCGGCAACACTTTCCAGACCAGGTCAACGGTCAAGGAACTGCGGGTGGAAATCTGCAACGCCTGTCACCCGTTCTTCACGGGGAAACAGAAGTTGGTTGACACCGCTGGACGGGTGGAAAAGTACCGCCGCAAGTACAAGATTCCCGAGCCCGCCGAGTAGAGAGCCCTGTCCGGGCGTATGACAGATACCGCCATGTGGCTCTTCGGTACAGGATGGGTATGGCAAGCACCGCCTCCGGGGCGTGGCGGCGTAGTGCATTCAATCAGGCCTTCATACTGTCCTCTCCCGTTGCTCATGCTGGCGGCCCAGTCCCGCATCCTGGTGGGTGGTCAGGCCGTCATCGAGGGGGTGATGATGCGCGTCCCGGGCGTCTATGCGGTGGCGGTGCGGGACCCCGAAGGTCAAATCCAGACCCAATGCCGGGACTTCACTTCCGCGGTGGAGCGTTCCCGCTGGCTGAAGCTGCCCCTGGTGCGGGGGATGGTGCACTTGTTCGAGGCCCTGAAGATCGGACTGGCCACACTAAACTGGTCAGTGGAGGTTGCCTTCCCCGATGAAGCGGCCGGGAAGGGTTCCTCATCCGGTGTCTGGACGACCATCCTGGCCCTGGCGCTGGCCGTGGGGCTGTTCTTCGTGGCACCTCTGTGGATTACTACCCGTCTGCTGGATGTAGAGCGGCAGGCCCTGGGATTCAACCTTGTATCAGGGGGCATACGCATCACCTTTTTTCTGTTGTACCTGGGGCTGATCTCCCTGGCCAGGGACGTGAAACGGCTGTTCCAGTACCACGGCGCCGAGCACAAGACGGTTTATGCCTTCGAGGCAGGAAAGACCCTCACCGTAAAGAGCACCCGTGACTTTCCAACCCAGCACCCCCGCTGCGGCACCAGCTTCATCTTTATAGTCCTCATCGTGGCTATCCTAGCCTTCGCCCTGATCGACACCATCGTCCTGGCCCTGGTGGGGAGGATTTCCCTCGGGCTCCGGCTCCTGGTACACCTGCCGCTGATCCCGGTGGTGGCCGGTGCCGGGTACGAGGCACTCAAGATCACCGCCAGGTACCAGCACGTGGCCCTGTTCCGCTGGCTGTCCCTGCCGGGGATCTGGCTGCAGTATATCACCACCAGGATGCCCGACGACGACCAGGTGGCGGTAGCCCTGGAAGCCCTGAAGGCGGCCTTTGGTGATCGACTCAAGGAAGTGGAGGGCCGGCGGTATGTTGCCGAGGCCATTGCCTGAGGCCCGCCCATCCCGGAGGGATCCTGACGGATGATCGAGAAGCTCCAGGAAATCATCCAGCGGCACGAGGATCTGGCTGCCCGTATGTCGGACCCTGAGACGGCGTCCGATCCCAGAAAGTACGCCGAGCTGGCCAGGGAGCACAGCGAGATCAGCGAAGTGGCGGGTAAAGCCCGCACCTACGTGGACCTGCGGCACCAGCTGGAGGAGGCAGAGGAGATTCTCAAAGGGGACGATCCCGAACTCAAGCAGCTGGCCCACGAGGAAGTGCCGGAACTCAAGAGCCGGCTGACGGAGCAGGAAGAGGAGCTCAAGATCCTGCTGCTGCCCCGTGATCCCGACGACGACAAGAACACCATCCTGGAAATCCGCGGCGGCACCGGCGGGGAAGAGGCGGCCCTTTTCGCCGGGGACCTCTACCGTATGTACACCCGCTACGCCGAGCGCAAGGGCTGGGCCACCGATGTCCTGTCCCTGTCCGGGTCCGAGACCGGCGGCATCAAGGAGATCATCGTCTCAGTGAAGGGCAAGGGGGCCTACGGCGACCTGAAGTACGAGAGCGGTGTCCACCGGGTGCAGCGAGTGCCGGTGACCGAGGCCAGCGGGCGCATCCACACCAGCGCCGCGTCGGTGGCGGTCCTTCCGGAGGCGGACGAGGTGGAGGTAGACATCAATCCCGCCGACTTGAAAATCGACACTTTCCGGGCCTCGGGCGCCGGCGGCCAGCACGTGAATAAGACCGAATCGGCAGTGCGCATCACGCACGTCCCCTCCGGCATCGCAGCAACCTGCCAGGATGAGAAGTCCCAGCACAAGAACCGGGCCAGGGCCATGAAAGTGCTGGCCTCACGCCTCTATGCCCGGCAGGCGGAAGAACAACAGCGCCAGCGGGCCAACCAGCGCCGCAGCATGGTTTCCACCGGCGACCGCAGCGCCAAGATCCGCACCTACAACTATCCCCAGGGACGGGTCACCGACCACCGCATCAACCTGACCCTCTACCGGCTCGGTGACGTAACCGACGGTGACCTGGACGAGCTCATCGAGCAGCTGCGGGTCCACGACCGGATGGAACGCCTGGCGGACCTGCCCGGCGGCGAGACGGGGGTGTGACCATCCCCATTAGCTCCTGCCTAGGGAAGTTACCTGTCATGCTGAGTGGAGCCTGCCCTGAGCCCAGGCGAAGGATCGAAGCATGACAGGAAGTAAAGAGAGACCAAACCCTCGCACCGCGTCCTTCGACGGAGCTCAGGACGACATTTCCAAGGCAGGACAACAATCCTGGCGCGTCATCGACCTGATCCAGTGGGGCACACGCTACTTCACCGACCGCAGCATCCCCAACGCCCGCCTGGAGGTGGAATGGCTACTGGCCCACCAGCTGGGCCTGGAACGGGTAGACCTGTACGTCCAGCACGACCGGACCCTCAACTCCGATGAGCTGGCGGGCTTCAAGGGGCTGGTCCGGCGGCGGGTGGCCGGCGAGCCCTTCCAGTACATCCTGGGTAAGGCCCCCTTCTACGGCCGCGACTTCATGGTCACCCCGGCGGTGCTAATCCCCCGCCCGGAAACAGAAGTGCTCATTCAGGTCTTACGCCAGCCCTCGGCCGGAGGCCGGCCTACGGGGAGCCGTCCCGATCCGACAACGATCCTGGACATCGGTACCGGTTCGGGCTGCCTGGCGATCACGGCGGCCCGGCTCTATCCCGCCGCGCAGGTAACGGCAGTGGATATCTCGCAAGAGGCCCTGGACGTGGCCCGGGAGAACACCCGGCGGCTGGGGGCGGCCAATGTTGTCTTTAAGGAAATGGATTTCCTCCAGGCAACACCTGAGGGTAAGTATGACGCTATCCTCTGCAATCCCCCCTACGTGGCCGCCGATGAGGTGCCCGCGCTCCAGCGTGAAATCCGGGAGCACGAGCCAAGGGCAGCCCTTACCGATGGCGCCGACGGGTTGACCTGGTTCCACCGCTTGGCGCAGATTGGGCCGGGACTGTTAAACGAGGAAGGGCGAATGATCGTGGAGATCGGCGGCAGCTGCCAAGCCGAGCCGGTGCGCGCGATCCTCGAGAAGGCTGGCTTTGTTGTCACCCTTCACAAGGATTTACAGGGGGAGGAACGGGTGTGCGAGGGGAGGTGGGAAAAGTGAGGGGTGTTGACCGCCGGGAAGCGGGCTAGGCGATATCTCTGAATGAAATGGCGGTCATACGCCGGTCCAGGTAGATACGACGGTCCGTCATCGAGCGCCGGTCATTTCCATACCTACGCTTTTCATTTGCCGCTGCCATATTCAGCCGCCGGTCCATACCGCTGCGGCGGTCTTCCAGGCCGCGCCGATCAGAACTACTGCGTTGGTCCAACATGCTTCCTCCTTTTGGTGCCGATAACGTCCGACTGAGTATCACCACTTCCAGCCGTGGTCGTGCCAAAGTTTACGGCTTTGCCAGCCGGGTGCTGTGATCAATATCACGCGACACCGTGAACGGCAGGGGGAGGAACGGGTGTGTGTGAGGAGGTGGGGGAAGGTGAGGGATGTTGGCCGGCGTGAAGCGGGCTAGACGATATCCCTGAATGAAGCGGCAGCCATACGCCGATCCAGGTAAACACGACGGTCCATCATCGAGCGCCGGTCAATTCCGGACCTGCGGGTGTTCCAGGAGCCTACGGGCAAGGATCTTGAAAAGCTATCGCTCCTGAAATCCCACAACTGTCCCGGAGGGATGCCTATGGCAAAGTTGTGGGCTATCCCGTTGTCATGATTCAGCTTAGCCCACGGTTTTAACCGTGGGGTTGGGGAGGTAAGAAAAAATATAACCCCTTCAGGGGTTTTTTCTGAAGTTGGGTTTCTTGAGAAAGCGAATCCATCCGTCAGGATGCCGGACAGGTAAACGAACTCGCTTAATCAAAAAAAGTCCCGACATAAAGTCGGGACTGTCAGGGTGTTACAGCCCTCTTGTATGTTACTCATAGTTAAGATTAGTAGTAATTTTGTTTGAATCAA
>CAZULW010000016.1:0-48651 GCA_964621455.1 uncultured bacterium
CCCGGATAAAGCTATCTCGGCTATATCCGACACATGATAGTTGACACGACACTAGTAGAAAGTCTCTTTGAGAGCGAGTTGTTCGGGCACGTGAAGGGTTCTTTCACAGGGGCTACGGCTACCAAGCACGGACGATTTGAATTGGCCAACGGCGGGACTATCTTCTTCGATGAAATCGCGAATATCAGTACCAACATTCAAGCCAAACTTCTACGCGCTATTCAGGAGGGTGAAGTCACCAAGGTTGGGAGCGCTCAAATTATCAGGGTAGATGTTAGAATCATTGCCGCTACTAACCAGGACCCAGTGAAATTGGTTAAAGAGGGTCGCTTTCGGGAGGACTTGTTCTACCGGTTAAGTGTGGTACCGATTCACCTGCCCCCTTTGCGCGAAAGGCCGGAGGACATTCCCATATTGGCTAAACACTTTCTGAAGACCTGCAGCCAGAAGAGGAAGAAGAATGTATGGGATATATCTGAGGAGGCCATGAAGGCGCTTATTAAATACAGCTGGCCAGGTAATGTCAGGGAGTTGGAGAATGCCATTGAACGGGCCGTAGTGTTGACAGAGAGCAACTTTATCCAACCCGTTGATCTTTTATATTATGGTTTGGCTATCACTAAGGAGAGCTCCCCGAGAATGGAACGACCAAAGCGCCTGGAAGACATGGAAAAGGAGCACATCATATGGACTCTGAAGATGCATAACGGTCACCGTTCCAAGACAGCCCTATCCTTAGGCATAGACCGTAAGACCCTCTGGATGAAGATGAAGAAGTATGGCATAGAATAAGATCATATCGATGCACGTCCGGTGTGCAATGATCGAGATACCATACGCGTTCCGATCACTACACTTCGCAATCGGCTTCATTATATAGTATAAGGAGTATTTACTGCTTGGGGGGAAATGCCACATAATTGGGGCACGATGCCCCTTAGAAACCTTTCTAAAAGCGGAGCACTTATAGTAACGCATCAGTAGATAGATACAAAATCATTTGATAATAAACCACTTAGGAATACGTCTGAGTGGTTTTTCGTCTGGCATAGGATTTGTGATTGAAAATATGGAAACATAAGGGTCGTGGTTATAAATGACAGGGGAAAAAAGAATCCTAATTGTTGATCCTGACAGCGAGACAGTACAAGAGTATTGCTCGCTTCTTACCGACGAGGGGTACGATGTAGATGTCTGCCAGAAGGTTTCAAACGCAGTTGGAAAAATTGAGAGTGCAAAGTTTGATTGTGTCATAATAGACGTAGACCTTGAAGATATGAAAGGTTATAACGCAGTTGACATTATCAAAACAATTGATCCCCAAATTGAAGTGATACTGACTGCCAGAGAAAATACAAAGGAGCTGGAGGCAAAAGTGCGGACACAGGACATATTCTATTATCATATCAAATCTTTCAAAGATGAGGAACTAATAATGGCAGTAAATAACCTGTTTAGAAAGGGAATTAAGGAGGGGATAATGATAAGAAATATGCAACATTCCAAGATCCTGGTGATCGATGATGATCATGATTTTTTAAAGTCCATGAAAGCAATCTTGGAATCATCGTCCTACCAGTTTGTGTCAGCAGATGATCCCAGGGACGGAATGGAGAAGGTTAAATCAGAGAACCCGGATTTAATCTTGCTGGATATCATGATGGATAGCCTGTTTGATGGCTTTTCGATGTGTCACACACTTAAGACATCGAAAGAGTATCGGACATACCATGATATACCCATCATCTTCGTCTCAGCGGTGAAGGAAGTAGCTGGTTCTCGGTTTGCCTTTGATCCCAGTTCCCAGGGGATGGTAGGTCCGAACGACTATATCGACAAGCCAGTTGAGCCCAGCGATTTACTGGCACGCATCGAAAAGCTTCTGGGAAAATGATGCGGCGAGCCAGAACAAAGTGGACTGATCTGAAATCCAAGGGATTCTCGAACAGGTGCTAGCCCGGAACTACACGCCTCCCCTGCTGGTCAGTTGATATTCTCAAAAAGAATCATGGGAAACGCGATACCCACTATCCTTGTTATTGATGATGAAGAGGTAATCCGGGACTCATGCTCTCAAATACTTGCCAAGGAAGGCCTGTGCGCTGTCACAGCCGAAGACGGTATGACCGGCTTGGAAAAAGTAAGGAAGGTGAAGCCCGATTTGGCGATCGTTGACTTGAAGATGCCTGGGCTTGACGGATTTGAGTTACTGGATGAAATCAGGGAGATCGATCCTGAGCTGATCGCCATCGTTATCACGGGTTATCCAAATATCGAATCGGCGGTAGAAGCCATGAAACTAGGGGCCTATGATTTTTTACCCAAACCCTTTGCTCCGGACGAACTCCGGATCATCGTGCGCAGGGGGCTGGAAAAAAGGAGACTATCCCTTGAGTCAGCCTACCTTCGCCGGGAAAAGGAGCGGATTAAGGAATATTTTATTACTCTGGTAACCCATGAACTACGCTCTCCGCTGGCAACGGTTCATCAATATTGTGATACTATCCTCGGAGGCTTCGTTGGCGAGGTGAAGCCAAAACAGGAGGAGATTCTCAAACAATGTAAAGGACGTATTAAGGGGCTTCTGAAACTAGTGGAGGATTGGCTGAATGTTTCACGGATTGAGAGAGGTGAGATAGTGGATAGGCTTGAACCGGTGAATCTGGTCCCACTTATAAGGGACGCAGTCAGTGCACTACAGACTTCCGCAGAGATGAAACCGGTCACGATCAATGTTGACAGCGTCGATGATCTACCTTTCGTGATGGGAGATACGGAGACGCTGGATCTGGTGTTCACGAACCTGATCGGCAATGGCATAAAATTTAATGAGGAAGGGGGGAAGGTTGAGATTACCGCCCGAGAGAATGGTAAGTATGTGACCGCGGAGGTGGCTGACACAGGCTTAGGTATCCCCGCAGAAAAACTACCTTTCATTTTCGAGGAGTTCTATCGGGTCAAGAACAAGGCGACTAGAAATATCACGGGCAGCGGACTGGGGCTATCTTTTGTACAGAAAATTGTAGAAGCCCACTCCGGGAGAATTCAGGTTATCAGTGAAGAAGGCCAAGGGAGCACGTTTATAGTCTCCTTACCGAGGATATAGCAGAATAGAGCAAAGGGTCATCATAATGGTTGAAATGGTGCACCGAAATCAGTTCTGCTACTGCTTAGAATGTGGATGAAAGTAAGTGAGATGAAATAGAATGCTTTTTAGAATATTAAGTAAGAAAGAGTTTAGGAATTTTATTGACTTTCTTCTGGAAGATACAGAGGTCATTGCCCCCAAACAAATCGACGTTAATGCGGATGGTAAAGCAATATATCAGTTCCTGCCAGTTCAGAATTTCGAGGATATCGAACTCGATTATGAAACGACGGAGTACTCGGCTAAAACATATTTCCTTCCCTACAAGGAGGATCTCTCCTCTTGCTCTTTCTTAGGGACAATCTGGGACCGCGAGATTAAATACCGGATTCAACCCAGAGCAATCGTTGGGCTACGTGCCTGCGATATCAACGCCCTGCTGAAACTGGATAAGGTCCTGGCCGGGGATCGTTTTCCCAGCCCCTACTATATTTCACGCAGAAAAAATACCTTTATCGTAGGGATTGACCACGATCCGTGTGAAGGCGGCTTCTGCCAATCTGTGGGGGCCGACGTCGTCACCCACGGCTTCGATTTGTACCTCACCGATCTGGGTGACCGCTATTTTGCGGCCATCAACTCGAATCGGGGCTTCAACGCGCTCCAGCAGGTGAAAACCAGGGAGCCTACTGCTCGGGATAACAACGACTACCTGGAAGTCCGTCGGCGCATCGCCAGCCAGTTCAAGCCCCTTGAAGTCCACAACCTGCCCAATCTGATGGACATCGAGTTCGAATCGAAAGTCTGGAAGAAATGGGCGGACAAATGCCTGAGCTGCGGCAGCTGCGCCATGGTCTGCCCCACCTGTTACTGCTACGGGGTCGAGGAACGGATCACCATGGACAACACGAAAAGCGCCAAAGTCAAACAGATCTACTCCTGCCAGTTCCTCGATTTCGCCACGGTGGCGGGTGGACATAACTTCCGGCCTGACCGCGAGACCCGGCTGAAATATCGCTATTACCACCAGCACCGGGGATTCGTGGAGGCCTACGAAGAGCCCCTGTGTGTGGGGTGTAACCACTGCGGCCGGGTCTGCCTGGCCGGTATCAATCCGCCTGACATTATCCGGGATCTGCAAACGGAGTATCAGGAATGACCACCCTGTTCCACCCCTACTACATCACCCAGGAAGCCGAGATGACGCAGCCTCTGGACTATAACCGGAGAAGCCGGCTCAAACATGTGGATCAGGTCTTCCGGAGCGAGATCATTAACGTCATCCCTCTCACCGATATGGAGAAGCTCTTTCAGCTGCGAATCCTGGACGAAGCCGAGCGGGAGCGCTTCTCCTTTCTCCCCGGCCAGTTTGTTATGGTCGAAGTGCCTGGCTACGGTGAGATTCCCATTTCCGTTTCCAGTTCCCCTTCCCATAAGGGTTATATCGAGCTGTGTATCCGCAAGGCGGGTGTGGTGACCAGCATCCTACACAGGGCCAAGCGAGGTGCAGTGGTTGGCCTCCGCGGACCCTTCGGTACCCACTTCCCCATCGAGAAGATGCGCAGGAACAATATCCTGCTGATCGCTGGTGGTCTCGGGCTGGCACCGCTCCGGGCACCCATTTTCAACGTCATCGAAAACCGGACCGATTTCAAGGATGTGCACATCCTCTACGGCACTCGGCAGCCGGATATGCTGCTGTTCAGCTATCAGTACGAAGAATGGAACCGCATCGCCGACATTAACCTGAGGGTCATTGTGGAGCAGGGCGATCCGACCTGGACCGGCCCGGTGGGCCTGATCACCGACTTGCTTAAGGATATGCGGATTGAGCCGATGCAGACCTATGCCATCATCTGCGGTCCACCGGCCATGTTTAAGTTCGTCTGCGCCCACCTGCAGCAAGAAGGCATCCCTATGGACCGTATGTTCATATCCCTGGAACGACGGATGCACTGCGGCATGGGCAAATGTTGCCGGTGCAATATCGGGTCCACCTATACGTGCCTGTCGGGACCAGTATTCGACTACTGGACCGTCATGAACCTTAAAGAAGCGATCTGAGTGCCGCTGTCATGAAGTACCTTGGTATCGAGCCGAAGAAACCGAAAATCGCGGTATTCGATTTCACGGGATGCGAGGGCTGTGAGCTGCAGCTGGTCAACAAGGAGGAGACCGTCATTGATTTCCTGCTCGCCACTGAGGTAATCAACTTCCGCGAGATCAGCTCGGCTAATAATAATGACTACGAGGTGGCTTTCATCGAAGGGGCCATCACGAGGGACGACGAGGTCACCCGTCTGATGGATATCCGCGAACGGGCCAAGGTGCTCGTCGTGTTGGGCAGCTGCGCCTGTTTCGGCGGCGTGAACCGTCTCAAGAACGCTTATGACCTCAATAAGGCCAATCAGGAGGTCTATGGCAAACAGCCCAAGGAAACCCTGCCGGCGCGGGCGGTGAAGGAGGTCATATCGGTGGATCTGGAAATTCCCGGCTGCCCGGTGGATAAAGCGGAGGTCGAGCGCATCGTCCAGCACCTGGTCTGGGATGTCCCCTACCAGTTCCCCGCCTACCCGGTGTGTTTCGAGTGCAAGTAGCAGTACACCACCTGTATGTTCGAGCTAGGGCAGCTCTGCCTGGGTCCTATAACGCGGGGCGGCTGCAATGCTCCCTGCCCGGCGGGGGGCCTTGGCTGCTATGGTTGCCGGGGACCCGCTGAGGATCCCAATTATGACGAGTTCTTCGCAATAGCCAGGGAAAGGGGCTTTAAAAAGAAGGAACTTAATGAACACCTCGACTTCTTCGGCGGCTTCGAGGGGGTGGTACGATGAAACTCAACCTTAGTGTGGATGTCCATCATCTGACCCGGGTGGAGGGACACGGCAACATTGTTGTGCAAGTGAAGGATGGCAAGATCCAGGAAGCCCGCTGGGACGTGGTGGAGACTCCCCGCTATTTCGAGGTCATGCTCAAGGGCAAGCATTATAGCAGTGCCGGATTCCTCACCGCCCGTATATGCGGGATCTGTTCTTTCGGCCACTGCCTGGCCAGCTTGCGCGCCACCGAGCAAGCCTTCGGCATCACTATTACTGACAAGGCAGCCAAGCTGCGTCTTCTGGCCAAGCACGGCGAGACACTCCAAAGCCACATTCTGCACCTGTTTTTCCTGGCGGCACCCGACTTCCTGAATGTACCCAGCGCCATTTCATTGCTTGAAAGCCATCCTGATGCGGTGGCTATGGCTCTCCGTCTTAAGGGCCTCGGTAACCGCATTTGTGAGGTTGTCGGCGGACGGGCTACCCATCCAGTTTCATTGCTAGTCGGAGGTGTGGCCAGGTTGCCGGACGGACTCCCTGGTCTCAGGGATGAGCTCGAACGCGCCCTGGACGATCTGGTAGCTGCAACCGAGCTGGTTCGCACGTTCGAGATTCCAGACTTTCACCGTGAGACGGAATACGTATCACTAAAGGGTAAGGATCAGTATCCGTTCATCGGGGGGCGGTTGGTCTCGTCAGATGGGATTGAAAAGGCCGAGCAGGAGTATGCTGCCATGACTAACGAGTATGTGGACCAGCGTAATACTTCCAAGTGGTGCCAGCTCTCTCGGGAATCATTTGCGGTAGGGGCCCTGGCGCGATTTAACAATAACCATCATCTACTCCATCCTCAGGCTCTCGAAGCAGCATCAACTCTCGGCCTTGAGCCGACGTGTCACAATCCCTTCATGAATAACATCGCGCAACTGGTGGAATGTGTTCATATAGTCAATGATTCCATTCAGCTTATTGATGCATTAATGGAGTCGGATTCTGAACCGACCATGGTATCGGTCATCCCGCAGGCGGGTGAGGGTGTGGGCGCGGTGGAAGTACCGCGCGGTATCCTGTATCATCACTATAAGTATAATAAGGACGGGTATATCGTAAAGGCCAATTGCGTGATTCCCACGACGCAGAACAACGCTAACATCCACCACGCTTTGAATGACCTGGTGGCCCAGTTTGCTAAAGAGGGTATGAAAAGCGATCGGTTGGAACTCTTGTGCTCGATGCTAGTGCGATCATATGATCCCTGCATATCATGCTCTGTACATTGATACTTCATGGATAGTGGCGGAACATTTACGTTTTCAGAGCCAAGGTTCAGTTCACGCCTCATCTGAAACACCCAGAGCTTGATCAGATCATATCACCTGAACATTTGGTCACCACTGGTCACCGTTGGTCAAATTCCTGCCCCGTTTTCCTGCCCTTTTTTGTATTTCACGACGGTAGGTACATGAACTGAAAATCCACTGCTGAGTACGCAGAGAGCGCAGAGGATTTAACCGCTAAGGCCTGCCCTGAGCCATGCTCTGAGCAGGGGCGAAGGGACAGACGAACGGGCCAGGGCCAGGAAGAAACCCACCCCGTTCACTGCGTGAAGTCCCCTCCCTTGCAAGGGAGGGGATTTAGGGGTGGGTTTTAACGCCAGGCCCAGAATACACACAAGCGTGATGCAGTATTTGAGGATATGCTTGAGAGCTGTTAAGGACATGAGGCGCTCCTTAATAATTCTAGGAAATGTAAAGCCAAATTAAGCGGGTGACTATAGAATGTCAACCTTGGCGTGAGCGAATCCATCCGTCAGTGGCCAAACAAGTCCGTCTGAAACCGGACAGGTAAATGAATTCGCTTAATCGAAAAAAGACGGCTAAAGCCTCAGAATTCGGGCCGGTCATGTCCTTCAACAGCGTCTCTGACGTAGTCGCCCACATTAAGCAGCTGCTGGCCGCCGACAAATGACAGCTCATACCCATATTTGCGTATCCGGCTGTGAGTTACTGATACAAGAGCGGTTCATTTTTAAATCTCTACAGAATATTGCGCCCACCGGCATTAAATTCTATCGGTTTAAAACTAACGCGAGGTCGCCATGGAAAAGATCGGCTACATTCTCATAGGCAGCGTGGCCCTCCTCTGGATCGTTGGCATGGTGGCAGGGATGATTGTCGCTTTCCCCTATGGTATTATCGGCCTGGTGGTGCTGGCGGGATTTGGCCTCTTGTTCGCCAAGGTCTTGAAGGAGCGGCTGGCCAGCAAGGAGGACGACTACTATTCAAAGAACATCCAGCAGTGAGGCGCTTATGTTGCTGACAACCCAGGACCGTTTTGATGACCACGAAATCGCCCAGACTTTAGGGCTGGTGCGAGGCAATACCATCCGGGCGCGCCACCTGGGCAAGGACGTCCTCGCCGCTTTCCGGGGCATTGTGGGAGGCGAGGTAACCGAATACACCAAGATGATGGCCGAGGCCCGGGAGCAGGCCCTGGACCGGATGATCGCCGCCGCCGAAGCCCTGGGCGCCGATGGCATTGCCGGGATCCGGTTCACCAGTGCCACGGTCATGAGCGGGGCCGCCGAGATCGTGGTCTACGGCACCGCGGTCAGGCTGAAGTAGGGCCTGTCCGTTCGGCTGAGCGTTCGACTGAGCTCACGCCGAAGTCTCACGACGAAGCCTGAGCCTGCCGAAGGGCCAATTCCCCTTTTCCCATGCCCTTCTCCCCAGCCTGAATCGGTGCAAGGTGATGATGGATAGATCATCTGCAGACCCGAGTACATCGTCATCCCCCTTCCAGACCATTCTCACCAACCGTACACACGGCGCTTCTGCCCTGTTCCATCGGTTTGTCCAGCTGGCCCAGGATCAGCCGTCGGGGATGGTCCAGGCGGGGCTGCGGGCTTGTCAGGAAACTTTCCCCCTCATGGCCGGCTGGCCCTACGCCCTGGAACATATTGCCCGGGGTGAGAGCCTGGACCAAGTAGCCGTTGCCATGGCCCGGCAGACCCAGGTTACTATCACCCGAGGTGTAGCGGCCCTCCAGGACTATTTAACAGTACTGACACTGAGCCACAGCTCCCTGGTAAGACGGACCATCATCGCCGGCAAGGAAAGGCTGGGGCCGATCTACTGCGCCGCCTCCCAGCCAGGAGGTGAGGGGCACCTGCTGGCCGAGTCCCTCCGGCAGGAAGGCGTCAAGGCCCATGTCTTGAAAGATGAGAAAGCGTCTCAGGTCATAGAGGACGTAGACGCTGTTCTCTTAGGGTCAGACCAGTATGACGACGAAGGCTTTATCAACAAGGTGGGGTCCCGGCGTCTGGCCGAACGCGCCGGAAAGTTGGGCAAGCCGGTGTTGGTCCTGGCCGAGGGATTCAAGCGGGTAGCCCACCTCCCGGAACTGACGCCGGAACTAGCGGAGCTAGAATTGGAGGCAGGCGCTCAGGCGTCACGGCAGACGATCTTCGAGCTGGTACCGTGGTGGTCCCACATACGGCTGGTGTCTGATAAGGAATAGAGACCTTCACTGACAGCACCGAAGAAGGGGACGGTTAGTTCAATACCGCCATATACTTTTCACGATGGAACCTTATAAGTCTTTTATGATCTTCCTCCAGCGCCACCTCGATGGCCTGAGTACTCACCTCGATGGCCTTTGGGATTTGCCCCGTTCTGAATAATAATTCGGCGTAGGTATCGGGCAACCTACCAGGAGATAGGTCCAGCATCATCGCACCCTCGCTTTCCAGGGCATATTCCGTTTTGGAGAGTTCAATGGCTTTCTCTGCCCAGCCTAAAGCCTCCTGGTAATTCACCTCATTTCGCAGGCATACTTCAGCCAAATGGTAATATTTATAAAAATCATTCCCGGCGTCAGTTGCCAACTTATCAAACATCGCAGTGGCTTTTGTCTCGTGGCCTGCCTGGAGATGCATTACAGCAAGGTCTCTAAATTGACTTTCAATATCCCTCCCTTCTTTTTCATAAACCTCTATCAATATTTCCTGTACTTCGATAGCACGTTCATAGTGGCCCGTTTTCTGCAGCAACCTGGCATAAAACAAGAGTGGTGCGGATTCTTTCCACTCGGCAAGTTCATTCGCCTTCTCCCCCCAAGGAAGCGCTTCCTCCATGTACATTTCATATCGGTAGTTCGAATACATGACAGACGCTATACTACGCGCATCTTTATCTTCGTACAAGCTGGAGAACTTATCGTGGAGTATGGCCCGCCCTTTCTCTTCCTTCCCAGTTGCTATGTAAACATAGCGCATATTGTGTTGGGCAACTTGAAATAAGTAGTCGATCATTTTTTGTTGATTTTCCGATTCCCCATAGCTTTTAAAATCGCTGGCACTTTCAGGGAGTTTCTCATAGTACTCCAGAGCTTTGGTGTAATTTCTAAAAATAGGGCGGGTATCCCTCTTGGCCAGTATGTTTCCAAGCCGGCAGTAGATCACATCTGTCTCGTCACCGAAAAGGTTTTGTGCCAGACCCTCTTCGAGGACTGCAATCACCTTTTCCGTGTCTTTCCGTTCATAGCAATACGCCAGATTGGAATATATCTCGGGGGCCGCGATTTCTTCCCTTAACTGTTCATATTGCTCAATCGCCTTATTTATCTGCCGGGCGTACATAAGCCCATCGGCATACTTCAAGGCCGCTTCGAAGTCATCAGGGTCGCCTGCGCCAGCTGCCGCTAAAGCGCTGAGTGAGTTGGCCGGATCAGCGGCGGCCTTTAATCTTTCGACATACGCTTCGGCAGTGCCGCCATAGCCGACTACCTGGTTCAACATCTCCCCCGATCCACTTATCAGGATGATAGTGGGATAGCCGCTGACCTGGAACTTCTTTCGGAGGGCGTTGCTTACGGCACTTTCTCCCGCTTCAATCCAGAAGGGCATAAAGCTGGTTTCGATGTACTCAATGGCCTGCTCGTTGTGGAAGACGGAGTCCTGCAGCGCCTTGCAAGGACCGCAACCTTCAAGTGCAAAATACAGCAAGCCGGTCCTGTCGGAGGCATTAACCTTAGCCACGATTTCGTCGAAAGTTTTACCTTCATAAGTAAACTTGACCATGCGCTCTTCCCTAGACGCCGAACTACAGGCATAGAGCACGGCTAGAATGACTATACTGATGGCGAAATAGGTAATCCTGATATGCTTCATGATCATCACTCCCTGGCGCTGTAGAATGCTAACGTCTAAAGAATTAAGTTTGTTTCAATAAGCTTGTTTTTTCAGACAGAACAAACCTGTGGTGGTCTAAGCCATCACATCTGTTGACCACGGTGCTTCATCTGAGACGTTCTTGGTTTGACAGTGGCTCGCCAACTGAGCCAGAGAAGTACCGTGAGAGACCGTAAGGGTAGCCTTAGGGATGTCCGCTGGCGGGAAGCACCAGGGTACTATTCCCGAATCCCTTGACCTCAAACTCCGCCACATAGCCGGTCTGCCGGTACAGGTCAAATACTTCCGCCAGGTCAAACCGAATCAGTTGCTCTTCACCGCTGGCTACTACTATCCAGTCTTCTTCATCTAGGCTGAGCTCCCGTCCCTGAGGGGGCGCCAGTGGTTCTCCCTTTCCCTTGCCTTCGGGCCCTGATTGGAAAACGGTCAGGCTGACATCGGGATGGAGATGGAGTACTTCAGCTGCAAAACTGAAATCGGGAACGACGGCATCAGGCCTGCGGGCGTTTCGGACAACCAGGTCCACCATCATCTTCGAGGCCGGACTGGTACAATTGTCAGATAGGGGTATGGGTCAAGAAGCCACAGCTAAGCAGTTTGTGTTCCAGAACAGGTCGTTTCTTTCATTATGATGGCTTCTGTTTGCTGAGGTGGTGAAATCAGTCAACAGACCGGACTTTTAATCCGTTATCTACCGCGAGTAAATGTTAATATATTCAATAATATGCAGCTATTTTTAAAAGATTTCATCCTGAGATAAACTTCATATGAGCGTGTCTTTGACTCTTATCCTCTCGAAATCAGGCTTATTCTTATTAACCTCTTAGCTTCTCGTAGCGTCAAAAGTGCTATGGATGGAAGACGACGGAGCACTCGTGGCCCCGTCTCTATATGGGGGGTAGGGGGCCTTAAGTAGCTAGAGGCTATAATGCAACAAGATGTTCCCGAGGGGGAAATTTTTGGAACCGCTATATGTGTATCTTAATTTTCAGTCCCCAGGATGTGTATTACTTAAAAGGGGTACAGTAGCATGATCGGAGGTCAAAATGAGAAGCATACCTAGCTTTAATTTCCTGATTATTTCTTTATTTCTCTCCCTGAGTTTCTTAATTAATCCTGTTTTGTCTCAAACGCCTCAAAAGCCCTTAATTAATCCTGTCTTGCTTCTAACGCCAGAAAAGGCTCAAGAAATTGATGAGAAAGTGATACAATTTCTCGAAAGTGATAGATACAGATGGAGAGATATGAATGTTCCTGCATCTGATGGAAAGATATTATATGATCTTATCATTAAACATAATTATAAAAAGGCCCTTGAGATCGGGACATCTACCGGTCATTCGGGAATATGGATTGCCTGGGCTCTCAGTAAGACAGGTGGTAGACTTATTACAATAGAAATAGATGAATATCGATATAATACAGCTTTATCGAATTTTGAAGAGGCAGGACTTTCCGAATATATCGACGCCAGGCTTGCTGATGCCCATGAACTCGTTCCTAAATTGAAAGGTCCCTTCGACTTCGTTTTTTCTGATGCCGATAAGAACTGGTATAAAAATTACGCTGTAGCAGTACTGCCGAAGCTTGAAGTAGGTGGCTGTTTTACCGCCCATAATGTATCAGGTAGTGGACGCCGGCAAAGAGGTATTGAAGAATTTGTTGATTATATCACAAGTGCACCTAATTTAGAAACAACATTTGGTGGTCCTACCGGTAGATCAAGTCTTTCAATCAGTTATAAGAAATCGGATTAATTACCACATAACTAGATAAGAAATAACAGCATCTTCATTCCTGATATCATTCATAATGGTTAATAACTCAAAGAATGGCCTTGTAAGAAAGCTTGGTCTTTTCCCTATAACGAACATAGTAATTGCCAATATGATTGGGGCGGGTATTTTTACCACATCCGGGCTTTTAATGGGTGACTTGAATAATCCCCTGCTAATGATATTCTTATGGATTACAGGAGGATTAATTGCCTTTTGCGGAGCACTATGCTATGGGGAATTAGGGGCGGCAATTCCCCATGCAGGGGGCGAATATATCTTCCTTTCAAAGTTATATCATCCTCTGTTGGGCTTTTTGAGCGGTTGGGTATCTTTCATTGTCGGTTTTTCCGCACCAATAGCAGCATCTTCTTTAGGATTTAGTGAGTATTTTACCAGAGCAGTTCCTCAATTTCTTAATTTGGGAACTAATTCAGGTATTGTTAATCCCGTATTTATAAAAAAGATGCTTTCAATATTTATTATTACAGTTTTTACGCTCGTTCATCTCAGAGGAATCGAATTTGGATCTAAAATTCAGAATTATTTAACCATATTGAAAATTGGCTTAATAGTTGGCCTCATTGTTGTTGGAATTTCATTTGGAAAGGGCGATATTGATCATCTTTTCCAAGGGAGCAAATTCACATTCGACTTTGGTGGTTGGAAAATCATTGGCCTTTCCCTTATGTGGATTATGTTTGCGTACAGTGGGTGGAATGCTTCTACCTATATAGGGTCAGAAATAGATAATCCAACGAAAAATATACCTCGCTCTTTATTACTGGGGACTGGGATTGTTATCTTACTTTATTTCTGCTTAAATATCTTTTATGTATATGCTATTACTCCAGAAGATATGAAAGGTGTCATTTCTATAGGTGGATTGGCCGTAGGCAACTTATTTGGAAAGTCGATGGATAATCTCGTTTCACTACTGATATCATTTGCCCTTCTTTCTTCAATAAGTGCCTTTATCATTCTTGGCCCGAGAGTTTATTATTCGATGGCTAAGGATGGGTATTTTTTCAAGTTTGTTTCGAAGGTTCATCCGGTTTCTAAGGTTCCCTCAAAAGCAATACTATTGCAGTGTATCATTTCAATAGTAATAGTGTTATCAGGAACTTTTGACCAGATATTAACATATATGGGTTTTTCCCTTGGAATTTTTCCAATTCTTGCAGTTATTGGTGTTTTTAAATTAAGATATTCAAAGAAAAGTGTACATAAACTTTCGGGCTATCCTGTAGTTCAGATTATATATATAATCTTTGGTATTTCAATGCTTTTATTGGCCTTTCTTGAACGAACAATCGAGTCTTCAATAGCAATTATAACAGTATTAACAGGAATACCGATATATTTTATTTTTAAAAAGCTCAATTGAAACCATAATTAATTTTAAGCGCAATCTGGAAAATTTGAAAAAGAGCTAAAATGTAAATAAAAGCATTGAAGAATTACCATCCGGCCTCATATATAGAAATATGTTGCTGATCATTTACCCGTTATGCTTGGACAGCATGATAGGGGAATCAAAACGATGCTGCTGAAGTAAAGGTCATGAGGCTTAATGCCACGGCCTTGCTATCCCTATCCACCGCAACTACCTGAAAAGCTCCAACGATGATGAGATCGCTGTTGTTCACCAACTGGTGCCGGGATGGCCGGCGGTCGTACCGGTCAGCCACTGGAGAGACGCCCCATGTGAGGGACAAGACCAGCCAGGTCCGATAAGTAGCCCTGGCAGTTAACGGGCGCATATTTAATCCTGTCCCACATGCTGCACTTTCAACAGGTTGGTGGTACCGGGCTGCCCGATAGGGACACCGGCGGTGAGAACGAAACAGTCCCCGGGACGCACAAACCCTTTCTCAAGGAGCAGCTGTTCGGCCCTGGCGATCATCTCATCAGTGCTGGCATATTCATCCACATGGAGGGGGGTAACGCCCCAACTGAGCTGGAGCTGCCGGCAGGTGGATATGAACGGTGAGAGGGCCACAATGCGGGAGCCGGGCCGGAAACGGGACACGCTACTGGCGGTGCTGCCGGTATGGGTCATGGTTACGATGACCGGCATACCCCGCTCGCGGGCAATGCTGCAGGCGGCATGGCTGATGGAGGCGCCCACCCCCTGGGTGTGGAAGTCTTCCCGCCGTCTTCCGCTAGTAATAGCGGTTGCCTCTTCGGTGGTGGTGGCGATCGCGTGTAGGGTTTCCACGGCCTTTACCGGATATTTCCCCACCGCCGTCTCAGCCGACAACATGACCGCGTCGGTGCCGTCGTAGATGGCGTTAGCTACGTCGTTGACCTCAGCCCTGGTGGGGGATGGCGCTGTTACCATGCTGTCGAGCAGCTGGGTCGCCGTTACCACCGACTTGCCTGCGGTGTTGCACTTCCGGATAATCAGCTTCTGGATGAGAGGGACCTGTTCCAGCGGCAGCTCCACGCCGAGATCCCCCCGGGCCACCATGATCCCGTCAAAGACCTGGATGATCTCATCCAGTCGGGCCACGGCTTCCGGCTTTTCGATTTTCGCCATGACCGGTACCTGCCGGCCTTCTTCGGCAAAAACCTTGTCGATGGCCTGGCGGTCTTCGGGAGAGCGGACAAAGGAAAGGGCGACCCAATCCACCCCCTGTGCCAGCCCGTGACGCAGGTTTTCCTCATCCCGGGCGGTCATGGTAGGGACGCCCAGGGCCACACCGGGAAAATTCACCCCTTTGTTGGCTTCGAGATGCCCACCGTAGACCACCTGAACCCGCAGGACGGAAGAGGATTCATGGGCCACAACCTTGAGCTCTATGCGGCCATCATCCAACATGACCCGGGCGTCCTCTTCGACAGCCTGAAACGTCACGTCGGGCCGCACCCTGATGTCTACATCACCATCCGGGCCGAGTGTGAAAGCCTCCCCCTCGGTCAGGCGCCGGCCCCCGGTCTGAAGGCCGGTAACCCTGATCTTCGGTCCGGCCAGATCAAGAAGTATGCCCAGCATACGGCCCTCGTCTTCAGCCGCCGCGCGCAGGTCCGCCACCTTGTCGGTTATACCTTGCCGGTCCGTATGCGAAGTGTTGATGCGGGCCACATCCATCCCGGCCGCCAGGAGTCGGCGCATAGTCTCCCGCGAGGAAGTAGCCGGCCCAATAGTCACCACGGTTTTCGTCTTGCGATACATCTCCGTTCTCCTTAGTTATTTACGTTACGGAGAAGTATCACCGCTTGCAAGCGCAACTTGCCGGGGAGAGAAGCAGTTGGCAGTTGGCAGTTGGCAGTTGGCAGGAAGCAGGGGGAAGAGAGGGAACCGCCGGGAGCAGATGGGGATGCAGATCCCAGTGCAAAATTCCACAAAATCCCTACAAAATTCCGCATTTTAAGGGGGGGGTACCGTCGGGAGGCCAGAATCTCCCTGTTGAAAAATATTTCCGCTCCACATCCAGCGGCCCCGCCGTTGGCCCCGCTGTTAGCGCCGGAATATAAGCCGGCGGCCAACTGGACAAAACCAGGCCAAAACGGGACGCTTTTAAAAAAGTTCTCGTCGGTGAGGCGGCTGAAAGGTGCGTTTTCGGCCTAAAACGTCTAATTCCACCGTTGTACTGCTGGTTAACCGGGCGATATGGCGGTGGCATCATCATAGCGCCGGAATATAAGGGCTTCAGGAAGGATTGGCGTTCGCCAGGTGCGCGATATTCTTGAGGCTTTAGGCTTGGGGCTAGTGGCAGGCCCTGATGCTTTCCCGTCGACAAAAGAAAAAAGGCGGCAAGATAGGGGGACAAAGGGAAGGGGCATAATTTTCAGCTCTGCGCTCTCTCCTCAGAGAACTGTGGGAGAGGCACAAGAAGGGGTGACGCCTACTCCCCCTCTTTGAATCTCCATCGTGAACTAGGTCCTTTTCCCTCTCTTTCTACATATCTTGCATTTCTTAGAAACTGAGAGGTATGTGCACCCGATGTATGCCCAAGCGATTCAGTGATTTCAGCGTTAGACGCCTCACCATATTTTTGTAAATGGTCATACAGTTTTATGTGTTTCTCACTAGCTCTTGAAGCTTTGAATACCCTATCAACATCGAAAATACGTTTCAACTCAGGCCTCACACGAATAAAGACCCCCTCATTCGTCCCACATATCTCAACCTGCTCGAGTCCCTTTACTGCCTGCTTTATCTTTTCCCAGGGATCATCGTATATTCTTTTTAATTTTTCTTCAACGACGCTAACGTTTTCATACCCCCTGCCAAAAACACTATTGAGAATAAGAAGTTGTTCTATGCTGAAATCTTCTGGTGATTCTTGGGTAATAATTGTTATGCCTGGTCTTAAAAAGGTAGCATCCAATGTGACTTGGACCGTTTCAAATTCTTCTTGGAACTTAGGAAATGCCCTGCCGTAGACAAGACTACCCTTGCTCATTCTTAGTACACCCATGCCAGCTCGATCAATGTAATGATGACTCATAAGTATTTTTGCTAGGACTTTGTTACGATGCCGTGGTTGGTGCCGAAAAATGTTATCTACAGTGATGCCACCGTAGAACTGTCCAGGGCTAGTGATCCTTATACTAGACCCGAGATATTCCGCCGCGATCATTCCATCACTCTCATAACTCCGATGCACTAATCCATTCAGCAGTGCCTCATGAAAGGCAATTGAATCCATTTTGGGAACTTCAAATTGGCGACCTCTATATTTAAAAACAACATTCTTGTTGCAACCATTGAAATGGTCTTTCATTTTGCGAATAGCATCCCAAAGGGAGCCATGCCACACATCGTTCGCTTGAAGATTACCTTTGTCATCCTTCCATGTGAAGCGATATTCATAATTCCCCAAGTAATGCAAAATTGAATCACTCCTACCCAAGAACAACAATCCACCTTTTGTCACTTTTCCATTATTTGTTGCTCCAATGGCCTCTAGATAAGTCTTGGCTTCGAATCTCTCTGTTATATCCCTGCGTCTCTTGTAATCCTCCATAGCATCTCCGACTGCGATGTCGTCTAATTCACTGAGGGAATCGACATCTAATATATCTGCACTCCAATCATATTTAGTTAAGGACTTAATCGCGGCCTCCACTTCATCAGGAGACATCGGACACTTAGAACGTCCATCACGTATATAATACTTGCCCCCACTCGTAGACACCAATGAATCTCCAGGTATTTCTACATTAATTATCAGATATTTCTTACCTTCAAATGTGTGAATTGTTGTAGAGATAATTCTCTTAGGTAATATTTTCCCCCTTATTCTCTCACCTGCCGATATTGGATCAACACCCTTTATACCAGCTAATTGATCCCACCACTTGCTATGCCGTACATCACTTGAATCCTTAACACCTACAATAATTGTACCCCCTCGGTAATTGCCAAGTGCACTAATTTCCTCGGGCAGATCACTTGCGTTATGCAATGCCTTTTCGTTTTTGTATCCTTTGAATTCAAGTGTCTCTGACTCAAGCTCTTCGCTTGGCGTTAACTTAACTTCCTCCAATACGCTATCTATATCCGAAGGATTCATAATAATCCCCTTATATTAGTCGAAAACATTAACAGGTCATAAAAAGATAATCACGCTAAACATCAAAAACCTTCAGCACCTCATCCCCGTAGTGGTTGATCACCTTTACGGCTATCTTCCCCGTCTCAGGCTTTTCGAAGGGGCGGCTGACAGTACTGTATAGTTCCGACCAGGAGGCCTCGTCAATTTCGGCCCTGAGAGCTCGCTTGAGTTTGTCGTAAGGTTCTTCTGCACCTGTGAAATAGGCATGGCGAACGAAGAAACTCTCCTCGTTATAGTCGGTGTCGATGAACCAGCAGGCGATGTCATCGGTGGAGGAGTTGCGTATCTGCCCGGTGGTGGGATCGTATACATCCACACCCTTGATCTCCAGCACGATCTTCCCGTCCTTATCCTTACGTATGTCCACGTCCGGCTCACCAAAGACCATAAACAGATTCCCGGCGCCGGTCTTCTTAAGTAGCTCATCACCCATAGCCAGGTCGGGATTCATGCGTGTAGGCAGCACCGTCAGGTCGCCGTACCGTTTCGCCTCTTCAGAAACGTGGGGATCGAATGCAAAACCGCAGACGATTAGAATATCGTAGCCTACCCCCTGTACCGCTTCCTTAGCTGCCTCTTTGACATGCTGGGGACCCACAGTGCCGTGTTCTGGACCAATAGACACGGCCGCTCGCCGAGGCTTGCCATCGGCATCGGTGTACTCCCCGGCGGCATGAATCCACGTACCGCCGAATGGTTCCAGGTGGTCAAACTTCAGCCGCTCGTTCTTGATAGTATTCTGCACTCCCGCCTTACGCAGGTTCTCGATAATCATAGTCTCAAACTGACCCTCGTGGCTATCCCGCCGGCCGTCTTTTTCGGTGGCAGGTAGCTCGGCATCGGCTGCCAGCACGCGATGTGGGCTGATACTCTCCACCGTAAAGGGTCCTGTTACCCGGACTGTTTTATTGTCCTCATAAGGCTGGTCGTAGAGGATCTCCTGATCAGCGCTGCGGGCGATAGCCTTGTCGATCTCCTCCCGGCTCATCCCCTCCTTGATGTCCGGATTGTTGGCGATGTATTTGAGGGTTATGTGGGGCACCCGCTTATAGACGAATCCTTTACGGATATCCCCTTCGGTCTTATAAGGCGGGGGCACTTTGCCGGTGACCTCCGCCTCCTTCTGCACCCCTTCCGGTGAGTCGGCCAGATGGTAGTAGGGGTACTTGGCACCCATCAGGCGGGTGCGGGCCAGGGCCAGGGCTACCCGGCTGGTGTCGATTGTGATCCACCGCCGCCCCCACTGCTCCGCCACATAGGCCGCAGTACCGCTGCCGCAGGTAGGGTCCAGCACCAGGTCGCCAGAGTCGGTGGTCATAAGGAGACAGCGCCCCACAACTCTTACACCAGTTTGAACAACGTAGATTTTTTCGCTGAAAGTCCCTACAATGGTATCATCCCAGACGTTTGTGAAAGGCATAAATGGAAAGTCGTCCTCATACCTTTTATAAGCCAGAACCTTTCCAACATTCGTAACCCTACTAGCCGATATAAGGGCGTTCATTCCTTCCCAAGTTGTTTTCCAATGTGAGTTTGGACTTGGTAAATACTCACGTCCGCTATAAGTAACAGGTTTCGAACCCGTTGCTGTCGCACCTTGTCCTACTACTGTGTCAGCTCTAAATCTGCGACCTGGTGGTGAGTCTATTTCTCCTCTTAATTCACCGGCAGTAAGTCTTCGGCATTTTCCTTTTTCGTCCTCAATCCAATTGTATGTCCCACCTTCAGTACGTTCCTGTCTCCTTTGCCATAAACACCGATATTTCACCTGTTCCTTATTTTTAGCATACCACAACAGATAATCATAGGAACGGCTCAACAATTCAGTGCTGAAAACAGAAGTTTTAACGAAGGTTATAAGAGAACAGCAGTTCTCACTACCGAAGACTTCATCAAGTATTGCCCTAACGAGATGAACATTCTCCTCACCTATTTGGACAAAGACACTGCCTGTATCTGTAAGCAAGTCTTTAGCTACTACCAGGCGATCCCGCAGGTAGGCCAAGTAGGAGTGGATACCCAGCTCCCATGTGTCGCGAAAGGCCCTTATCTGCTCAGGCTGGCGGGTTACGTCTTCGGTACGGCTGTCCTTCACATCCCGCTTGCGAGTGCTCACCTGCCAGTTAGAGCCGAACCTGATACCATAGGGCGGGTCGATATATATAGTCTGGACCTTGCCTTTCAACCCTTCCTTCTCGGCCAGGCTGGTCATCACTAAAAGGGAGTCCCCCAGGATCATACGGTTAGCCCAGTTGGCTTCATGGTGATAGAAGTCCACTCTCTTCTCAAAATCATCGATACCGTTAAAGTCAGCGAATAGATCGGATTGCCTGTCATGCTGGTTCACCTTGCGGGGCAGATCATCGATAATGGCCTTGGGGTGGATCTTCTCCTGGATGTAGATCGGCACGATAGGCACTTCCAGGTCCTGCTGGTCCTGTTCATCCTTGCCCTTCCAGACCAGTTGGGGGTCTAGCGAAGGGTCTCGAGGATAAAGCATGGTCTCGGGAGCCTTTTCATCTTCCGCTACGAAATCGCGAAGTTCTTCAGTGGGTATATTGGTTCGTTTATCCTTATGGTGGATAGACTCAACCTGTTTCTGTGCTTTAGGTTTCCGTGGCATTCTTTTTTCCCCCTGTTAGGGCGGTAGTCGGATTCCTGAGAAACGCTCGAACGGTATTTTCCATATCCCATGGATCCGTGACCTCTAGAAAAGCCCATCTGCCGAAGCCACCGTGATTATTTACTGCTGGCACCCATAGAGTGCGGGCAGTGGCCGTCTTGGCGGCCTTATCTTTCTTGGGTAATCCTGAGACCTCGATTATGAGGTTGAGCAGGTCATCATTGCCTTGGCCGTCATTCATCCGTACGATGAAATCAGGGATGTATTGCCGTTCTTCACCGTTAATGGTATAAGGAATAGTGAAGTCCAGACCATGGTTCTTAACGTACGCATGAACCTCTTCAATGTCTTCAAGTGCAACCACCGCACGTTGCTCCCAGTCCCGTGTGTCCGCCACGACGTGGGAAACGTGGCATTTATTAGGATCAGTGGCATAAACCGGCTTTGTCGTTTCAAAATCCACGTATTGGGTTGAGCCGACAGTGTCATACGGCCGCAGGATAGGCTTCAGAATGTGTTGCCCTTCCGTCGAGGCTACAATAGCCTTATAAATGCGATCTGAGGCATCATGGGCAAACCCAATGAGTAGGAGCAGCTGCGGGAAAGTGTTATCCTTGCAGATGACGCACTCCTTTAGCCATTGTCTACTGATCGCCAGTATCTGGGGGAACAGCCATGTCTGGACTTCGGCATCGAATTGATGTTGCTCCGATTGACCAGGCTTCTCCTCCCCGTCTTGCCGGAAGTATTTCTCCAAGGTTAGTTTTGCCAGCAGGAAGGCAACTTCATTTTCTCGGCGACGTTTCAGATCTTCAAGCCGATGTATGACCGTCTCTCCTACAATAGGGGCATTCTCGGTTTTGGTGGGAATGTCTTCTGTAGTGAGTGTGAGTTTCGAATCATCTGAGAATTTGGCTGCCAGTTGATCCCTTGAGACTTCATAGCGATATCCGGTAACACGTGGGAAAGTGATCTCACATGCGATGCGTTCTTCAAGAGCCCTGACCCGTGTCGGTGGCGGTCCCGGTTTTGGCCCCACAATGCCACCGGAAGCAGGGATAAAGGAGAAAGGTACACCATACACTTCCGCATATTCGGTGTCATACATGCCCTCATCATTGGCGGCGTAGCTCATGCGGCGTAACGCCCGCCCTACCACCTGCTCACAAAGCAGTTGCGTCCCGAAGGCTCGGACGCCGAGTATATGAGTTACCGTTGTCGCATCCCAGCCTTCGGTCAACATTGAGACGCTCACAACACATTTAATCTGCTCACCCAGCTTCCCAGGTTTGCCAACGGTGTTCATCACTTCACGAAGCAGGTCCTCATCAGTGATTTTATCAACGTCCCGTCCAGGGAAGCGCTTGCGGCAATCATCTTTGAATTCCGCAATCTCCTGGGCGGCAATTTTCTTAAACTCCATACTCATGGCCTCGCCCGATTCCAGCTGCTCGCTGTCAACTAGGATAGTATTCGGACGTTGCAGCCAACCACCATGGTCATCATCATTTCGGAAGATGTCCAATTTCCCCGCCTGAACAACAGTCTCACCGTTTACTTCTTTTCCCCATCCGGCGATATAGTCGTATACTATTTTGGAGACATTCGTATTATTGCAGACTACTATGAAGACAGGAGGTGTTATGCCCTTTGCTTTGGCATCCTCGTCAGCGTCCCATTGGCGGTAATATTTTTCGTAGTGTCCATATAGACTATGGAGGGCGCCCTCCAGCTCAACAGGCAGCTTCGGCTCACCGCTCACCGCTTCTTTCCCTCGACCTTTCCGAGGTAAGTCTTCGCGAATCCGTAACCAAAGGTCGCGGTAAGTGGGCTGATCACCAATTGCTGAGTCGTCAGCTACGGGGACTCGCGGAACTTTCACCACACCCGCTTCAATTGCATCGATCAGAGAGAAATCGGAGACGACCCAACGAAACAGCATACCTTCCCGGTAACCTGAACCACGGAGGAAGAAGGGAGTAGCCGAGAGGTCGTAGATCACTTTTACCCCCTTTTTCTTCTGAACCGCCTCAAGCCCGGAAATCCATACTCTGGCGTATTCTTCTCGCTTCTCGGCCTCAATTCTCTCATCGCCCTTGAGTTTTACTTCCTCACCGTCCGGTTTCCGCCGGTAGCAATGATGGGCTTCATCATTCAAAACGACGATATTCTTTACGTTGCCAAGTTCATTGCAGGCTCGGCGGACCATTTGATCCGGGGTCTCGGTAAATGTTGACGTCTCGCCCTTGTTCAGTAACGATTTGGTGAGTTTGCTCGCCTTGATCTTCTCACGCAGTTTGAAGGTATGGAAGTTGGTAATGAGAATTTTTGCCTGGTGGAGCTGCTCTATTTGATGACGGGGAACGATATCTCGTTTGAGATAATAATTGTCGGAGTCATTCGGATAAAGTACCCGCAACCGGTCACGGATAGTGATGCCAGGTGTAGCCACGAGAAAGGTTTTCGAGAAACGGGCATTCTGGGGGCTTGCCAGCTTATTCAGGGTGTGCCAAGCGATAATCATGGCCATGACAACGGTTTTACCCGATCCCGTGGCCATCTTTGTAGCGATGCGTGGCAAACCCGGATTAGCATTGTCATTCGCCTGGCGAAGATGATTTTCTATCCAGGCATCTCCATATTTCTTGGCTACTTCGGTTATGTAAATGAGAGTCTCGAGGGCTTCTATCTGGCAGAAGAATAGCTTGTTCTCGCGCTCTGGATTGGTCCAGTATTCGAGAAGGCGGCTCGTTGTTGGAGTAACTCCCGGATAGCCACCCTTCCGCCACTGTCCAACCCTTTGCCGGATTTGATTGACTCTCTTGTTCTCCTCGATACGGTCCTGAGTCCACTCAGTATCGAAATATAGTTGCTTACCCTTCTTTTTAGGCCGGGGAATTGGCACGAAGTAGGAACTGGGTCGTCTGCCCTCAACGATCTCGTTGGTAATCCCCTCATCGGTGAACTTGAAATGCCGACCAGGCTCCTCAAACGGAGTGTTTAGGATAGGGTTCTCAATGACAACCGTTGACATTCGGACCTCGGTTTTGTATCGGATCAGGTTACAAGTTAATTCATCTATTCAACTTTACCAAGTTGTCCCCGGCCGGCGTATCGAATGGCCTGCCCCTAGCCTCTAGCCCTTCGGCAGGCTCGGTTTCGTGCCTATTCGTGTCAATTCGTGGCTGAAATCCCTTGGCGTCCCCTTCGATCCGCCGGTTGGCGGACTCAGGGCAGCCTCTGCGGTTAATCTCTTTCAGCTGCCCTAGCCCCCAGTCCCAAGTCCCAAGCCTCAAGCCCCAAGCCCCAAGCCTCAAGCCCCAAGCCTCAAGCCCCAAGCCTCAAGCCTCACGAATATCGCGTGATTGAGTTTAGCCCGATTATTTCGGGGGAACTCCTGTAATAGAAACCGTTGAAACCCCGCCACCGGCGGGGAAACGGTTTTTCATTATCCCGGTACATGGCTAACCCATGACTTAAGTCATGGGTTGATATGATGTTACGACGCATTAATAACCGCTTCAGCGGTTTTGTAACCTGCTTGATTATTTCGGGGGAAGTCCTGGTCACCAACCCAATAAAACCGGGATATGGATCGGTGGCCCCGTGTAAATTCGGCCCCATGCGGCGCACGGCCCCGTACCTGCTCATCATCTGCCTGCTCAGCGGCGCGGCCTATGGCGACAGCGAGCGAGTGGAGCAGATCACCCTGGATATTTCGGATTCCCTGGCAGTGGCGGAGGTAAAAGACGGGCGCATCTACCGCCTGAGCAGCGCAACCACCTCTATAGAGATTGAGGGCCGGTGGATGGGCATCTACCGCTGGATCATCTCGGCCCGGGACACCAGCAGGGTCTCGGCCCGGCTCATTGATGAGCGCTGGGAGCCGGTTGAAGGGGCGGCGCTTTCTTTGCCCCCTCAACCGCTCCTCAGGGTCCACTCCCCCCAAGGATGGGGACAGATCAGGGTTGTGCTCCTGGACCTGTATCCCTGGCGCACTTCCAACGGTCGGCTGGAAGTTCTAAAAGGCGGTCGGCTGGAGGTGACGATTCACCATTGGCTGGATGACCCCGTTGTCGAACCCACCGGGCCATTGTTTCCGACCCCCGGCATAGCCAACCGGTTCGTGGTGAAGGCAGAACGGCCCGTCAGGCCCTTATTACGGCGGCCTACCGCTGCTATTCCCGAGGGAGGCTCCTGGTTGAAAATACCCATCCGGGAAGACGGACTTTATCACCTGATGGCAGACTACCTATCCGACGCCGGGCTTCCCCCCGAAGCCCTGGACCTCTCAACCCTGCGCCTGTTCGCTCCAGCCTCGCTCGGGCGGCCCATGCCGGATAGCGTCGGTGTGCCCTTGCGGGACAACCTGGTGGAGCTGGCCATCCATGTCAGGGACGGGGGCGACGGCGACGATATTCTTTTCTACGGCCAGGGACCCCGGGGACTCAAACTGGCTGGCAGCAGTCTCGCTTTTGTACAAAACCCCTATACCAATGAGGCTTTTGTCTGGCTCCACATTCCCGCTGTCAACGGCGGGTCGGACGTAAAAAGAATGACCCCGGGCCCTGCCTTTGCGCTGTCCGATAACGTCATTACCACCGGGAGAACCCTCTACCATCACGAGGAGGAGGTATTCAACGGCTTTCATTCCGGTCCCGTATGGCACCAGGCAGCCATTAAAAAGGGTGGCTCCTTCACCATCAGCCTGCCCACTCCCCATCTTCGCAGCGGTGATACCACCTATCTGCGGGTCCGGCTGCGCGGGGGCAACGAATCAGGACGCCACCAAGTGACACTGGCCCTTAACCAGACTCCCCTGCTCACTTCCCAAACCTGGAGTGCCCATGGGGACATTACCCTGTCACCCGATCCAGGCGTGGTTGCAACCGCTGTCGACACTGGCCAGAATGTTATCACCCTGAATAATATCATTACCAATCCCGATTCCCAGGAGGAGGTGTGGCTGGACTGGGTGGAGCTCGATTACGGTCTTGACCTCATCGCCGATGAGGATGTATTGACTTTCCTGATCGGGCCCCGGGCGGAGCGGTATAACGTCCGGCTGGCCGGTTTCTCGGCACAGCCGGTGGTGGTGGACATCACCGACCCCACCCACACGGTCTTTCAGCAAGTCCACCAGGAAGGCGAGTACTGGCTGTTCACCCCGCAGGACCTGACTGCGGCCCGGCGGTATCTGGCCGTGACCGATGAAAAACTGAAGATTCCGGGCTCGCCGACGCTTTACAGCAAGCTTGATTTCACGACCCTCCGGAACCAGAACCACAAGGCTGACTATATCGTCATCACGGCTGACGCCCTGCTCCCGGCTGCCAGAGATCTGGCCGCCATTCACGGCCAGGAGGTGCGGCCGGAGCTGCGCCTGAGAACCCTGGTCACAACCGTGGGAGAGATCTACGAGGAATTTTCCGGCGGCGTGGCCGACCCCTTTGCCATTCGCGCTTTTCTCAGGTGGGCTTATGAGAGCTGGGCATCGCCTCCCACTCTGGTGCTCCTTCTCGGCGACGGGGACTACGACTACCGCAACATCTCCGGGAACAGCCGCATCCTGGTGCCCACCATCCAGGTGGACGGCTCCTCCGAAATCAGCTCCCGTACCGTTGACGACGCTTTTGTTTATCTTGACTCCATTCCCGTATCGACCCCCCTTCCCGACCTGGGTATCGGCCGCATCGCCGTGTCCACCCCGGAGGACGCAGAAACCGCTGTAGAAATGGTTCGGACGTATATGGTCAACCCGGAACCGGGTCCGTGGCGGCAGCGGGTCATCCTGGCCGCCGACGATCCGGTACGCCCCAACGACAACGAGCGCGGTTTTATCGAATGGTCCGACAGGTACGCCGGTATGCTGGCCCCTTTCCTGCAGGTGGAGAAGATTTACCTGACAGAGTACGCCGAAGTCCGCGATCCCGCCACAAACACGGTAGTTAAGCCCGCCGCCGCCGCCGACTTGATCCGCAGCGTAAACCAGGGGGTGGCCCTGATCAACTACGTGGGCCATGGCAGCGCCACCCAGTGGGCCCAGGAGCAGCTCCTTATGATGGATCGTGATCGTGTCCTGCTGCAACCCGGCAATCGCATTCCCGTCTGGTTTGCCGGTACCTGCACCTGGGGGCGGTTCGACCAGCTGGAAGCCCCCAGCATGAGCGAGGTGCTGACTGCCAGCGATGAGAACGCAGCTATTGCCGTGGTATCCGCCGTACGCGCCGTCTATGCCGGCGAGAACTTCGGTTTCATCGAACGCCTGTTCGACTCTACTTTTCCTCTACGGGAGCCTTCGTCGGACAGAATCGGCGAGATACTCAGAAGAACAAAAATAGCCGGTCCAAACGATGAAAAGTTCCACCTTTTCGGGGATCCGGCTATCCTGATCGCTTTCCCCAAAGAGCCGCTGACACTTAATGCTGTGAAGGGCGAGGAATCGGACACATTGAAAGTCCTGGGCACCGCCAGCTATTCCGGCACCACTGCCAGAGGCGCCGTCAACGCCGGCGAATGCCTGGTAACGGTGCTGGATGCTCCCCGCCGGGTCAGGCGCGCCTACCGGACAAAGTCCGGGAGCCCTGATACCCTGGTATATACCCTGCCAGGGGCTCCCATCTTCCGGGGCGCGATATCTGTCGCCGCGGGTTCCTTTCAGGGGCAATTCATCATCCCCAAGGATATCAGTTACAGCGACAGCGCTGCCACTATCATTGCCTACGCCTGGTCAGATCAGCAAGGCACCCTCCTGGAGCAGATCGGCTACCGGAACGATCTGATCATCCAGGGCACCGACACGACCATCCTGGATGAGGCCGGCCCGCTGATAACCCCTAAATGGGAAGACCGGCCCTTATTCTCAGGCGATGCCCTCCCCGAAGGGGCCCAGGTGGAAGTGGAGCTGAAAGACCCCCTGGGGATCAACCTCACCGGCGAGGTCGGCCACGCGATTCGCGTCTGGGTGGATGACGAATCGGACGCTGAAGTGATGGATCCCCTGTTCAGATATGACATCAATAAATACACCATCGGCCGCTTCGACTACCGGTTCGATCCCGCCCTGTCAGGTCGCCACCAGTTTTTCATGGAAGCCTGGGATGGGGCCAATAATAAAGCGGTCTTAACAGTGACCCTCCATCTGACCCTGGACGAGGGGCTGGATGTATCGGACCTGTTTAATTTCCCTAATCCCTTCTCCGAGGAAACCGAGTTCGTCTATACTCTCTCTGTCCCGGCGTATGTGACGATCACCGTCTACACCCTCAATGGCGTCAAGGTCAGAATCCTGGAAGCTTTTGCCGGCCAGGCCGGTTTCCAGCGCCTGCCGTGGGATGGGAGAGACGAGTTCGGCGACCAGATCGCCAACGGTGCCTATCTCTACCATTTCCGGGCGGAGGAAACGCTTGACGGCCAAGCCATTACCAGGTGGGGTCGGCTGGCGCGTCTGCGATGAGGCTGATCCTCGCCTCCGTTTCCCCTCGACGCCGGGAGCTGCTGGCGCGGCTGGAGATCCCTTTCAAAACCATCCCGCCGGAGTGTGAGGAACAGCACCAACCGGGTGAGGATCCGGAAGCCACCTGCCGCCGCTTGGCCCGGCAGAAGGCAATGCAGATTGCCCCGCGATTTCCCGGAAACCTGGTCGTTGGCGCCGATACCATCGTCATCCTGGGGGGCCAGGTCATGGGTAAACCGGTCAGCCTTGATGACGCCCGGCGCATGCTGCAGGCCCTTTCCGGGCAGACCCACCTCGTTAAAACCGCCGTGGCCCTGGTCTGCATCGACCCGGGGCACCACTCAGAATTCGTGGAGACCACCGAAGTCACGTTTCACCTCCTGGAGGAGGACGACATTGAACGCTACTTGTCTCTCGACCCGCCCCTTGACAAAGCGGGGGCCTACGGCATCCAGGATTGGAGCGGGGTATTTGTACAGCAGGTGGTTGGATGTTACCACAACGTGGTTGGATTCCCCCTGGCGCGGTTCCACCGACACCTGAAGGCTAACGGTTTATGGCCAGGTCTCCTGACGCCAAAGCACTTGTAACTGATGGAACAGTTGCCGTAAAATTATAGTTATGGAACAGGCCGAAACCTTCTACCACGAGCTCAAGCAGCTTCGCATCGCCCAGGGAATCAGCCTGGAGGATATCTCCGCCAGGACCAGGATAAATATTCGTTTCCTGGAGGCCCTGGAACGGGGTGAGTTCGGAGTACTGCCCAGGACTTATATGCGCCTGTTCCTGCGAAGCTACTGCAAGGGGATCGGCGCCGATGAGAAGGAGGCTCTCGAGCAGCTTGAAGAGCATCTGGGGGGACCCGAAGAGCGCCATGTCGCCTTATTGGAAAATCTCAGCGCCACCGTCCTTAGCCCGCCTCAGAGGGATAGTGCACTGAAAGCAGAGGCTCGAGGTCCCGCCAGATTGCGCCGGGATTTGCTTGCCGGGGGGAGCATCTTTCTATTCCTGGTTGCGGTTACCTTTTTCGCCCGCCGCATTTATCAGGAGCCTGCCTCAAATGAGTCTTCCGCCGCCGTTTCGACTACCAGCCGTACCGAGACTTTGCCGGCCGGAACGACGCCTCAGCCCCAGCCGGATGCATCTCGATCGGATGCCCCAACGACCCGTCCAACTGGCGAAACGCGCCGGCCTGAGACCACCCCCCCGCCAAAGAGGAGGACGCAGCCGGTGGTGCCGTTGGAATCGGCGGTAGAACTGCCCGATGAGCTCTTCACCACGGAGCGGATAGCCTCACACCATATGGAACGCATCCGCCTGACCCCGCCGGTACGCCTCACCCTCATGGCCCGGGATAAGGTGGTTATCCAGCCGATGACTGATGGTCAGCGGGGACCGGCCTTCAACCTGGTCGTCGCCGATGCCCGCACCTGGACCATCCAGGAGGAACTGGTCATTCGCACAAATGCTATTGAGCTCCTCCGGGGTGATCTGAATGGCATTCCCCTCAACCTGGGCCAGGCCAGCGGTGTCGGGGCGCTGCGAGTCACCCCTTCCGGCGAGTACGAAGTCTTCGCCTACGCCGATACCTCCCGCTAAGTCCCACCGATACCTTGGCCGTCTGACCCCGGCAACCATACCCTGCCGACCTGGAACGTGGTTGTAGTTTCCTCGGAAAGGGCGAGCATCCCGCTGCAACACCCACCACGAGGAAGCCGATACCTGACAAAATGGCAGACCCTTTTCTCGAGCGCTGAGAAATACCATTAATTGGCGCTCAGGAAAACGGGTGGTGTGGAGCTTCCCCAACCAGTAGTATATCATAGAACTCCCGCCACACTATATACACTGCCGTAAAAATAGTGTTCATTCATTCCCTTATTTTTCTTGACATTGGCGGGTAAAGCTGATATGTTTGTGGGTAAAAGTGGGTAGATTTCCCTTAAATTAGTGTCTCCATTATTGAAAGGTGCGAGCTTAACAGGGAACGCTAGAGTCTCATCCTGATAAGCAGGTGGGTGACTTGGATACAACCGACAATTCATTTACTGGCAGCTATAGATACACCCTTGATGTCAAAGGCCGGGTAAATATTCCGGCCAAAATGCGTAAGGCCCTGGATCCAGCCAACGACCGAACTTTTATAGCCACCCGCGGCGCTGATCCCTGCATCGTCCTCTACCCGGTGGAGGTCTGGAAGCAGGTCGCGAAAAAGCTGATCAGCCTCAATAAACGGCGCGCACTCCACCGCTACTATACTCGAAACCTGGTACGCTACGCTGAAGCGGTACAATACGACCAACAGGGCCGGATTGCCCTGCCCACCGAGTTGGTCAAATACGCCGGTATAGCGAAGGGCGCCGAGATCGTGGGCATGCTCGATCATATCGAAATCTGGAACCCGGGGCGGCTCGATGAATCCGATAGCCAGTTTGCCGACCAGCAGGATGAAATGGATGCCATTTCTGATGAGATATTTTCCTGACCCTCATGAACGGCCTCACCCAGGAAATCAGCCATATCCCTGTAATAGTGGACGAGGTCCTGAATTGGCTTATCACCACCTCCGGGGGATGGTACGTGGATGGTACCGTGGGAACCGGCGGGCACACGACGGCTATCCTTTCCCGGCTCTCGCCGGAAGGTAGGGTGTTGGGTGTTGACCTGGATGCCGAGGCCCTGGCTGTCGCCCGGGACCGACTGGCCGCGGATTCGTCACGAGTGGTCTTGCGCCAGGGCTCCTATGCCCAGGTGCCCCTGTTCCTTCAGGAGCTCTCGGTGAGGGAGTGTCAGGGGATGCTGCTCGATCTGGGGCTATCCAGCTTCAGCCTGGAGGCCAGTGGCCGGGGGTTCAGTTTCCAGTCGGACGAACCGCTGGACATGCGTTTCGATCCCACTCATGGCCGGCCACTGTACCAGGTGTTGTCACACCTGGCGCCCGCGGCCCTGGCCGGTATCCTGTCCCGTTATGGGGAGGAGCGCCAGGCCCGCGCCATTGCCGCCGCTATCCACAACGAGGCCGCGACCGGCCGGCTCACTACCTCCGGCGCACTGGCGAAAACCGTGCGGAGTGTAGCCAGAGGCCCCCTGGCTGTCAAATCTCTGGCCAGGGTCTTCCAGGCTTTTCGAATTTTTATCAACGACGAATTGAACATTCTCCAGACCACCCTGGAACGCCTGGGCAGCATATTGGAATCGGGCCGCCGGGTGGTCATCATCTCCTACCATTCCATCGAAGACCGGCTGGTGAAGCAGTTCTTTACCCGGGAGTCGAAGGACTGTCTCTGCCCGCCGCATTTCCCTCAATGCGTTTGCGGCCATATGGCCTCCTTTAAGGTCCTCACCCGCAAGCCCATCACCCCTTCTTCCGAGGAACAGGCTATCAATCCCCGGAGCAGGTCGGCGAAATTGCGCGCAGCTGAGAGGCTGTAATGGGTGGAGTGCGCCGCCAGGTACGTTCTCCTTTACGTCGTCGGATCAGCCGCAGCAGTGGCCCTTCCCTGATCACTTTTTTCTTCTGGACCTTCTTCCTGGTAAGCGCCGCCATCGCCTACCTGTGGATCTATAACCAGACGGACGTGGCGGCGGCGGGCCTGATAGAAAAACGCAAAATAATCCAGGAAATGGAGAACACCAACCGTGAGCTGCAGGTAACCATTGACCAGCTCTCCCAGATCGACCGGATCACCAGCATTGCCCGTACCCAGCTGGGAATGGTCGTTCCCCAGGCCGAATCACTCATCGTATACCTCTCGGAGGCAAGCCCATGACGCGCCTGTACTTGCAGCATCGGCCGCGGGTCATTCTGGTGAACGCCTTGGTAACAGGCCTGCTGCTGGCGGTGGTGGGAAAACTCTTTTACGTCCAGATATTGAATCACGACGTTTACCGGATCAGGGCGCAGCGACAAAGCACCAACGTGGAGGTCTTGCCTGCCGTCCGAGGAGATATCGAGGACCGGAACGGTGAAGCGCTCACCACCAACACTATGCACTATTCTTTCGCCGCCGATCCCCAGGTGGTTGAACACACCGATACCCTGGTAAGTCTATTCGCCCGCATCTTCCGCCGTCCAGCGGCCTATTACCGGAAACAGCTGGCAGCTGACCGGTCTTTTGTCTGGCTGGAACGCAACGTTCCCCGACGCCGGTGCGAAGAAATTCTCGACCTTAAGACTCAGGGGCTCATTGTTCGCCGGGAAGCCCGTCGGCGTTATCCCTACGGCCACATCACCGCCCCGCTGATCGGCTTCACCGACGTGGACGGTAAAGGTATCTCCGGCATTGAATCGGAGTATGACACGTTCCTTCGCGGCGAAAACGGATGGCAGGTGTTAAGATGCGATGCGAAGGGACGTGTCCTCCCTCCTTCGGGAGATGATGGCCAGCCGCCCCGTCATGGGGCCCGGCTCCGGCTGACCATCGACATCGACTACCAGTCCATTTTCCAGGAGGAGATGGCCCGGGCCTACGAGCGCCTGGCGCCCAGGGCCATCCACGGTATTCTGATAGATCCCCGGACAGGTGAGATTCTGGCATTGGCCCAATACCCCAGCTTCGATCCCAATCGCCCGCGGGCGAGTCCGGTGGCCGACCAGCGTCTGAGGGCCATCACCGACATGTATGAACCGGGGTCCACCCTCAAAGTGGTTACCGCCACCGCCGCCCTGGATGCCGCTGGCTACTCCCCCTTCGACGAATTCGACTGCGAAGACGGGGAGTTTGCCTACCACAACATTCTGATAAGGGACGCCTTTCCCCACAGCACCCTGACGTTTTCGGAAATCATCGCCCATTCCAGTAACATCGGTATTATCAAGGTTGCCGAGAATCTTGGTCCGGACCTTATTTATAAATATAGTTACCGGTTCGGGCTGGGGGCCCGGGCAGGTATCGGTCTGCCCGGCGAATCACCGGGGCTTCTCAGGAAGCCGGGGGATTGGAGCGCGGTCTCCACCGGGGAAGTTGCCATGGGGCATGAAGTTGGCGTAACCACGCTGCAGCTGGCCCTGGTCTACAGCGCGATTGCCAACGGCGGCCTGCTCATGCGCCCCTTGCTCGTTACCGGGGTATATGGCCCTAAGGGTGAGGAACTGGATACCAGTCGTCCCGAGGTCATTCGCCGGGTAGCGTCACCAGCCGCCATGAAGCAGCTGCGACGCATCCTGTACTACGTGGTTGAGGAGGGCACGGGGAGTGAGGCCCGCCTGCCCGGCTACACCATCGCCGGGAAGACCGGCACCGCCCAGAAATTTCTCAACGGCAAATATTCCGACAAAGAATTCATGGCCACCTTTGCCGCCATATTCCCCGCCGACCAGCCGCGACTGGTTTGTGTGGTAGCAGTGGACAGCCCGAAGTACGGCAGCCATTTTGGGGGTTGGGCGGCGGCGCCTATCGTCCGCAACACCATCAAGCGCATCCTGAATCTGGACGATAATTTCTATATTCCGCCCCAGCCGCCGATTACTGCACAACGACCGTCACCCACCCTATACACCCTGGCCACCGCAGGTCTATTGCCGGCTGCTACCATCCCCGGTGTTGTACCCGACTTCCAGGGTTTCAGTCTCCGTAAGGCCCTGCGGCTGGCACGATGGACCGGAGTGCGCCTGCAGATGGAAGGATCCGGGCGGGTGGTGCAGCAGTCCATCAGACCCGGGACGCTGGTGGATAAAAAGGAGGTGTGCCTGATCACGCTCGCCCCGGAAGATGACTCACGGTGATGCCCCTGCAGCAGATCATGAACGGAGTTGACGTATCCGTACGGATCCCTTCGGGAAAGGCCTCGCTGCTGGACCTGGAAATCACCGGCCTGACCCACGACTCCCGGCAGGTGGTGCCCGGCTGCCTGTTCGTAGCCCTCCCCGGCCTTCATGTTCAGGGACTCGAGTTCATCCCGCAAGCCCTCAGCAACGGCGCGGCAGCCGTAGCGGGCCCTTCACCCCGACCCGATACTCTCCTGCGCCCCTACATCGAGGTGGAAGACCTGCCGGCGGCATATTCCCGCATGGCGGCCAACTTCTATCAGCACCCCAGCCGGCGCATGTCAGTCATCGGCATCACCGGCACCAACGGTAAGACCACCACCGCCGAGGTGCTGGCGGCCATCCTGCGGGCCCATAACCTCCCCACCGCCATTGTCGGCACCCTGGGATTGCAGTGGGAACAGACCCGGCAGTCCACCGGGTTCACCACACCCGAAGCTAATCAGATCCACAAGATTTTTCGCGACCTCCTGGACAAAGATATCCAGGGGGTGGTGATGGAGGTCTCATCCCATGCCCTGAAACAGCGCCGGGTGGATGATGTTGACTTCAATATGGCGGTCTTCACCAATTTCACCCAGGACCACCTGGATTACCATCCTGACATGGATGACTACCTGGCGGCCAAGCTGCGCCTTTTCCACCTGCTTCCTGCCGACCGGCCCGCCGTTGTCAACCTCGAGGACCCCCACGCGGAGCGCTTTATCCAGGCGACACCGGGGCCGGTGATCACCTACAGCCTGGGAAGGGATACCGGCCTGTCCGGCGGCCAGACGGGCTTATGGGTAACTGACATGGGGCTGAGCCTGGAAGTAACAGTGGCCAATCTGGTCTACCAGGGGCAGGCGTTTGCTATTGAGAGCCGCCTGGTGGGGCGGTATAACCTGGAAAATCTGCTGGCGGCCACCGCAACGGCCCTGACCCTGGGAATCCCGGTTGGGGCTATTCAGGAGGGTATCTCGGCGGTAACGGCGGTTCCCGGCCGGCTGGAGCGTATCTCATCCACAGCCCGGGGGAGGGTCTTCATCGATTACGCCCATACCCCGGACGCTTACGCGAAGCTGTTGGGTACTATCCGCCAGCTGGCTCCCAAAGAGACGGAGATCATCACCCTTTTCGGCTGCGGTGGTGACAGGGACCATACCAAGCGCCCCCTCATGGCCGCCGAGGCGGAAACCTATTCGGATCGGCTCGTCATCACCTCCGACAACCCTCGGACCGAGAGCCTGGAACAGATCAACACTGATATCCTGAAAGGGCTGAGCCGGAGCAAACACGTGGTCATCGACGACCGCCGGGAGGCCCTGCTCCACGCCCTGGGCACCATGACGGACCACTCGATCCTCCTGATCCTTGGCAAAGGCCGGGAGGACTACGAAATCATCGGGACGGAAAAAGTTTATCACAACGATGTTGAAATCGTCGAGACATACGGGGAATAACCGCGGAGTGCGGTGAGAAGTTTAACCACAGAGTACACAGAGCACACAGAGAAGAAAGAATTTCAGACAAGAAATAAGAAAGAAGATTAGTTCATGGTCTTGATGAAAAAGATACTCTGTGCCCCTTCGGCGCGGCTCAGGGCAAGCCTCAGTGGTCTCTGTGGTGAGATTCTGTCATGAGGATTGAACTGGCCGAACCGGAGCGCTTCACCCGGCTGCTGCGCGACCGCTACGGCCTGGAGGATCTCCCTGAGCTCACGGGTATCACCATCGACTCCCGGAAGGCACGGGCCGGGGACCTGTTTGTGCCCATCGTGGGCAGCCGCGTGGACGGCCACGACTTCGCCCGGCAGGCGATTGAGGCCGGCGCTGTGGCCGTGATAGTGGAGCGGGACTTCTCCCCAACGTCTCCCCACGCTGTCGTCATCAGGGTTTCCGATAACATCCGGGAACTGGGAGCTCTGGCTCAGGCCTGGCGGGAAATGTATGCACTACCCCTGGTGGCCATCACCGGCTCCAACGGCAAGACCACCACCAAGAACCTGGTGGTAAAGGTCCTGGCAAAAAAGTTCAAGGTGCTGGGTACGGAGAGCAGTTATAACAGCACCATCGGTCTGCCCCTGACCCTTCTGCGCCTGGGTCGGGGGAGCGAGATTGGTGTGCTGGAGCTGGGCTCCAACCATCCCGGTGAGATCGGCTACCTGGCCAGCCTGGCCCGGCCTGATATTGCTCTGATCACGAACGTTAGTGAAACCCACGTGGCTCATATGGAGAACATGGAGGGGGTCGTCCGGGAAAAGGAAGGCCTGTTCAAAGCCCTGCTGCCCGATGGAACTGCCGTAGTCAACGTGGACGACCCTGCCGTTGCCCGGATGGAGACCCGTGCCCGGCGCTACACCTATGGGTTCAGCTGTCCCGCCGATGTGACCGGCCAGCACAAGGAAACAGTGACCGGTGGCGAGCTGTTGGTAGGCACCGACCTGTGCATCCGGCTCCCCCAGGCCGGCAGGCACCTGGCCCGGAACGCCCTGGCCGCAGCCGCCATAGGGACTCTCTTCAAGGTGCCGCCGGAGATGATCAAGGAGGCCATCGAGGGATTTACGCTGCCCCCGGGGCGCGGGGAGATTTATCAACGCGACGGCGTTACCGTGATAGACGATTCGTATAACGCCAATCTGGTCTCGACCCTGGCCGGCTTGGAAACCCTCCTCCGCATTCCGTCTGAGGGGCGGCGCATCGCGGTGATCGGTGACATGCTGGAACTGGGCCGATTTTCGGAAGAGCATCACCGGCGGATAGGCGAATTCGCCGCCGCCAGGGGCGTAGACCGGCTCCTCTGCTACGGACCGGAGACCCGGGCCACCTGCTGCACCGCCCTGTCGGCGGGTCTGGAGGTCCATCACTTCGGCGACAAGTCGGAGCTGAGCCATGCGCTGTCTCAAACGGTGAAAGAGGGAGACGTGGTTTACGTCAAGGGCAGCCGGGGAATGGCCATGGAAACCGTTATTGAGGAGGTGTTTAACCGCTAACTATGCTATACCATCTGCTTGTGCCGCTCCGGGACTGGTTTTTCGGCTTCAACCTCTTGCGGTATATCACCTTCCGCGGGGCTTCTGCGGCCGTGCTGGCACTGCTGATTACCTTCTGGATCGGCCCGGCCATGATCCGCTGGCTTTCCCGTATGCAAATCGGAGAAGCCATCAGCGCCACAGTGCCCACCACCCACGCCACCAAGAGGGGCACACCTACCATGGGCGGCACCATCATTCTCATCGCGGTTTTGCTGCCAACTGTTTTGTTTGCCCGGCTCGAGCAGCCATACGTCCTTATGGCCCTGCTGGCGTTGGTATGGATGGGGCTTATCGGCCTGCTCGATGACTACCTGAAAGATATCCGCAAGTATCCGGATGGCCTGATCGCCCGCCGCAAGCTGGCCGGCCAGATCAGCCTGGGGTTGATCATCGGCGGCTGGCTGTACTTCTGGCCGGCCAACCCGGAGATCCGCTCCTCCATCGGCCTTCCGTTCGTGGCCAATGGATCGCTGGACCTGGGCTTCCTGTATATCCCCCTGGTTATCCTGGTTATTACCGGCACCTCCAACGCCGTCAACCTTACCGACGGGCTTGACGGGTTAGCCACCGGCCTGATGGCCATTGCCGTACTGGCCTTCGGCGTTATCGCCTACGTTATGGGGCGGGTGGATTTCAGTGACTACCTCAACATTTTCTATCTGCCCGGCACCGGAGAGCTGTTCATCTTTGCCATGGCCCTCCTGGGGGCGTGCATGGGATTCCTCTGGTTTAACGCCAAGCCTGCGGAAGTTTTCATGGGGGATACCGGCTCGCTGGCCATGGGGGCGGCCCTGGGCAGCATGGCGGTGATCCTCAAACAGGAAATCCTCCTGGTACTCATCGGCGGAATATTCGTAGCGGAAGTCCTCAGTGTCGTGATCCAGGTGGGCTACTATAAGCTGTCCAAGCGCATCACTGGCGAGGGCCGGCGGGTGTTTCGTATGGCCCCCCTGCATCACCACTTCGAGCTGTCCGGCTGGCCCGAGAGCCGGGTAGTAATTCGATTCTGGATCATGGGTATCCTCCTGGCGCTGCTCAGCCTGTCAACCTTCAAGGTGTTATAGTGACCCTGGCGCCCGAAATAGATACTGTCACAGCAGGGCTAGATTTGGTCGGAGAGGACGCCCTTGTCCTGGGGGCCGGTCGCAGCGGACTGGCTGTCTGCCGCCTCCTGCACGCAGTCGGGACTAGCGTCACCCTGGTAGACGACAGGAAAACCCGGGAAGAAATGACCCTGGCCCTGGACCCCCTTGATATTACCATTGTTACCGAGGGCTATGTACCCGATGAGCTCAACGCTCAGGTCCTGGTGCTCAGCCCCGGCATCCCGGACACCCATCCCCTGGTGGCGGCATTCCTGGCGCGGAGACTGCCGGTGTTGAGCGAGGTGGAGATGGCCGGCAGGTTCACATCAGCGCCGGTTATCGCCATCACCGGCTCCAATGGCAAGTCCACGGTCACTACCATGATCCACCAGATGATGGCGGCTGGGGGATTCCATAGTTTCCTGGGCGGCAATATTGGCGTTCCCTTTGCCGACAATGTCCTTGAAGAGCGTGATCTGAAGCCGGTTTCGCCGGTGCAGGTGGTGGAGGTAAGCAGCTTCCAGGCTGAGCACCTGGACCGCTTCAAGCCCGCCGCAGCCGTGTTCCTGAATCTCTCCCCCGACCACCTGGATCGTTACTCCAGCATGGAGTCCTACGGATGGGCGAAACTGGAGCTGGTAAAGAACATGGATGAAACCGGATGGATCGTGTACAACCGGGACGACAGCTTCTTCCGCGCCGCTTTTGAGGGACGGGAGCGGGCGATACCCTTCGCCCCGGCACCCGCTGAAGGGGCCCTGTTCGCGTGCGAAAACGATTGGGTTGTCCACCGGGGAGAGCGTCTAGTCCCTCTGAGCGAGCTGATTCTGCCCGGAGCCCACAACGTCATGAACTTTCTCGCCGGCGCCACCGCCGCCCGCCTCATGGGGGTGGAGGCTTCCGCCGCAGCACTGGTGATGCGGCGGTTTGAGGGGCTGCCGCATCGGCTGGAGCTGGTAACGGAGATTGGCGGGGTCTGTTATTATAACGATTCCAAGGCCACCAACGTAGCGTCCACCAGGGCGGCCCTGGCCAGCTTTGAGGGCAATGTCATCCTTATCCTCGGCGGCAGTGATAAGGGAGCCGCGGACTACCCCGAGCTCACCGACCTGATCCGCAGCAGGGTGAAACAGCTCCTCACCTACGGGCAGGCGGGACTGCGCCTGACAGAAACCTTCCAGGGACTGGTGCCCATTCACTTCGAGCGGGAATTCGCCGCGGCGGTGGGCCATGCCCGCCAGGTCAGTGAGCCCGGTGATGTGGTGTTACTCGCTCCCGCCTGCGCCAGCTTCGACCAGTTCGCCAGTTTCGAAGCGCGGGGTGATACTTTCCGCCGGATTGTCCACGCTTATCAGCAAGAGACCGTCCATGCGTAGTGCTACCACCATCCAGCGGTTCGACACCTGGACCCTGCTGCTCACCTTCTGCCTTGCGGGGGTGGGCGTGGTGATGCTCTATAGCTCCAGCGCCGATTTAGCCGCAGAGGTCACAGGGGATCATATGTTCTTCCTCAAGCGCCAGATCGTGCGGGTCCTGCTGGGAGCTGCCTTGCTCTTCGCCTGCAGCCGTTTGGACTATCACCGTCTGAAGGGACTGGCTAATTGGCTGCTGCTGGGTTCACTGGCCCTGCTCGTCATCACGCTGCTTATACACCACGCCGCCGGTCGGGAAGGCGTGGCTCGCTGGCTCCTGCTGGGACCCATCTCGGCTCAGCCATCCGATTTTGCCCGGCTGAGCCTGGTCGTCTACCTGGCCGCCTATATGGACCGCAAGGGTGCCCACCTCACCCATCTTGGACGCGGCTTCCTGCCCCCGGTGGTGGTCATTGGATGCACCATGCTGCTCATCGTTCTGGGGCCCGACTTCTCCACCGCAGCCCTTACAGGACTTCTGGGGTTCGCGATGCTGTTTCTGGGAGGCGTGCGAGTGAAGCATCTGGCCGGCCTCACCGCCATATCGCTGCCACTGCTCGGAATGGTCATGATGGCCGAGCCCTATCGCCGGGTGCGAATCCAGACCTTCCTGGGGCTGGTGGATTCACCCGCGGCGGAGTACCAGATATCCCAGTCGTTGATCAGCCTCGGCAACGGTGGCTGGCTGGGCCAGGGACTGGGCAACAGCGTGGAGAAAAAGCTGTTCCTGCCGGCGCCGCATACGGACTTCGTTTTCGCCATCGTTGGTGAGGAGCTGGGCTTTGTGGGGACAATCTTGCTTCTGACCGCCTTTTTCTGGCTCTTTCAGCGGGGTATTGTTATCGCCAGGAACGCCCCCGACCGGTTCGGCATGTTCCTGGCCCTGGGCATCGTGCTCAACCTCATGACCTACGTTCTGGTGAACGCCGCCGTAGTGACGGAGGTTCTTCCCAATACGGGCATCCCCCTGCCCCTCATCAGCTACGGCGGCACCCACATGGTTTTCACCCTCCTCAGTCTGGGGATATTATTAAACATTTCATCTGCATCTCGCCGGAGACGGTGGGATCGGCGATTGGTCTATGCCAGGGCAAGGTCATAAGAGGTTGCGCGTATTGCTGGCCGGCGGTGGGACAGGCGGTCATCTTTTCCCTGCCCTGGCTATTGCCCGGGGCCTGAGGGAAATGGACGACCGCTCCGATATCCGTTTTGTAGGCTCCAGGTACGGGTTGGAAGCCCGGGTCCTGTCAGATGAGAACGAGGTTTTCTATCCTCTGAATATTCGCGGTATACAGCGCGGCCTGGGGCCGGTATCCCTCGGACGTAATCTCGTCTTCCCCTGGCGGTTCGCGGTCTCCCATTGGCGCTGCCGCCTGATCATGAGTGAATTTGAACCTCACGTGGTGGTGGGGACGGGCGGCTACGCATCGGGTTTGCCCCTCATGGTGGCCCAAAGCCAAGGGATACCCACCCTGGTTCACGAACAGAACGCTTACCCTGGTATAACTACCCGGCGCCTGGCGCGGAGAGCGAATGTAGTTTGCCTCACCTATAAATCCACGGCCCAGTACCTGCAGTGCGACCGATGGGCGCTCACCGGCAACCCCATCCGCTTTGACCGCGATCATCTCCCCAGCCGGAGGGCGGCCCGGGAGCAGCTGGGACTGCCGGTCCGGAAACAAGTGGTTTTTATCCTCGGCGGCAGTCAGGGAAGCCGGCCTTTGAATAACCATTTCCTGGGCCACTGGCGCACTTACACAGACAAAATGATGGTGCATCTGCTCTGGCAGACGGGGGCGGCTCACCACGAACCTCTCAGGCAGGCGATCGGCTCCAGTGAAAGGGTAACCCTTGTTCCGTTCATCACCGATATGGCCGCGGCCCTCATAGCCGCTGATCTGGTCGTGAGCCGGGCCGGGGCCATGACCCTCGCCGAGCTTACCTATCTGGGCCGTCCGTCCATCTTAATCCCCCTGCCATCCGCGGCCGCCAGCCACCAGACCCTGAACGCCCAGGTCCTGGTAAAGAAACGGGCCGCCCGGCTGGTCCCTCAGAGCGAGCTGTCCCGGGGTACGCTGGAAGAGCAGGTCAGACGGCTTATTGAATACCCAGACCGACTGAGGATCATGGGGAAACTAGCCCAGAGCATGGCCCGGCCCAATGCCACCGAAACCATCGTGAAGCATATCCTGAAGTTGCCCGGAGCGTGATGTTCGGTCGCATCAAAAAGATTCACTTTATCGGCCTGGGGGGCATCGGCATCAGCGGCATGGCCGAGCTGCTGCATATCCTGGGCTTCAAGATCTCCGGCTCGGACCTGCGACGCTCGGAAATCACCGACAAGTTGGAGCGGGCCGGCATCCGTTTCTATGAGGGGCACCACCCTGAAAATATCAACGATTGCGACATGGTGGTCTATTCTTCGGCAGTCAGGCCTGACAACCCCGAGATCGAAGCTGCCCACAGCCGCAGCATCCCGGTCATCCGCCGGGCCGAGATGCTGGGCGAGCTCCTCAAGGTCGCCGAAATCAGCATCGCCGTGGCGGGCACACATGGTAAAACCACCACTTCTTCCATGATCGGGGCCATGCTCACCACCGCCCGCCGGGATCCTACCATGGTCATCGGCGGTATTGTGAGAAGTTTGGGCACCAGCGCCCGCCGCGGCCAGGGGGATATCATCGTCGTGGAGGCCGACGAGTTCGACCGCAGTTTCCTTTCGCTGCGGCCCACGGTGGCCGTGATTACCAACATTGACCCGGAGCACCTGGACTGCTACGAGAATCTTGACGATCTCAGCCAGGCCTTTACCTTGTTTGCCAACGCCGTGCCGTTTTACGGCCGGGTGGTGGCCTGTCTGGACGAGCCCAACGTCCAGACCCTCCTGCCGCAGCTCCAGCGGCCCGTGACCACCTATGGTCTGGAGCCCCAGGCCGACGTTCGGGCCCGGAAAGCGGTCTACCATGAGACCCGCGCCGAGTTTGAACTGCTCGTTACCGGCGAAGAACCGGTCCAGGTGGAGCTGCAGGTCCCCGGAGAGCACAACGTCAAGAACGCCCTGGCCGCCGTGGCCGTAGGACTCGAGTTGGAAGTATCCCTGGCGGATACACTCACCGGACTGTCCCAGTTTACCGGCGTCAACCGCCGCTTTGAAATCACCGAGACCATCGGCAACGTCATCTTCGTGGACGATTACGCTCACCACCCCCGGGAAGTTGCCGTCGTTCTCCAGGCGGCCCGCCTGGGCTGGGACCGGCGGCTGGTGGCCGTCTTCCAGCCCCACCTGTATACCCGCACGCGGGACTTCCACGAGGAATTCGCCCGGAGCTTTCTCGCCAGCGACGTACTGGTGGTTACCGAGGTCTATCCGGCCCGGGAAGAACCCATCGAAGGGATCACCGGGGAGCTGATTACGAACGATACCACCCGCTTCGGCCATAAGCGGGTCACCTATACCCCGGACAAGAACGATTTACCCGGGACGGTGTCCGGCCTGATTAAGGAGGGCGACATGGTCATTACCATGGGTGCCGGTGATATTACCCGGTACAACCAGAAGATTCGTAAAGCCTATGCCGAAGTCATCGCCCCCAGGGCATCAACCGGAGAAGCGGATCGGTAATGGAGCGGAGGCAGCGAAAAGCGATCAGTGATTGGGTTAGCAAGGGGCGTGTACTGTTTGGAGAGCCCCTCACCCGGCACACCACCTTTGGGATCGGCGGCCTGGCTGAGGTCTTTCACGAGCCTGGAGACCGGGAAGAGCTGGTCCGCATACTCAAGTTCGCCTCGCAGGAGACCATCCCTGTGACTATCATAGGTTCAGGCAGCAACTGCCTGGTGAGCGACACGGGGGTGCCGGGTATCGTCATCTCACTGGCTGGCCGCCTGAACAGCTTCCACATCGAGGGCGGCCGGATGACGGCCGGGGCCGGGGTCGTGCTCGGCCACATGGTACACCGCTGCCTTCAGGCGGGGTTGACCGGGTTGGAGAGCCTGGTCGGCGTGCCGGGGACCGTCGGTGGTGCCCTGGTAATGAACGCCGGAGCCTTTGGCGGGGAAATCTCCACCCACCTGGTTCAAGTACGCACTCTGACCCTGGACGGGAAGGAGCAGATTTACAAGCGGGACAGCCTGCAGTTCGGCTATCGCAGCTCCAGATTTCACCCGGACGAGATTATTCTGGAGGCGGAGTTCCATTTTGAAGCCGGTTCCCCGGAGGCCATCGCCGATCTGCAGAAGCGGTTCCTGAGCGAACGGAAGGCCCGTCAGCCGTTGAACCAGCGGTCGGCGGGCAGTGTCTTCAAGAATCCGGCGCCCGACGTGGCGGCCGGTATGCTGATCGATAGAGCGGGACTGAAGGGTACCCGGCGCGGTGACGCCGAGATATCCACCAGGCACGGCAACTTCTTCGTTAATCGCGGGAACGCAACAGCCGAGGACACAGCCTTCCTGATTAAGCTGGCCGCTCGAGCTGTCAAACAGCAGTTCGGCACCCAGCTGGAGCTGGAGGTTAAAACCCTGGGATTTCAACCCGGATATTGGAACGATGCAGGGCTTGACCGATAGAGATTCATACGGTCTCAGGCGCCTGGGAAGATGGGCCCGCCTGATCGTGGTGGCCGCAGCCGTGTCGGTGGGGGGAGGGCTTCTGGGCAGGGGCATCCTCAGCTACATACAAGTAATAGGGGTGTTCGATTTGAGGCGTATCGAGGTCCGGGGTAATAACATCCTGACCCGCGCCGAGGTGGTGGATGCCATGGCTCTCCCCCTCGTCGGGAGTGTATTCGATGTCGACCTGTCTGCTGTCCAGGAGCACGTCGAGGTCCTGAATTACGTATACGGTGTTCGCCTGGGCCGGAAATTCCCCCACACCCTCTTCATCGACATCGTGGAGAACCAGCCCCTGGCCTACGTGGCGGCACCTGAATACTACCTACTTACCAAAGAAGGGGAGGCCCTTCCCCTGCTTCGCAGGCGGTTCGAGCTGGAGCTGCCCACCGTCTCCGGAGCCGACTCGGTCCTCAACGCCCTGGCACAGGGCACCGTCGGGGGGCACGAGCAGCTCAGGCAGGCCTGGGAGATTCTCAATTATTTCCACGTATCCTTCCCCAATCTGTATCGGGACATCAGTGAGTTGGTTTTCACCGGTGATGGAGAAATCACCTTGTATATGGCGGAGACCTCTACCGCGGTTCGCCTGGGGGATCGGGATCTGGAGCGACGCATTGCCATGCTGGATGCGTTCCTGTCCACCATTTCAGGAAAACGGAGCCTTATGGACTATTCCTACATTGATTTACGCTACAAGCGGCAGGTGGTTGTACGTGAACGGGCTTGAGATGATGACGACCCAACACGAGACCCGGCCCAGATTGATTTCGGCCCTGGATGTGGGCAGCAGCAAGGTTTGCGCTGTCATTGCGCAGGTGGACGAGAGCAGCAAGCTGATGCTTTCAGGTGTGGGATGTGCTCCTTCCAGAGGAATGCGCAAGGGCATGGTGGTCAATGTGAAGGAAACCATCGCCTCCATCGAGGCAGCGGTCGAGGAGGCTGAGACCCAGGCGGATGTGAAGATGGACGGTGTCTACGCAGCTCTCTCGGGCGAGCAGGTCCGAAGCATGAACAACGCCGGGATCATCACCGTGAGCCGCAGCGAATCCCGCATGCCCGACATTCAGGAGATTACCGAGGATGACGTAGAGCGGGTGCTGGAACAAGCGAAGGCCATTACCCTGCCGACCGAACGGGAGATCCTGCATGTGCTGCCGCAGGAATTCAAGGTGGACCAGCTTGACGGGATCAAGGCGCCTCTCGGTCATATCGGCCATCGCCTGGAGGCCAGGGTTCACCTGGTAACCATCGATAGTTCGGCGGCCCAGAATATCATGCGGTGCGCGGAGGCGGCCGGCCTGTACGTGGAGGCCCTGGTTCTGGCGCCACTGGCATCGTCCGCCGCTGTCCTGGACCAGACAGAAAAAGACCAGGGGGTGGTGCTGATCGACATGGGCGCCGACACCACGGAGCTTATCGTCTTCTACAATGGCGGCGTGCGTCACACGGCTGTTATTCCCTTCGGCGGCAACCGGGTAACCAACGATATTGCCCAGATTCTGCATACGACCTTCCATAAGGCGGAGGAGCTGAAGAAGGAATACGGCTACGCCAAGTTCCCCGCCACGGTGGAAGACAATGAGATCACCGTTGACGGCATCGCGGGCCGCCAGCCCCAGAGCACTACCCGGCGCGGCCTGTCGGCCATCATTGAGCCTCGTCTGGAAGAGATCCTGCAGCTGTGCCGCAACGAGATTCGCAAAAGCGAGGTTGGGGACAAACTCACTTTCGGGGTGGTGCTCACCGGTGGTGGTGTTCTCCTGAAGGAGATGGAGGAGAAAGCCGGGGAGGTGTTCAACTCCGACATCAAGATCGGCTATCCCCTGCACGTGGCCGGCCTGGAGGACATGGTGAGTTCGCCGGAATACGCCACTGCCATCGGCCTGATGCTCTACGGACTGGAGCACGAAGAGACCTATGGCACGCCCAAACGCCCCGGGGGGTTCAGCATGTTCCTCATAAACATGGGAAGCCAGTTGAAAGGCTTTTTCAAGGAATTGTTCTAATCAAGGAGAGGAGACCGATCATGTTCTTCGAATTCGACGACTACGATCTGATGAAGGCCAAGATCAAGGTGGTGGGAGTTGGCGGCGCCGGCGGCAACGCCATCAACCGGATGATTGAAGACAACCTGATGGGCGTGGAGTTTATCGCCGTTAACGCCGATGCCCAGGACCTGGACAACAACCTGGCCGAGGTTAAGATCCAGATCGGCAAGTCCCTGACCAAGGGTCTCGGTGCCGGCGCGGATATCGACATCGGCCGCCAGGCCGTCGACGAGGACCACGAATTCATCGAGAAGGCCCTGTCGGGTGCCGACATGGTATTCATCACCGCAGGTATGGGCGGGGGCACAGGTTCCGGCGCCGCGCCGCGGATCGCCCGTATCGCCCGCGGACTGAGCACCCTTACCGTAGGTATCATCACGCGGCCCTTTCTTTTCGAGGGGCGGCATCGAGCCCAGCGGGCGGAGATGGGCATCGAGGAGCTGCGCCAATACTGCGACACCACCCTGGTGATCCCCAACGAGACCCTCCTGCGGATTACCGATGCGGATACCACCTTTTCCGACGCCCTGAAGCTGGCCGACAGCATCCTCCACCAGGCCACTCGAGGCATCTCAGACCTCATCAACATCCACGGCCTCATCAACCTGGACTTTGCGGACGTACGGACGGTCATGCTGAACATGGGTGATGCCATCATGGGCACCGGCATCGGCCACGGCGAGGAGCGGGCTATCCTGGCCGCCCAGCAGGCCATCTCTTCTCCCCTGCTGCAGAACTGCAATATCCAGGGGGCCCAGGGACTCCTGATCAACGTTACCGGCGACCCCACTATGACCCTTCACGAGGTGAACGACGCCACCTCCATCATCAACGAAGAGGCCGGCGTTGACGCCAACGTCATCTTCGGCGCTGTCATCGATCCCAATCTCTCCGAGGAATTCCGGGTCACCGTCATCGCCACCGGCTTCAACCTTCCCCCGGATCAGCTGCCAGCCACGGCGGGTGTGGCGGGCACTGTCCCTGCTCAGGCCAGTCCCTTTGGCATCCGGGACCCGCGCGACCGGGAACCCTTCTTCAGCCTGCGCCGGCGGGCGCCGAATGATGACCAGGGTATGGCCGTGGTGGATGGCGAGGAAGGGGATGTATTAATATTCGGCGACGACCTGGAGGTGCCGACTATCCTGCGGTCTCAAACTTCTTCCCGAGCAGGGAGCCAACCGTCTATGTGAGTGGGGCAGACGGGCTCCCGAACAAAAGCCCCCTCACTCAAGGTCGAAGTGTGAGGGGGCTTTTTTTATCGTTTATCTGTCGCCCTGAGCTTGTCGAAGGGCGACGCTGAATAATGCTTAATTCCGAGGGGGTCGGTCATCCTTCGACAAGCTCAGGATGACTATATGAGCAGAAGTGGACTAGACCTTCTCGCCCCGGGCGCGCAGCTCCCGCACCACCGTAGCGATGCCCTTCTTGTCGATGGTGCGCAGCCCCTTGGTCGAGACGCGCAGGGTCACCCAGCGCCGCTCGTCCTCCAGCCAGAAGCGCTTGCGCTGCAGGTTGAGGTCGAACCGGCGGCGGGTCCTGTTGTGGGCGTGGCTCACTTTGTTGCCGAACGACGGCCCCCGGCCCGTGACCTGACAGTACTTGCTCATTTTCTGCTTACCAATCCTTGATTGCTTGTCCGTAAAAGCGGCGTCAAATATACGGCTAGAGGCAGGGCCGACGCAAAGGGGGAATGGGGGGCGGGGACTTGGGACTTGAGGCTTGGGGCTTGGGAAGAGATAACCGCAAAGACGCCAAGGACGCAAAGATCAAAGAGGGAAAAGTGAGGTGTGAAGAGGGAAGAGGAAACCGCCAAGGCGCCAAGGACGCAAAGGTCAAAAAGAAAAGAGCGAAGAGCGCAAGTGAAGAATTTGACAGGATAACAGGATAGACAGGATATACTAAGAAAGAGTAGCAGTGGCAGTGGCAGGGAAGAGGAAAAAGAGAACCGCAAAGGCGCAAAGGGCGCAAAGATCAAAGAGGGGAAAGCGAAGATAAACCGCCAAGGCTTGCCCGAAGCCTGTCCTGAGCATAGTCGAAGGGGAAGTCGAAGGGCCAGGGGGTGAGGTTGCTGCCTCCGCAGCGCCGGTTGTCGCTCGCCGGGTGCGCAGGGTGCGCGAAGGGGGGAAAACTGCGTTGTCCCTCTACTGCTAACAATTATTTTTGGGCGCAAACAGGGGATTTTATCTATGGAACTGCAGG
>CAZULW010000017.1:0-45681 GCA_964621455.1 uncultured bacterium
CTTGGTTTGGTTCTCTCACTTTCTTAGCGGTCTTTGCGTCCCATCCCCCGCCATCGGCGGGGTTCGGCCCGCCTGGTGGCTGGCTCAGGCTCACCCGTTGGGCTACGCCCAGAGGGGCGGGCTTGGCGGTTTTTTTCTTTTCTCTTAAAACACCTTCCTCACCGTGAATCCACTCTCCAGGGCATAGCGGTAGAGCTCCTCACGGAAGTCTAGGTAGGCAATGGAGCTGAGCTGCTCGGCCCGCTGGCCTACGGGCTTACCGCTGAGGCTTGCCACCCCGTACTCGGTGACTACGTAGTGCACGTCCCCCTCGCTGGTGACCACCCCTGCTCCGGCGTCCAGGTGTAGGGAACGACGCGGGAGACGTTCTCGTCACCAACGCGGGCCGTGGAAGGCTGGGCGATGATGGCTCTGCCACTGGTGGCTGGTGTATCTCCTGCTGCATTCCCCACGACCATACCTTGTCCCTCTCCCGGGGTAGGCCTAAATTCCCAGCGGCGTTATTTTCCGTGGGGCAGATTGCCCCTCAAGATCGACGCCTGTGTGAACATCATATACCCACTGGGGCATGTATGCGAAATTTCATGAAATGGACCGGCATCCTTATCCTGGTACTCCAGCCGTAGCAGGCCGCCGGTGTCGGGCGTGTTCACGTGGGTGGTGATCCTTCTGGCGGCCCTGGCGGTGGTCGGGGCCGTCCGCTACTTATGGTTCTGGCAGGCTCGACAGGTGCCCTTTTACCCTGAGGGGCGGCTGCTGTGCCTGGCCCACCGGGGAGTCCCCACCAGGGCCCCGGAGAATACCCTGCCCTCCTTTCAGGAAGCCTTCAAGACGGGCGTGGACGGAATCGAGCTGGACGTGATGGAAACCGCTGACGGCGTGCTGATCGTCAGTCACAGCCACGACCTGGAGCAGATCACCGGAAGCAGCGGATATGTCTGGGAGATGCCCTACGAGGCCATTGCCAACCTCAACGCCGCTTACCGGTGGGGAGACAAGTTTTCCCATACCCCTATCCCTCGTCTCGAGGATGTTCTGGAGGCGCTCCCGGAGGACATGCTTATCAACATTGAGCTGAAGACCAGACGCTGGTTCAGCCCCGGCTTTGAGGAGAAAGTGATTGCCATGGTGCGGCGGTACCGCCTGGTGAAACGTTCCATCATCTCCAGTTTCAACCCCTATGCCCTCTTGAAAGTGCGGTGGCTGGAGCCGGAGCTGGCCATCGGCTACATCTGGAGGGATACGCTGGTGCCGTGGTACCTGCGGCGAGCCTGCTTTATGAACCTGGTTCACCCCGATTTCCTTCATCCCCACGTGCGCGTCGTAACGCCGGATGTAGTTGCCAAAGCCCATCGGCGGGGGATGAAGGTGAACGTCTGGACAGTGAACAACCGGCCAATGATCCATTACCTGGAATCAATTGACGTGGATGGTATTTTCACCGATTTCCCCGAATTGGTACTGCAAGCCGGCTGAGCCTGATCATAGCGATGTTCTTGAACTGTCCGGCTATACCCTGTGGTCTCATATTGAAAGGGAGCTATCCATGCGATTCTTTGCGTTGACTATCATTCTTTTCTATTCGTGTGCCACCGGCCCCTTGTCGGTGAGACCCGCCAGGAAGGTATCCCGGGGGCCCATCGCGGCGGAAGCCCTGCTCGCCCATGCCGGCTACCTGGCCGGTGACAGCCTCTACGGTCGGGCGGCTGGCTCGCCCCATGAGCTGCAGGCCGCCGAGTACATCCGCCGGGAGTTCATCCGCTACGGGCTGGAACCCGTCTGGCCCCGACAGAAACGTCGGGGCAAGCCGCCGGACAGGCCTGCCGTTTCCGATTATTTCCAGCCCTTCTCCTTCATTGCCCGGATTGAGATGGGCCCCGGCAACGCCGTCAGCTGGACACGGGAAGGCGTGGGTGAACAGACCGCTCTGGAGCCCGACGTAGACTTTCGGCCCCTGGGGTTCTCCGCTTCGGGCCAGGCGGAGGGCGGCCTGGTCTTCGCCGGGTATGGTATCAGCTCCACCGATCCCGAGTACGATGACTACATCGAGCTGGGCGTGGCCGGGAAGGTGGTGATGCTTCTCCGCTACTCCCCGGACGGCACCAACCCCCATGGTGCATTCGGCGAGCACACGCCACTAAGGAAGAAAGTCCTTATTGCCCGGGAGAAGGGCGCCGCCGCAGTGATCCTCGTGACCGGGCCAACCGATGACGAAGAAGATTATCTCATGAGTCTGCGCTACGACCGGGTCGGGAGCGACGCCGGTCTGCCGGTGGTGAATCTCACCCGGTGGGCGGCCGATCAGCTCCTGGCCGCCGAACACCTGACCATTGCTGAACTGCAGCAGGAGATCAACAACACGCGAATGCCCTTGAGCCACGAGGTGACAGGGGTGAGCGTCTCGATTACTACCGACCTGGTGACACAGGAGGCCGAGTCCCGGAACGTGCTGGCGGCGCTGCCGGGGAAGGACTCTCTGAAAGGCCAATGGGTGGTCCTGGGAGCACACTACGACCACCTGGGGTGGGGGGGCCCCGGCTCTGGTTCCATGGTTCCTGATACTATCGCCATCCACAATGGCGCTGACGACAATGCCTCGGGCACTGCCACCCTCATCGAGCTGGCCCGCTACCTGGCCGCCAATCCGCCCGGTGGCGCCAACCGCCGCTCCATTATATTCCAGGCCTTCGGCGCCGAGGAAGTCGGTATGCTGGGATCGGCCCACGTGACCAAACATCCTCCGGTGCCTATGGACAGCGTGGTGGCCATGGTAAACCTGGACATGGTTGGCGGGCTTACTGAGGGTAAGCTGGTCATCGGGGGTGCCGGTACCTCCTCCCTGTGGAAGGAGCTGCTGCCGGCCCTCAACAGCGACTCCCTCAACCTAGTCTATGATGACGGGGGCTATGGCTCAAGCGACCACCAGTCCTACTACCTGCGGGATAAGCCGGTGCTGTTCTTCTTCACCGGGCAGCACGAGCACTACCACCGGCCCAGCGATGATGTGGAGTTCTTGAACCTGGGCGGCATGGCGCAGGTCGGCCAGTTGGTGGCCCGGGTAGCAGTCGAGCTGGCCACCAGGCCCCAGCCCCCCGCTTTCACCAAGGTTGAGACCAGCCGGCCCGCCACCCGGGGCGGCCTTGCCGTGGCGCTGGGGACCATCCCCGACTTCACCTGGGATGGCCGAAGGCTTTCGTATTTCAGGTGTCCGGGGTGGAGGTCCCGCTGACAAGGGAGGCCTGCAGGCGGGGGACATCATCACCCGCCTAGGCGAGACCGAGGTGAGGAATATCTACGACTACATGTACACCCTGCAGGCGGCTAAGGCGGGCGTGCCGGTAACAATCGTGGTCAAGCGGGGCGAGGAGGTGCTGGATCTGGAGGTGGTGCCGGAACGCAAACGGGATTGAGAAGCATTTAGCCGTTAGCGCTTAGCGATCTGACGTCAAAGGTTCGCCCGAAGTGTTTTAATTAAAGATGTAAGCATTTTCCTGATTTCCACAAGGTGCGCTGAAAGAGCGGCGTAATTGTTATCGTCTATATACTGGAGATCGTGGCATAAGAGTAGGAGATAATCAGTTTCGCTGGCTGATCCGGCTGCAATCTGGGCAAATTGTGCCAGCTCCCCGTCTGTTCTCCGCCCGCAGCCTTCGGCAAGGTTCGTTGGAATTGATGCAGCCGCACGACGTAGCTGGCTTGTCACTCCGTACAATTCAACTTTGGGGAAATTCTGCGTCGCCTTATAAATATCAAGGGCCAACCGATGCGATTTTTCCCAGACCTGTAATTCCCGATAATCTTTCATCTTTTCGCCTTGAAAAACTAACCGCTAATCGCTAACCGCTAATCGCTAACCGCTAATTGCTATAAAAACTCCGTCTTCACCTCCAGCAGCACCCACTCGTGGTTCCGCTCCAGCCGCTGGGCGATATCAGACAGCCGCTTCTCAACCACCTTCTTCTCCGCCGCCACGGTGACGAAGGCCAGCTCCGCCCGGTTCCACACCTCCTGCTGGCCGACTTCGGCCACGGACACGTTCATGTGGTTCACGGTCCGGTCCTTCAGGGACTTGACCACCCGGCGCTTGTCTTTCAGCGAGTGGGCCTCAGGGATGGAGATAGTTGCGCGTAGGAGGGCGATGTGCACTTTCATTTACGAGTTACTAGTTCCGAGTTTCGAGTTCAAAGTTAGGAAGAGGATGGGAGGGGAGAGGAAGGATTTTGGCAGATTAACCCTACCCGCTCACTCCCGTCTTCGCTTCGCTACGCCGGGCAAGCCGTGAGGCCCCTCCCTTTAGAAGCCTGTCCCGCTGAAAGCGGGGGGAGGGGAAAGTCCCGACACTGGCGTCGGGACTGGGGTGGGTTCTCTTCTGACCACCCGGCGCTTGTCCTTGAGCGAGTAGGCCTCAGAGATTGAGATGGTTGCGCGGAGGAGGGCGATGTGCATGGGAGAGTTACCCGGTTGAGGATTCAGGAAGCGGCATTTGTGTTAGGGACTACCTAAGGGATGCAAGAAAATGGGGAACTTCTTGTGGAGGATATTATTGTGCTATTATTGGAACTGATTCGATTTGTAGGGATATATTAGTACGTCGAGCAATTTCGTCAGATAGTTTCTTAAAGTCCAGCTCTGCCTGCTTAACAGCTTGAATGTGCGCACCGATTGCTCCATCGGCATATTTCAGATGAAACATTGGCTTCCGTGCTTCCTGAGCCAGTGGCATAAGACTTTGATAATGTTTGAGAAGAATTAAACAGTTAGGGTCTTCCATGACAGAGATATTATCACCCGTAGGTTGATTGAGTACCGATTTTCTATAGGTTCCCGGTATCCTATCAATCCATCGCTCATAAGCTTTTACAGGACGGTCTAATCTTACAGAGTGCTGCATTATTACGTACCCAATAGCCTCCATTCTACCAGCGGGAAGAGATAAATCGTCGACGACGGGTTTTTTTTGTAAACGTTCTTCCCATTCATGGTTCCATCGACGCAAGGTAGGACCCAGGTTCCGCAACCCTTGTAAGGAGTATAGATCGGGGGAGAGAGGTATTACAACATAGTCAGCAGCTATTAATGCCGCGCGGTTGATTGATCCAAGATTGGGGCCAAGATCCATTAGAATGATACTTGCACGATGCTCACGAGCCGCCGATTGTAAAACACGCCAAAAAGATGATAGTACACGAAAAGAACGTTCCTTTCCATCCATACATCCAGGCCATTGAGCCGAGAGCTCATCCTCGAAAGCTGAAAGATCAAGATCACCAACTAGTAATATTAACGCATCCTCAATGGCCTCAAGGTGAGGCGTGCTGATATCTCCTGTACCCTTTAGAAGGGGTTGTATGCACCCAAAAATAGTATCTGGATGGCTATTCTCAGGCCAGAGTTTCTCCAGACGATCATCACCAATAAAGGCTGTAGTGAGGTTAGCTTGTGGATCTAAATCAGCCGCAACTACACGAATCCCCATATCCGCATACATCCATGCAAGTTGATATACTAAGGAGGTTTTTCCAACCCCACCCTTGTTATTGAAAAATGCAATTACGTCGGTTTTCATATGATTTTCTTAACGACAACGAGAATATTAGTGTCTTCAACGATAAAATCAGGCATAGGATTTCCGTTATTTTGAAGCTTGCCGATTGCAAGAGGAATTCCTGAGCCGAATCGTTGAACGTAACCTAGATTCTTCATCGCTTCAGCAATATTAGGATTTCGGTAGTCGACAATACCCGGCTGTGCAAAATTGCCTCTATTAACACTTCCAAAAGGCCCCCCCGGACTGTGGATCTCAATTCGGTCAGAAAACCAAAAAACTCTTACAGGACTGTATGTACTTTCATATGTTCGGTGCATAACCGCGTTACGAATCAATTGCTGAAGCGCCACGATAGGATAATCAGGGCGTCGTTCCTCTAGATCCCCTACTCGTACATTCGAACTAACAGAAACATTGATCTTCAATACTTCTTCCAGCTCTCTAAGCAAGTGAGCTATAGGGCCATGTAATTCCTTTTGATCTTTAATCGGATCTGTGATCACTGTTCCTTCAATTCGCAGAAATTGGACATAGGCACCTGGCATAAACTCCCGGGGATGTTTGCCGAGTACTAAGATTCCAGATACAGTAGCCAGCCCCTCTGAAGTTAAGAACCGAAGAGAGATGAGCTGTTCAGGAATGGATCTAGTGTTCTGTTCAATAATGTCAGAGGGTATTGCAGAGGGTAAGTATTCCTTTTCAAATAGCTCAAGATCAAGGTCTTCAATCGAGCTACCGTCTACAGGATGCATGTCGTAAGGAATGGATACACCGTATCGACGCTTTTCAATTAGACGTTGTTCCTCCTCAATCGTAGCAATAGCCCTGCGCGGACCGATGCGAATGCAAGTAAGACCCTTGTATCTTACCGGAGGCAGATCGGATGGATAGACGATGATAACAGCTATATCACAATCATTCAATGTCTTCTTTTGTACAACCATTGAGGGAAAGGGATGAATATTGCCATTTGAACGGAGATCAGCGAGCCTTACAAGTAGTGGGTCAGTAATAGGTAAGTCTGCACAGCTACCGTCATCAGTTGCTCCAACAAAAATTACTCCTGGCTTTCTATGATCAGGAAGGTCATTAGCAAATGCACAAATGGCCTCGCAGATTCTATCGATTTGTGCTATGGATGCTTTGCGCTCAACGCGATCAGATTCTAAATCTACTAGCAGTTTTCCAAGCTCTGTGTCTTCCATTCGCATTTGTCCATCATTAAGTTGCTAACGGCGTTAGCATCAAGAGGGCACGCTCGAGTAGTTGCCGTTTCTCTACGTTGTAGACCGTGATGCTAAAAAATGTTCCTATACTTGGATATCTCAACATATATAAATCTTACGGCTGAGCTAGTTACTGCTCCCAGAAAAATTACCAGCCTGCCCTTCCCCGATCCGATGCCCACCACCCTTCGATCCGCCGCTTGGCGGACTCAGGTCAAGCCTTGGCTCTTCAATCATCAATCGACAATCATCAATCGTCAATCCCTTCCTACTGCCCCCCCAAGATAATCGGCAGCCCGTCCTCACCGGAGCCGATGACCACCATCCTTCGTCGTCGCTCAGGACAGGCCCTTCACTTCCCCCTTCGCCTGGGCTCAGGCTCGCCCGTTGGGCTACGCCCAGAGGGGCATGCCTTGGCGTTGGGGCTAGTGGCCAGCTTTTCGGTGGCCTCGATGCCCTCCCATTTGAGTAGCAGGTCGTTGAGGCTCTCGGTGACGATGCGGATGCGGTCGACGGCGTTCAGCTGCTCCTGTATGTTCAGGGCAACCTCCTCCCGTACTGACGAGTACAGGGCGGCCTTGGTACAAAACTCGATCGTGCTACTTGGCGCTATTGAGATAGCGCAAGAAATCGCTCTCGGTGCTCAACACAAGCACGGTTCCCTCACCGAGGGTTTCCTTGAAGATTTCCATTGTCTTTAGAAAGCGGTAGAACTCCGGATCGCGGTTGTAGGCCCCGGCGTAGATATCTGCTGCCTCGGCGTCGGCCCGGCCTTTGATCTCCTGGGCCAGGCGATAAGCCTCCGAGGTAATCTGCTTGAGCTCCCGCTCCTTCTCGCCGTTGATCCGGGCCGATTCGCCGCCGCCCTCCGAACGGAACTGCTCGGCGATCCTCTGCCGCTCGGAAATCATCCGGGCATAGACCTCCGTACGCACCTGCTCGACGTAGTTGAGCCGCTTGAAGCGGAAGTCAAGGATCTCGATCCCCAGATCCGCGGTGCGGGTCTGCGCCGCTTCCAGCACTTCCTCGGCGAGCTGGTCCCTTCCCTTCTCTATGATTTCTCTGCTTGCGGGAGCGGCCTCTCCGGCAATCACTTCGGAGACTGCGAACTCGCGGTTGCTGATGCGCACTACCTCGATCAGGTCATGATTGGCGATCACGTTACGGGTCTCGCCGTCGAGGATGGCGTCCAGCCGAGACTGAGCCCCCTGCTCGGTGCGCAGCCGCTGAAAGTACTTGAGTGGATCGGTGATCCGCCAGCGGGCGTAGGCGTCGACGTGAATGAACCGCTTGTCCCGGGTTGGCACCTGATTCGGGTCACCATCCCATTCCAGGAAGCGATTGTCAAAGTAGTTTGCCTTCTGAATGAAGGGCAGCTTGAACTTCAATCCGGCTGTGGTGACTGCATCGCCTTTCGGCTCACCGAACTGGGTGATTACTACCTGCTGTGTCTCATTGACGACGAAGAATATTCCACCTACGACCAGTATGCCTAACAGCACCAGGATACCAGTAATGATGATCAGGGGTTTCTTCATGGTTTCACCTCCGTTGGTAACGGGAGCAATGGCAAGATGCCGGTCAGTTCCTTGTCCAGCACGATCTTCTGCTTCACATTCGGGTAGACGGCCTGCATCGTTTCGAGATAGATGCGCCTACGGGTCACCTCCGGCGATCTTTGATAGGCGGCCAGCAGCGCCTTGAAAAGCGCAGCGTCACCCTTGGCACGGTTGACACGATCTGTGGCGTACCCCTCGGCCTGCTGGACTGTCTGCTGCGCCTCGCCGCGAGCGCGGGGAATGATACGGTTGTACTCGGACCTTGCCTCGTTGATCATCCGCTCCTTTTCCTGCTGGGCCTGGTTTACCTCGTTGAACGCCGGCTTGACTTGCTCGGGCGGGTTGACGTCCGCCAGAACGATCTGCTCAATCTTCAGTCCCATCTCGTACATGTCGCAGATCTCCTGCATCTGGCGTTCCGCCTCCGAGGCGATCTCCTGCCGGCCGATGGTCAGTATCTCGCTGACGCTACGGTCCCCGATCACCCCCCGCATCACCGCCTCGTTCATGTCACGAAAGGTATCGGGTAGATTCCTAACCTTGAACAGGTACCGGTAGGGATCGTTGACCCGGTACTGGGTCGTCCATTCTACCACTGCGACGTTCAAATCGCCGGTGAGCATCAGTGACTCGCCAATGAATCCTCTACGCGAATACTGGGTTTGGACACCGGCCCTCTCGGTGCGGAAGCCGAATTCTTCCTTGAGCTGCCGCTGGACCGGCACCTTGGTCACGATCTGAATCGGGTAGGGCCACTTCAAACGGAGTCCGGGCTCAGCCTGGCGGGTGTACTTGCCGAAGGTTTGCACGACGCCGACCTCCTCAGGTCCTATCGTAAAGATTGAGCTCATAAGCAGGAAGATGCCGAGCAAGGCCAAGATGATGGTAAGTCCACCTATGTGGAATAACCATTCAGGGAGACGCACCTCCTTGTCCGCTATTAAGATTCGTCTGTATGCCATGGCTTTTCCTTTCTATCCATTAATTGAAAAGCGGTCTTTGTAGACGTACAACTGGAATTATTAAATGGCTTCCTGCACCTGGCTGCCATTCACCGGACTACAGGATACCATGTTTCACCCAAAATGTCCATCAATTGATTGTTTGTATTCCCCTTTTACAAGCTCTTTCAACAGCATTTTAATCTGCTGGGCGCTCCTCACATGAAGTTTACTGTTGACGATGACGCTGTGAAAGCCTCGTAATCTAGCCCCTTAAATGGTCGATTGCCGCTTTTTTCTTGCCGTGACCGGGAATATGTACGTTCGGCGGCGCGTAAGAGCTCTTGCATTTCACCGTTTTCGGGCCTATAGTTGGGTCAAAACCGGGAGCGGGTTATTCCTGGCTGGATTTCCGTCGCCGAATGCCCTGCTGCCCGTGAAAATTGTAAGCCATGTCTTTACGTCTGTCCCTTTTCACTCCCGAGGAAACCATCCGCCAACGTTTTCACGTGGCGGAGCTGGGCCGGCCTTACCGGCAGCACTACAATATCGCCCCGGGCCAGAAGGTCATGGTTCTGGTTGAGCGGGAAGGGACCAACCGTCTTTCCGAGCTGGTGTGGGGGCTGATCCCCGCCGATGCCCACCATCCGGCCGTCGGCGCGGGACTGTTCCAGGTGCGGCAGGAATCGCTGCTCGAACTTGAGGCCATGCAGGAGCGCCTGGAAAAGCGGCGCTGCGCCGTCCTGGCCGACGGCTTCTTCCTCTGGCAGAAGTCCAATGAGGGCTCGCAGCCGTGGTATATCTACCTCCGCAACAGCGCCCCTTTCGCCCTGGCCGCCCTGTGGCAGATCTGGGAACCCCTGGGGGAAGAGCCCATTTACAGCTGCGCCATCGTTACTACCACCCCCAACGAGCTGGTGGCTCCCATTCACCACCGTATGCCGGTGATCCTCTCACGGGCGGGGTTGGCCGCCTGGCTCAACCGCGAGATCACCGCGGCGGAGGAAGTGCTGTCCTTTTGCCGGCCCTATCCCGGTGGCGAAATGGAAGCCCACAAAGTCGGTCCCCTGGTGGAGAACGAAAAGAATGATTCCATCGAGGTGACCGACCCGATCCTATAAGCTGCGTGTGGATCATAGCGCCCATCGAGGGCGACTTATCGGGTAAGAGCCTGCACAACGCCATCCGTATGCTGGCAGGGCTGTATCCGACGCAAGGACTGAGCGCCCTTTCGTAGTCATGACGGGGACCCGGCTATGAGGATTGACCGCCGTACCGCCAACGCCGGGCCAGCTCGTAGCCTACCACGCCGAAGGCTGTGGCCACGTTGAGGCTCTGCTTGATCCCCGCCATGGGCAGCTCCAGGCACAGGTCCGCCAGGGCTACCAGCTCCTCCGAGACGCCGGTGACCTCGTTGCCCACCACGAAGCAAACGGGAAACCGCACCGGCGCCTCCCAGAAGTCCACCGCGTCGTCGGTCTGCTCCAGGACCACGATCTGCATCCCCTTGGCCTGGAGGTTCCGGGCCAGTTCCACCGCATCGGCGTGCTTCTCCCAGGGGACGGTATGCTCCGCGCCCAGGGCAGTCTTGGTGATCTCCCGGCGCGGGGGGAAGCCGGTGTAGCCGCACAGGTACAGCCCCGCCACATGCAAAGCGTCAGCGGTGCGGAACATGCTGCCTACGTTATAGAGCGAGCGGACGTTCTCCAGGAGGGCGTAGACGGGCAGCCGGGGGCGGCTCAGCACCTCGTCCAGTGAGGGGCGGGCCTTCTTGAGCTCCAGGTCGGTGAGTTTGCGGCGGCCTCGGCCCGGGGGCCTACGGCCAGGGGTTTTAGTGGCCATGAGAAAATTTACCCATTTCCGCTGGGCAATGGCAGGCAATGGTTGCCGCAGTTAAAGGTGAAATTCCGTCGAAGGTTGACTCGGCTGATCGCTGACTGCCACTGCCAGCTGCTGTTCCGGGAAATAGGTGTAGCCAGAGAATAAGCCGATATATTAATATCGAACCTTTAATCTTAACCTTTCGCCTGGGTCGAACGTCTCACGCTGAAATGGCATTCAATGCCAGGCGAACAAGCCACTGCTTAACGCCGGTTCATACACCTATGAAAGGAATTAAAAAGGTTACGTATGCGATATCTCCGCTCTCCCCTTCTTATCCTCGCGCTTGCGATTCCACAGCTTATTTTCGGTCGGGCCGCGCTCCAGCAGCCCGATACCGTAGATACACTGAAGAGCCAGGCCCTCAAGATCTATCTCGACTGTCGCCGCTGCGACATAAATTATTTTCGCGAAGAGATCACTTTCGTAAACTTCATGCGGGACCGTAAAGATGCCCAGGTCCATATCCTGGTCACTTCTCAACCTACGGCCAGCAGGGGCCAGGAATATACCCTGGCCTTCATCGGCCAGCTCGATTTCACCGGGAAAAATGATACCTTAACCTATATCAGCCGCCAGGAGGATACCAGCGATATTATCCGCGTCGGTCTCGTTCGAACCCTGAAGCTGGGGCTGGCCAGCTACGTGGCGAAAACCCCCCTGGCTGATTACCTGGACCTCTCATTCGCCAGAGTAGTGTCACCCACCGCGGTGATAGACAAATGGGACAGCTGGGTTTTCAGGCTCGGCTCCAATACCAACTTCAGCGGCGAGGAGAGCCGCAACTCCCTTTACCTCAACGGCTCTGTTTCCGCTGATCGCATCACCGAAGCACTCAAAATCCGGCTGTCGCTCAGAGGAAGCTACGATGAACGCAATTTCAAAGAGGAGGACGAGGATGACGGGGATGACAAGTGGGAAAAAAACATTACCAGTAGCCAGAGTATTTCCGGCCTGGTGGTGAAGAGCATCACGGAGCACTGGTCGGCTGGAGCATCGCTCCTGGTAAATTCAAGCACCTACCGGAATATTCAACGGGGCATCACCCTGTCACCGGCCTTGGAGTATAATCTCTTCCCCTACTCTCAGTCCACTCGCCGGGAATTGCGCTTCCTGTACAAGATCAACGCCAGCGATTTCGTTTATGTCGATTCGACCTTTTATGATCAGACCGCAGAAACCTTGTTCGGTCAATCCCTGGATATCAACCTGGAAATCACGGAAAAGTGGGGCACAATGAGGTTAGGTCTCGAGGCATCCCATTATTTTCACAATTTCGAGAAGAACAGGCTGGAACTCTCGTGTAACCTCGATTTGCGCCTCTTCAAGGGTCTGTCGTTGTCCCTTAACGGAAGCGTCGAGAGAATCCACGATCAACTTGCCCTGGCCAAAGGGGACATTGACCCGGCGGACATCTACCTCCAAATCAGAGAGTTGGAGACCGCTTACGAATACCGGGGGTACATAGGGTTAAGTTATACATTCGGGTCTATCTACAGCAACGTGGTGAATCCTCGCTTCGGGTACGGCGGGGGGCGCCGCCGTTATTAAGTTGGGGAGCTGGCGCACTGCCTATGCGGGCTGATACCGGCTGATCCGCTCCCGCAGCGCCGGGACGCACTCCTCGAAGAACCACGGCCGTTCACTGAGCCACTTGCGGTTTCGGGGTGAGGGGTGCGGCAGGGGAAACAGGCCCTGCTCCAGGTACTCCCGCCAGCGGGCTACCACGTCCGACACCGGCCGCTTTTGGTCCAGGTAGTAGGCCTGGGCGTAGGCCCCTACCAGCAGGGTCAGTTCGGGCTTGATATAGTCCAGGAACCGGGAGTGCCAGGCAGGAGCGCAGACGGGCGGCGGCGGCAGGTCTCCCTTACCCTTCACTGTGCCGGGATAGCACAGGGCCGTGGGGATGATAGCGAAGGTGGTTGGATCGTAAAATTGCTCGCGGGTGACCCCCATCCATTCCCGCAGGACGTCGCCGCTGACATCATTGAACGGCAGGCCGGTCTCGTGCACCCGCCGGCCCGGAGCCTGGCCCACGATCATCACTTTTGCCGAAGGCTCAGCTAGAAATAGGGGCCGGGGCTGGTGATCAAAGTAGCGCCCCCGGCAGCGGCGGCAGGCGCGGACCAGGTCAATGAAGACTTCGTAGGACGACTTCAATCTTCAGCCAGTGCCCACTCCACAGCCATCCGGGCGTGGAGGGCGGCAGTGTCGAACAGGGGCACGGCTGCATTCTCCGGCTTCACCAGCAGGGGAATTTCGGTGCAGCCCAGGATGATGCCCTCAGCCCCTCGTAATATCAGTCGCTGGATGATCTCGCGGTAGGCTGTTCTGGATGCGGGCCGCACATCGCCGAAGATCAGTTCGTGATAGATAACATCATGTACTGTAGCCCGGTCGGTCTCTTCCGGAATAATTACCTCCAGCCCGTGCCGGTCTACCAGCAGGCCCTTGTAGAAATCGTGCTCCATGGTGAACCGGGTGCCCAGCAGGCCCACCCGCTTCAGGCCGGCGGCCTGGATGGCCCTGGCGGTGGCGTCGGCGATGTGCAGGAGGGGAATGGAGACAGCGGCGGCCACCTGGTCGGCCATCCGGTGCATGGTGTTGGAGCAGATCAGCAGAACGTCGGCGCCGGCACGCCCCACGCGACAAGCGGCATCCACCATGATGGCGGCGGCTTCCTCCCACCGGCCCTGGTGCTGGAGGGTCTCCACCTCGTGAAAATCGACGCTGACCAGGACGATCTTCGCCGAGTGGCTGCCCCCCAGCCGCCGGTGCACTTCCTCGTTGATCAGGCGGTAGTACTCGGCGGTGGATTCCCAGCTCAGCCCGCCGATGAGGCCGATGACCTTCATGACGCTTCTATGACCCTGGTTCGTGTCGGCTCAACTCCTTCCTCAGGCAAATTCGGGCGCGATGCCCAGCAGCAAGGCGATAGTCAGCACCAGTCCGCCGCCCAGCAGGCAGCCGGCCATCTTTCCCAGGGAGGTTGTCACCGGCTCCCGGGACTCTTCGATGCCCTGCTCGCGGAGCCATTCGGCAATGCCGCCCTCGATAAACCCGGCGATGCCATCTGTAAGGGCGTCCCCGATCACCCCGCCGGCGACGGCCCCCGCCACGCCAAACAGCACCCCGCCCCACAGGGCAGGAATAGTGAGTAAGCCGGTATCCAGCGCCCCGAAGATGAGGTCAGGGACGGCCCCTACCAGGGGGCGCCTGGTCAGCAGGAGACCTCCCAGCGGGATCACGGAAAGCACAAACACAACGGGGCCGATGGGGAACCTGTTTCTCAGGGTGATGACTCCGATGACGGCTATGACGATACCCAGAAAGGTAACGTAAGTGGCTTTCCTCAGCATAAACAGCCTCCTGGACTTGCGAACAGTTTAAGGCATATGATGAACCGGAATGTCCACCTTTATATGCCCCGACAATCTTCCGTAACTCCTAACTAAAAACTAACAACTTATAACGTAACACTAATCCCCCTTATCCCCCTTACGATGGCGGTCGCTCCAGGGCCATTTCCTTCTTGCGGGCCAAGGCATATTGTATCAGCTCCGAGATGTAAACGAACTCGAATCCCCGGTCTTTCAGCCTGGGGATTTCCTCCGCCAGCAAGTCCAGGGTATTCAGGTGGCTGGCTCCCACGTGCCCGATTCCGAGGGCTATGCCGGTGCTCTCGGCCCGGGCCGCCAGCTGGGCCAGCTGTTGACGGATATAGTCCGGATCATCAACGTTATCCAGGAATACATGCCGGCCCATACTGGGCACACCCCTGGCCTGCATAATATCCAGGGCCCGGGTATCGGGGGTGGTGTAGCTGTCCACAAAGTACATTTTTCTACTTTTGAGATCGGCGGCCAGGGCATCAAGCAGGACAGTGTCCAGGGTGGCCAGGGAGCCCTCGTGGTTGTTCATACCCACTGCCTGGGGCAGATCCTGAAAAGCGCGCCTGATGCGTACCAGGGCCTCGTCCTTCTCCATGCCATACAGCAGGATGAATTCCTCTTCGTCCCGGCCATTATAATTTTCCGGTTCCATGGGCATATGGATAATGACCTCATGGCCTGACCGGGCGGCTTCATCGGCGAGAATCCGGGAATAGCGGTGCCCGGGAATCACCGAAAAGGTGAGTTTCTCATTCATCCCCATAAACCTGGCAGTAAGCCGGTTACGGATGTAGCCGAAATCGTCAATGATGATACCGATGCGTCCCCGGACCACGCCCGCCAGTATCTCCCCTGTTAACCCGGGAGTGAAGAGAAAGCGCGCTACCACATGCTGCTTTTTAGAACTTAACTCAATGTAGAGCTCCCTTCGCTCTTCAAATTTCACCGCCGCCGTCATGATGAGGTCGTACCGCTGCATGATTCGGCGTAAAAGGAGAATCAGATCATCCGAGGACATGGTAGGGGGGTGACCGAACCGGATGCTGCCATCCTCTTCGGTTACCGGCGACCTGGCCAGTCCAATTTCCTCCAGCTCTGCCACCACGTCGGCCCGCAGCTGGGGGATCTCCCGCCGGATATGTCGCCGCTCCGTTACCCAGGAAAAAACGGTGTGCCAGGCCACAAAGCCCAGAGCACTTGCTACCAGAACGATAAACAGGATCTTGAGTATTTTGGGCGGCACGCCCTTTGGTGAGTTATTCATGGGTGCCCCGTCCTGGTCACTTTTGGTGTCATTCGTTTCCAATCAAAGGACGGCTGATGTAATCCCTTGGAAGATGGCCTCAGCAATTCCCGCCGCATCCACATCCCGGCTACAGCCGCCGGCTGAGCGACAACATGTGCGGCTGCCCCAGAGCCTGGTCCTGGTAGCCGTAGGCGTAGGAGACAGCCCACCGGTGGTATGCCAGTTGGAACCCCGCGGCCAGAAGGACATCCACCGTTCCCCACCGGACACCGGCGATGAACCGCACAACCTGTCCCGAGCCCTGCCAGGCCACGCAGGGAACCAGGCCCTGCTGGTCATCAAGCCACAGGTCCAGGGACAGGTAGCTCCCTCCCAGAGGTGTCTTGACGGCCACACCCGCCCCGGCGCGGGTGGCGACAAGGTCACGTTCCCGGTACAGCGCTTCCCCCAGGCCCAGGTTACTCAAGGTGAGGCTCCACCGCAGCCACGGGAGCGGCTCCCCCTGCCAGCCCGCCGACAGCCATAAACCCCTGGCTGAATATTCGTACGTGCGCTGATAGGCGAAGGTAATACCGAGGCCCAGATCGGTGGCGCCCAACCGCCATCCCCGCAGGAAGGTCGCCGAGAGCAGGCGCGCGCTGAAGTAGGCCAGGGGCTCCGCGGTGGGCACGTCACCCCGGAGCTCGATATCATCCTCGGCCATTGACCTGAGGACCAGCTGCACCGGTCTTGCCCGCCAGGGGGTCTGCCATTTCAGGCCGTAGCCTGCCAGGTCGCCGAACATCCTGAGATAGCCGAATTCCACCGCTTCCCCCTCAAGGCCCCACACGTGGGCCGGATTGACCGTGGTCAAGGCCATGTTGCCGGGGAGGGCCGCCCCCCCGCCGGCCAGCGCCAGGGCGGTAGCCGAACCCGGCAGGTGATGGGCACGCCAGCCCAGCGCCGACAAGGATTGGACTAAGACCAGCCCTCCCAGGAGGGGAATCAGGAACCAGCCCTGAACCGACCTGTCCGGCGGCTTGCCCCGACGCCCCGCTTCCTGCGGGACTGGTCCCCGCCAACGGCGGGGTTTCTGTCGGGGCCAGACGGGCCTGTCCGGCGGCTCTGGCCAGACGGATCTCTCACGTCCGAGCGGCATCAGATGCTGAAAATCCAGGTAAAGAGGTGACCTACCCCTTCGCCGGTCTTGCCCAGGGAGAGGCTGTAATCCACCCGACCGTCGTAGGGCCGGCGGATGGAATAGCGCAAACCCACACCGAGGGTGGGGGTGATGTTTTCCAGTCCCAGGCGGAGGAAATAGCGTTCACGCAACAGGTCCTCCACCGCCAGCCGGAAAACTGGCACCACGCTCCCGTAAACGACGTCAGCACCATCCTTTGTTTTCGGTACCACCACATCGGTCTGGCCGAAAAAGGTGAACTGACGCCAGGGCAGGCGGATCCCCACGCTGACAATGATGGGCAGATAGTCCGTGTAGAGGCGCTCACCAGGGAAAGCGGCCACTTTCCAGGAGTAGGCGCCGGTAACATTCTGCACCTTCAGCGCCAGATTGAAACCACCAGGCCGGTGATAAAGCAGGCCCAGGTCAAGGCCAAAGCCCCTGCTCCCTTCGTCACCGAGATTGATAAACAGCAGTTTGGCGTTAAGGCCCATGCTGATGGTTTGACTCAAATGGTTGGCAAAGGACAGGGCCACCATGTTTTCGCTGTAGGTGAGGGTCTCGGTGCGCTCACCGATGCTGTTGCGGCCCTGAATGTTGTCGTCGCCGGCCCGCAGATAGCTGAGACCCACCGCAGCCGTAGGCGGCAGACCGGCGGCCAGGCACAGGCCTTGCAGGGAGCGGTCCAGGGGCAGGGTCATATAAGACAGCCCCACTTCCCGCCGCTGGACGTAGACCAGGCTGGCGGGATTGGTGAGGGCCAGGTAGCCCGAATTGACATCGGCCACCAGGGCACCGGCCAGGGCCACACTCCGGGCATCGCCGCCGATGCGGGCAAAGGCACCGGCATAGCCGCCCGTCGCCGGACCTTCCCCCCACAGCAGGGCAGCGGCCAGCAGAATTGCCAGGGCTAACCTCATTTGATCACTATCACCTTGGTCCAGTATTCAGCCTGACCGATGGTAAGTCGGCAGTAGTAGACCCCGTTAGCCACCTGGTGCCCGGCGTCGTTGCGGCCGTCCCACACCTGGCTGAAGTCCCCGGCGATGGTGTGCTCCCGCAACAGAGATGTCACCGGGTCCATGGCGAAATCGTAGATGGCGATCCGCGCCGTAGTCTCTATCTCCCCAGGGCTGATATAGTATTGAAACCGCACATGGCCGCTGCCGTCTCGAATATTGTCTTCCGCCAGGTAAAAGGGATTGGGGTAGGCGTAGAAGCGAGCCTCGCCCGGGGTGGTGGTAGAGACGAAACTCCGCTCGATCTCCCACGATACGCCCGCGTCACGGGTGCGCACCAGGCCGTCCGGTGTACCGATCCAGAGGGTGGAATCCCGGCTGTCATAAAGGGCTGAAAACACTTTGTCGGCCCAAATCTGCTCGTCGGTAAGGATATCGTGGGCAGCATGAAACCGGGCCCAGTTAAGGCCGTCAAACGATTTATATAAACCGTTATCTGTAGCCACATATACGGCATTGCCCGAGGAGGTGATGTTGTGGGCCCGCTCCCCCAGCAGGGTGACGTGCCAGGTCTCCCCATCGTCTTCGGTAAAGCTGACACCCCGCTGCTCGCCGGGGTCTTCGGCGTTGACAGTGGCAGCCCAGATGCGTTCCGTTCCGGCTTCCGTCACCTGGCGATGCAGGGCCACCACCCAGTTCCCGGAAATGGAACGGCTGCCCCACTGGGCCTTGTAGTGGGTCCAGGTGATGCAGTCGGTGGTGGCGTCGACGATCCCCCTGTTGAGCCCCGCAGCTGTGCCCACCCATACCAAGGAGTCATAGGCTATCACTGAGAAGGTCTTGTGGTTATGATTGCCCCCATCGTTGGGATCCCTGGTATTGAGCTCATACCCTTCCGGGATATCGGTACAGGAAAGGGTAGTGTCATCATCCCGCGGCAGCGGCACCCGCGACCACTGGCCGCTGGTTGAGTCATAGCGCCTGAGGCCGCCCGCCCAGCTGGCGCCCCAGATGGTGCCCTGGGATACGGCTGCATCGTAAGTGGCATTGGCAACGGTAGTGGTCACGGCCAGCTGCCGGACCAAATGGCCGGCCCAAAGGAAGGTAGTATCGCTGCCGGTTGCTTCCTGCGGTTGGGCCTTGTAAGCCCAGGTGTCCCCCAAATCGGTGGAGTAGGCCAGCCCCCTGCCATTGTCCCACCCTTTGCCGTCGATAACGGTGTCTGCCAGACCGGCAACCACAATCACCGAACCAGCCAGATCCAGCGCCGAAATGCCGCCCTCGGGGAGGTTTACCTGGTCGGCGACATAGGATCGGAAAGTGGTCCCCAGGTCGGGCGTGAGCGACAGCCCGCGTGAGGTGCCGAAAAACAGCAGGGAATCCCCCGCCGCCCGGATATCGACAATGCTGTTGCTGGCCAGTCCGGCATGGGATGTGGAATCAACCATATATGAAGCTGTGCTGTCAATAGCGGCCTTGTAGAGTCTGAACCGGGTAGGAACAAGCTGTCCCCACAGAAGGCCGGTCAGGGCCATCATGAGAATCAGACCGCGTTTCACTGCACCACCACCACCGTATGATAGACCGTATCGCTCACCGCACCGCCGAGATCCCTGGCCACAAACTTGTAGATGTAGTCGCCAGTCAGGGCATCTGATGGCAGGAAGGTAATCCGGCTGTAGATGCCATCTCCGGCGGATTTATCCCACCAGGTCGGATCGCCATTATCAGCCAGGGTTATGGGATTCCCATTGTTGGCCAGGGTGCTGTCAGGCTTCAGGGAAGTAAAGCTGACCGTCATTATATCGGCTAGACTATCGGGATCAGTCACCGTTGCCCTGACAGTATCCAATCTGTACGCTCCTTCAGAGGGCAGTATCAGGGTATCGGCAGCGGAGACGCTCAGGATCACCGGTCGCAGGTTGACCAGCCCCAGGTTATCGGTGATGCTGCTTGTATCACCGGCAGAGAGGGCAAAAAACTCAAAGCGCACCGATCCGCCGGTGCCTTCAGGCAGGGGCGAATCAAACTTGCGGGCGTAGATCCCGTCCAGCGGCAGAATATCGCCGTTCGCGGCGCTGTCGTTCAAGGTCACCCGCTTCCAAAGGGAATCCGTACCGAGGGAGTCAGCCAGGGTGCCGGAAGCCAGGTACATTTCGGTCCAGATGCTGTCCAGTTCGGTGACTCCTTCGGGGAGGGTAACGGTGACAGCGGCGTAAAGGCTGTCGTTCCTGTCGTCGTAGGAGGTCTGGGGGTTGGACAGGACCGGCACCTCATCGGATGGTTCCACCCCGGTATCGTCACAACCATAGTACAATACAACGGCCGTTACAGCCAGCACCAATAAACGTAAGAAGAACCTCATGAAGGGCGCAATATAGGTGGGAATCGGGGATGTGCCCAATTGTTATTTAGCCATGAATTAACACGAAGAATAAATTTAGTTTCTAGTTTCTAGTTTTCATGTAGCAGAACATGTGTTACAGTGATTCATATTTCTTTTAGTGCCTATCATCAAACCGTTGAAACGGTTTACTTTGGGGTTATTTGACCTATCAGCCCACGACTTAAGTCGTGGGTTAACAGTCTGATAGATAAAACATCGTGAAACCGCTTCAGCGGTTTTTATTACCTCTTTATAAATAGATGGGGACATACGCACTCTGCAATGATATTGTAACATATGTTTTGCTATTCAACAGCTAGTTTCGAGTTTCCGGCCATCGGCGATTTACGGTCAATCATGGATAACGGACCAGGAACAATTTTCAATTGCCAACTGCCAACTCCTGATTACAGCCGCATTGTCCTGCTGCGGCTTCATCAGGGCCGCTCGCTGTAAATAAGGGTGGTAAGCACCGTCCCCACCGCCTCCAGGCTCCCGGCCGAGCACTTGTCAGGGGTGTCTTCCAGCGTATGCCAGTAGTTCTTTTCGGTATTGGGATAGTCGAAATCGATGATGTCCACCGCGGGGATGCCCGCCTCCAGGAGGGGCACATGGTCATCATAGATCTGCGCACCCATCTCGAAACGGAACTGGCTGTAGCCCAGCTCCCGGGCCAGATTCCATATACGATTGACCAACTTCCTGGCATCCCGCCACGAGTTGTATTCCATGGGCAGGGTCAGCTCCGCATCCCCCACCATATCCACCAGCACGGCGTACTGGGGTCTCACCCCGCCCAGTAACTCGTTCATTTCGGGAAGGAAGGCTTTGGTCCCCAGGGAAAAATTTTCCAGGTCGCCGGAACGGCCCACATCTTCTGCGTCCACAAACAGCAGGTCCACGCCGATAGGGGGCACATCCCGGGCAAAGATATCGGCCAGCATTAACAGCACAGCCACCCCGCTGGCACCATCGTTGGCACCCAGAATCGGCTTGGAGCGGTTACCGGGATCGGGATCCTGGTCCGCTATCGCCCGGGTGTCGTAATGGGCTAGCAGCAGCACGTGCTTGCGGGCTGTGGGATTGAACCGGGCCAGGATATTGGTGATGGGCAGGGGGCCGTCCTGATAGGGATGGCTCCGGCTGGTGGTCTGGATTTTCAATTCGTGGGCCCGGGGCTCCAGGTAATCGGTGAGCAGGGAAACCAGGGCGGCATGACCCGGGGAGCCGGGAAACCTTGGACCAAGAGCTACCTGCTTTTCGAGGAGCTCAAAGGCCCGGGAACCATCAAAGTAGGGGACCTGCTGGCCGCAGACTACCACCCCGCCGAGCAGGAGCCAGCCAACCAGCAGCGAGCGGGCCTGTTTTCTTGAGAACATCCCTATTATGAGCCCCTGATGGCTATGTTCACATCGAATTTAAAATCGCGGTTAATGCGCTTGCCGCTCACGTAGTCGTCATGCTCCTCGTAGACGATACGGAACCCGCCGGTCACCTTGTTGGTAAAGGTATAGGTGATGCGGGGGGCAATAGACCATTTCTTACTCCAGGACCGAGTGGTGTAATCCGTCCCCTCACCCTTGAGTTCTTCGAGGTCATTGCTGGTGAAGTCAAAATCGAGGTTGAAGTTGACCGTGTTCTGCATCTTGATATCATCGAAGAAGGGGAGTGGGATGGTGAGTCCCCCCCGATGCTGGTAGCCCACAGAGGCCGTTATCTGCCGGCTCGTCCTCCTGCTGTCCCCGCTCTCACTGTGATTCAGGGTCAGGGTATGGCTTGCCCGTATATTGGTTGAAATGCCATTGTTGAAGTTAATGTTGAAACCTGCCAGGGGTTGGAACTGCCGGGTATACTTGTCGATCGGGGCGTTATCGTTCTGAATATTCCGGGTATGATTGCCCGAGTAATTGTGATCCAGGCTCACTCTCCAGGGGATTTTATTCAACAGCGGGAGTTTCTCCAGGTTCGACCAGCGGAGACTCCAGTTCACAAATGGTATGCCGGAGTTGGCGTGATCTTTAAGGTAGAGCCAGTTCCAGTTCCAGGTCCTGGTAACTGCACTGGGGCTGTGGGTTTCGGACATTTTGCGGGAATAGGAGAAATTCAGGTTCACCGACCGGGAGAGATTAAGCCCCGAACGCCAGGACATATCCTGCCCCTCACTGATGGTGGCTGTGTTAAAGCGGGCGGTATCCGCTACCAATCCTGACTCCGTAACCAGGGCCAGGCGATAAACATAGTCGGGTTGTCCCCTGACCGCTGATTCGCCCGCCCGGCGGTTGTAGCCGTAATTGAAAGTGATGGGAGCTACCTTCCCGGCAGCGGTATGCAGCAGCTTGATCAGGGCCTTGAGCCGTGGGTTGGCTACCTCAAAGGGCTTCTGGCTCCTGGACGATTGGGCACCTTCGGTCTGGGAACCCCGTCGCCGCGCTCTTCCCGCGCCGGTGCCGGCCCTGCCCTCCGGCGTATAAAATACCTCGATGATGTCTTTAAGCTGCAGGTTCACGCTCCCCGTTAAGCGCCCTTGCGCTGCGATCTTACCACCTCGCGCAAGCGAATCGATTGGTGCGTTCTTGACCCAGTTGTAATTGGCCTGGTACATAAACTTGGGTTTGAGCCAGCTGATCAGTTCCGGATTATAGCTGGTCGAGAACTGCTCCGCGAACTGGCGGAGTTTACCCGGATTCAGCGTCTTAAGCGTCTCCAGCTCTCTGTCGCGAAAGTCATTCAGGATATTATTGGCATTCCAGCTGTAGTCAGCACTGAGGCGGTCGGTAAGGCGATATCTGGCTTTGACCGACCGCGCCATATTGAAATTGAATGTATCCATGGTGGTGTCAGGCAGGGCACGGGTTATACGCTCATTAAGAGATTGTGTCAGATTGGCAGAAAAATCCACATTGGTTGGTGCGTAATACAGCCGGGTATCCTTGATCCGCTCGCCCAGCCAGGGAATGGCTACCAGGGCCTTGAAGGGCTGAATGTAGTTCTCTTCGCTGAACTTGATGGGGTACGCCAGCTGGCCGGAAACGTTTCTCACCTCGTTGCTCTTGATAAGCTCCGTTGATTCCAGTTTGCGGGCATAAGAGACGCTGCTTTTCAGGCGGTCAAGGGTCTGCCGCACCAGCCAGTTTTTGCTGCGGGTTGACTTGTCGAAGCTGGTCTTAACGCTGAACTGCCTGCTCTGTTTCAGCACCGTCTGAAGAATGGAATCCCGGGTGATCGTCTCCGTCGGAATATCTTTGCCGGGCAGGTATTTCGGCGTACTGGTGGCGCTGCTGTAGTTGATGTTGAGGGGAGTACGAACCCCCCAGGACTGGGGCAGGAACCGGTGGGGGCTGAACGTCACATCCGCCCGCCAGTTTTCATTGGTTGCGGCGTTGCGGGATACTCGTTGCTGCACAGTGTGGAAATCGGCATCCTTGCGCGCATAATTGAACGATGTGCTCAAGAGATCAGCGAAGTTGACGGCGCCGCCGAGCCGCATCGCCACACCTCCCTCGCGTTTCACATCGGAAAGATGCAGATCGTCTATCATCACCAGCCCCTTGAGGGTTTTACTCTTGTGGGTATTGATGACCCCCGCGATATAGCGGTCGATTCTTTCCAGGGATGGTTCGCCCCGGATGTAGACCTCCATAGAGTCACCAGCGTTATCAATCAGGTAGTAGCCAGGGATTGTACAAGTATCGACGATAATCGTCATGTCGGGTGTATCTCGAAGTTTCAGGCTGGCCAGATTGTCCAGGCTGATGGAGAGGTGATTACGTTTATTCCATCCATTATCTTTTTCACTAGAACTGCCGGCATAAACCAGTTTGCGGACTTCGTAGTAGTTGTCCTCGCCCTGCCCCAGGCGGAACCAGAACTTGGCGCAGGTGGAGTCTTCCCCGATGAGATCACCTTCGGCATAGACAAACAAATCCATGCTGCCGTAGACCAGGAAGGTGCCGGTCTGCTTGGGAACCGACTTCTTGATGGCCCCCTTATGTTGCTTCGGGATGCCCCGGAGGCGGAAATCGAGTACCAGGGACTGTTCCCGCAGGCGGATGTCATTGAGACGGTCGTATTCCCGTTCCACACCCGGCGGTGTCGTGTAATCGGCGTTGTCTTCGGTGTTGGCCACCGTTACCGTGAGCCTGGCACCCTGCTCATCCAGCTCCCAATTCGACGAATCTCTGTGCGCAATCCCCAGCTCCTCCCACTCATTACCCACGAACTCGATCTTGGCAATCTGGATGCGGGCGTTGAGGCCGCTTGGGGACTGCGAGCCACCCAGACCGTCGATCCAGAACCTGAGGTGCCTGACATTGTCCCAGCTGGCCGTCATTCCTCCCTCGAGCCGGAAATCGGTAAGGGGTATGCGGAACAGGCGCCAGCCGGTGAGACTTCCATCACTGCGCTCCGTTTCCCCTCCGACAATAGAGGGATCGAAATCCGGGTGGTCGGCATCGAGCTGGAAGCTGTAGGTGAAATAATCGTTCTGCTTCTCGGGATAGGTCCCGCCCAGGCCGTCCAGGTCTTCCGAGTCGGGGTAGCTCCCCTCCTGGACCCGGCTGTTGCCTTCGGTACCGTTGATGTTGTCGTTGCGATTGCCACTATAGGCGGGATTACTGGCCTGGGTATTAAGAAAGTTATCACCGTTGGGGTCATCAGGATCGGCCCACGGCACCAGCGGGCCGTCGTAGATCCTATCATAATCATAATCATAGAGCCCTTGATAAATCGAATCCGCAACGGCTGCCTCGTCTTCGTCAGAGTTCCCCTCATCATTATTGTTGGTGATTTTTTCGGCAATTTTTTGCTCTTCCGCATCGATAAACCCATCATCATTGAAATCCCAGAAATCATCTTCTCCATCGACGCTGAAGAACGTGCAGCCCCCCATACCATCTTCGTAAGCATCCGGGCAGCCGTCCAATCCCACATCTTCCTCCGGCTCCAGCAAGCTGTTCCCTTCACTGAAGCCGGCGACCGGCCGGTCCTCAGTGTCAATTATTCCATTAGCATTCAAGTCCTCACTGATGCTGCCCACATCAATGTGCAAATGTCCCTCGGTTCCCTTAACCCAGACCTCAAAAAACTTACTCAGGGTCTGATCGTAGTCGCTGGGCATAAGGGGATAGGTAATGCCGCCCCACAGATCTTCGTTAACGGCCCCGTCGTAGCCTTCCTCGAATAACGCATCCAGAACCAGGACGGTGGTGGTCAGGTTCCGGGCCCGGATGGAGGTCTCCCGTTCGGGCCAGATGTTCTTGACATTCACGTCGGCGTAGGGATTCCACCAGGCCAGCTTGCGGCGGTCGCCCTGTCGTTTACCTGCCGGCGCCGAGGAATGCCGCCAGGCACGGTACTGCAGGGACGGGCTGGTGGTCCGCTTGGCCGCCTCGAAATCGTCCACGAAGGCCTTTCCCAGGGGATTGGGATTTGGCAGTACCCGGGCGATCTCACCCTCGAATCGGAACCGGCTGGCAGCATCGGTCTCCACCAGAGGCAAGCGGTCCACCAGGCGGGTGAGCAGGGGGGCTTCGCGAGTGATGCGGCCGTTGATATCCCACAGCATGTTCTGAATCGGTTCGGACCCCACGTCAATCCGCTCGTCAACAATGGATTGGTTATAATAGAGCCCCGTCACGCCCAGGAAGGAACCTTCCCCCAGGTCCATCTCGGCTCGGGTCCCCAGCATCACCTTCTTGTCAAAGGAGATCAGGATATTCTCTTCGTAGTCAATGGTGATATCAGGGTCGGCGCCGTATTTGGACATGTCCAGGATTGTCAGGGTGCCGGAGAAATAATCTATCCTGTAATCATCGACACGGTTCAGGGGGTTGCCGTTGATGTAGACGGTCTCGCTGCCCTCAACCAGGTTGAAGCCCAGGTTGTACTCGCTGGCTCCCCGGCTGGACTGCTTCACCGTGATTTCAAATCGGGACTCCTCGTTCTTTGCGTTCGGGTTCTTCGGCTTATAGTAGATGGCGGGCACGTCCCACTTCCCGTTCTTGGGGCTGATATCTTCATCATCATCTTCCCGGAAGTTCTGGTTGGGGTCCTCAAGTTCATAGCCGTATACCTTCTTAATCGCCGGGTCATTGGTCGCCAGACCCTTCACGTCCGAGTAGGTGAAGGGAAGGAGGGCTGGAAAGTGCAGCTCACCCTGGGCGAGATTCACCAGGTTGATGTTGCGTGCGTCAATGATCTCATCGGGCACGGGAGCGCGGTTGTCGTCCTCCCGGTCCAGGCCGAATATGGTCAGGTAGCTCATGCCGTTGGTGAACCGGTCATCGCCTTCGGTGATCCCTTCAGTATTGATGATCTTAACCTCGAATCCCTCGGGATTGATGTTTACCCCTCCCAGGCTGTAGACGTTCTTGAATTCCAGCGGCCAGGTGGGATGGCTGGCCGTCTGCCCCCGGGCCTTGATGAGCTTGAGGGTCAGGTCCGTTGCCGTAGTATCGGTTGCGGTGTTCCCAATATCACCCACTGTGTCCACTACAGCGGCGGTATCTCCCACCAGGTAGGCTACGGCAATCATTTCATAATCGCTGGCCGGGCTTTTCAGACGGATCCACCCCAGCTGGGGACTGAAGGTGTAGTCTGTTCCCTCCAGGAGACGCTTGAAGTTGCCCTGGGTGGCATAGGCGGGATCGACTTCTTTAGGGTCGACATAGGCGGTCCCGGAGTAGGTATCCGCCTCCTGCCGGCTAACGGATCGGTATACTACCAGTTGCGACACCATCCGGGCAGGATCAAATCCGTGCGTTCCATCCTCAAAAAGGGGATAGTATTTGTCCCTGAATTGCAGGTCGAGAAAGAAATAGCGGTTGGCCATGTAGTACATGTCGCTGATGGTGAATTCCCGGGCCAGGGTGCTGGACTTGGACGACTTGCGAGACCGCTCGATGGAAGCCACCGTAGTGAGGTCCACCGGCCCCAGCTTGGACTGGGCCTTGATACCGAACAGGCCGCTGCTCTTGCCGCTGCCGCCGGTTGCGAACTGGGTGCCGGGCAGGGAGAGGGAGATGTTCCCGGCATCGATCCGCTGGAGGATCTCGTCCTCCTCGCCCATGTAGGCGATTTTCATGTCGTTTTCCCACTCGAAGTCGTTCTCGCTGTCCTGGTGGACGAGTACGGAGACGCGCTCTCCAATAGTGCCCTCGATGTCAAAGCGTTGTTTCTGGTCTACATCGATGTCCCAGTTCCTGGCGGCGCGGTCGTTAGTATAACTCTTGGATTGGTTTTTAAACACAAGACCGCCATTGATGGCTACGTTCCCCGACACCCGGAGCGACACTCGCTGGCCAGCGATATCCGCTCCTAACAACTCGATAGTGCCGCCCCGCTGGGCCTGCTGGGTTCCAACCGGCTGAAGGGCGGAAGAGAGCTTGTCCCGGGCCAGCGTCCGGAAGCGGTTTTCCATGCGGTGGGGAATGTACCATGCCAGAGGTACCGTAGAGGGCAGTTTGAGGGCCGTCTCGGCGTGGTCCTCGTGGAAAGTGATCCATATCCCGGTTGAGTCCACTTCTGACCACCGGTCCAGACCTGGCACGGTCAGGGGCAGCATGTCCTTCCCCCGGCGTAGGATGTCGCGGGCGGCCTCCGGTGATATATGCAGCTCCAGCAGGGAGGTGTCGGCGGGAACCTTTTCCGGAACGCCGATAGTGTCTGCGGCTGGACGGTAGCTCCAGCCCACAAGGTTCAGTCGGGCGGATAGCCTCCGGGGCAGGGGAACCACGATATACCGGGCCAGAAAATCGGGCTGCCAGACCGGGTGGGTATAAACCGACTCCTTCGCGGCTCCCATCGGCACCTCCCCGCGAAGGATCCCTTCAGTAGACTCCTGCGGGAAAAGCAGCCGGAAGCCGCCTAAAACAAGCGCAACAACCCTCCAAGGCGCACGATGTAGAATCACTCGCCAGCTCCTGATACTCGTCTTCAAAACAAAAAACCCGGTATCAGTGGGGCCTAGGCAGGTGTCTCCTTGTTTTCATTAATGGATAAGGTTCGGGATAGCAATTGATGCAGGGCTTCAAAAGCCCTGGCCCGATGGGAAATCTGCTGCTTCTGTACTGCCGTCATCTGGCCGAATGTCTGCTTTGTTCCCCTTACACGGAAAACCGGATCATATCCAAACCCGTTGTCTCCCAGGGGTTCCCGGGTGATGAACCCTTCAACAACGCCTGCCGCCACCAGTTCATGTGTGTCATTCACATAGGCGGCGCAGGTCCGGAAGCGGGCGGTTCGCTGAGGGTCCGGGACATGTTCCATGGCCGCCAGCAACTTTTCAATGTTCTGGCGGTAGGTGGCCCGAGGCCCTGCAAAACGGGCGGCGTAGACTCCCGGGACGCCATCAAGAGCATCCACCTCCAGCCCGGTGTCATCAGCAATCACCGGCAATCCCGTTTCCCGGTGAACCGACCGTGCTTTTAATAAAGCGTTGACCCGCAGGGTTGTTCCCGACTCCTTCACCGTCCTGATACCCGGAAAATCTTCCAGGTCCAACAGGTCTACGGGCAGATCGGCGAATATGGCCTGGATCTCCCCAAATTTATCCCGGTTACGGGTTGCTACCAGCCACTTCATAGATCGATCCGCTCCACGTGGCCCGCGATGGCTGTGTCAAGGGCAGCGTACTCCCGGTCAAAATGAAATGACGCTTCCTGGGAGGGCACATAATGCAGCAGCTCGCCTTCGCCCGCTCGCCGGCTGTCGGCAGCCACCAGGGCCGGGCCCATACCCCTGCCGCCCTTTAGATTCATCGGTAGGTGGAACAATACCTTTAGCCCTTCCAGCTCGGGCAATTTTCGGATCGTCCACAGCCTGCCAACAACGCGTGCCAGATTCATGACTTGAAAAAGTCCATCTCATCTACGAAGGCCATAATGACGGTGTCCGCGGACGCTATGGCAGCGGCGAATTCAGACTCCAGGCTCAGCTTGTCATCCTTAGGGGCAGCCCATACATTACTCACCACCCGTTTTTGCAACACGTCAACGGCTCTCTTATTCAAACATGTTACATATTAGTTCCTCGACCTATCCCTGTCAATGGGATTCCTCGCAGGAGTTCCCCCGAAATAATCGGGTGAGAATCAGGAACCCTCATAAGGGGGTCTCTTTTGGCAGTAACGAGCGGGGTACGCTTAATCAGTCCCCCCGGTTTCAAAAACCGCTGAAGCGGTTATTAATGCATCGTAACATCATATTAGCCCATGACTTAAGTCATGGGCTGGCCATATAGTGGGATAATGAAAAACCGTTTCAACGGTTTCTACTATTCTGGATGGCCTTTCGTTACTAATTACATTTCCAGAAAACAACCTTCTCCACTTATCAACCCCCGTATTTCTATACGGATTAACGGGTTAAGAACGAAAGAAATGAATTTTCGGGGGATGTCCTGGATTCCCCGGCGGGCTTGTCGGAGCCTGCCAGGCGCAGGCATGCCTCTTCCCATCCATAAATAGCGTTATCGATGTCCGCACAGGAATCAGGAGGAAGGCTGAGCTACTTGGAGGTGGAGGCAAAACCGATTGCCAGGCTTGCCGCTGTCATCGAGCCAGAGGTCACCTTTCATGCGCTTCATCAGGCCGAGAGCTACCGTGAGCCCCAACCCCAGGCCGGAAGCCGACTCGTGCTCGGGTAGGCGGGCGAAAGGCTGAAATACGAGCTCCCGCTTATCCTCGGGGATACCCGGGCCCTGATCTTCCACTTCGATGCGCACAAGCGAATGGCTGGCTTGAAAACAGCGGAGTGTAATGGTACTGCCCGCTGGACCGTATTTGCTGGCATTATCTACCAGATTGAAGAGCACCTGCTCAACGGCTGCCGCGTCCGTCAGCACTTCAGGTAGGTTGTCCGACACATCCTCGACAAGACGGAGATCGCGTCGCTGCAGAATCGGGCGCCAACTGGCGGTCACCCGGCTTAGGATCTTCCCGGGTTCCTCGGCCTTCATCTTGATCGTCCAGCTGCCGCTATTCACCCGGCTGAGATTCTCGATATTGTCCACCAGATACAAAAGACGGTCAATATTCTGGTCAATAGCCTCCAGATACTGAGTTTGCTTATCCGTCATTTCGCCGCCGAACCCTTCCCGGAAAAGGTGGGTGAACTCCTTCAAGACAGCTATAGGGGTTTTGAGCTGGTGCCCGGCCTCGAAAAAGAAGCTGCTCTTCTCCTGTTCTTCTCGCAGGCGTTCCTCCAAGCGTTCACTGCGGCACAGCACCCGGATGTATTTCTCATATTTGTCTATCAGATGAGTAAGCTCTTCAAAGGTGAACGGCTTGGTGATATAATCATCCACCCCGTGCTGGATAAGTTCCTCGTATGACCCGACAGGCTTGCCCGACATGACCACACCGACCAGGTCCGGTATGGCCTGTTTGGCCTGCCTGACGATATCGAGCCCGCTCATATCAGGCAGAGTGAGGTCCACGAGGGCCAGGTGGATCTCACCTCGACGCAGTAAGTCAAGGGCCTTTGCCCCGTCATCTGCTACCTGGACTTTAAAACCCTTGGCAGTCAGAAAATCACGTAGATAATTACGGATGTTGGGTTCATCATCCACAACCAGTATATGCAGCTCAAATGTGATGTCTTCACCGTCACTCATGCTTGTCATTGGGGAAAATAGAGGTTCAGAGTGATGTATTTGTCCTGGCTGGCAACGTCCAGATTGCCGCCATGGTTCTGCAGAGTATTGTGAAGCAAGGCCAATCCCAGGCCCGATGAGTAGTCCTGTTCCAGGGCAAAGGGATTGAGGAATTCGGTTTCCTCTTCCTGGGGATAGTCGGCCAGGGAGATGGTTATACGCAAACGGAGGTAGGGACCGGGCCGGCTTTCCAGAACCATAGCCGCGATGGCCGCTTCCTCAAGTTCGGCGGGCGCCAGCTCCAGCTGCACGGGGGACGTTCCGGTCACCTTGGCCAGAAGGCAGAGGTCACCCACTAACGACCGGATGGCTGCTTCATTCAGGGGTACCGGCTTCAACTCCCCGGATACAATGACATCCACGGTAAATTCTTGGTCTCGGGCGAAGGTCGCACAGACTTCCCGGGCAGCCGCCGCCAGGTCCACATCGGTAATCATTTCCTGACCGAGACGGTAGAATTCCGCCAGGTGCTTGTTCAGATCAATACCCGACTGAAGGGCCTCTTTCATCGGGGGCAGGAATTTGCGGAGATTTTCATCGTCTTCCGATTTCATCTCCAGCATTGATAGATAGCCCTGGAGGATGCCGTAGTAATTATTGGTGTCATGGACGATATTCTGCGCCATTGTTTGGAGAGCATGCACCTTGCGGCGAATGCTCTCGTTGAGCGTGACCTGATTATCGAAGGAAGCCTTCAATTCAGACCAATACGTTGATCAGTTGTCCTGGTCCGGGCTGGTTTGCTGAATATCCACAATTTCAGATCGACTTTTCAAGAAGGCGTCCGCACATGCGGGGTCAAAGTGTGAGCCGGATTGTTTCCTGATATATTCAAAGGCCTCGTCTATCGTCCAGGCATGCTTGTAGACTCGCCATGTGGTTAGGGCATCAAATACATCGGCCACCGCCGTGATGCGAGCTGCCTGGGGGATGTCCTCGCTGGAAAGCCCTCGAGGGTAGCCGCTTCCGTCCCACCGTTCGTGGTGCCCGCCGGCAATCTCACCGGCCATAGCCAGCAGGGGCTGATCCGATCCCCTCAGGATTAGTTCACCGATGAGCGTATGCTCCTCCATGACCGACCACTCCTCTTTTGTCAATTTGCCCGGTTTCAGCAGGATATTATCCGGGGTTGCGATTTTCCCCACGTCATGCATGGGGCTGGCATAAAGGATATTGTCCACCACATCCGAGGGGAGCTCCATCTTGCGGGCGAACACCTGGGAATACTGGCTCATGCGCCAGATATGAGCCCCTGTATCGGTATCGCGGTACTCCGCCGCGGTGGAAAGCCGCCTGATAGAGTCCAGGGTCGATTCCTTAAGCTGAAGGTTGACCTGCTTGAGCTGCTCAAAGGCCTGGTTGAGTTCCTGGGTACGTAGGGATACTTGGGTTTCCAGTTCAGCGGTGTAGCGCTTCATGTGGTCCCGGTAGTCCTTGACCAGTAGCAGGTTGCGCACACGGGCCTGGAGCTCGCTCGGGTTCACCGGCTTGATCAGAAAATCGTCTGCACCAATGCTCAGTCCGTGCACCAGGCTGTGGCGATCATCCTGCGCCGTTACCAGGATGATGGGGATATCTTCGGTCGCCGGATTCCCCTTCACGGCCTCGCACAACTCATAGCCGTCCATTTCCGGCATTTTCACATCGGTGAGGATCAGATCAGGTAACATTGCTTTGATCTTTTTCAATCCCCGCTTGCCGTTCTCAGAAGTGATCGTAGCATAACCGAAACCAGTGAGCGCCTCGTTGAAATACAGCAGGTTGGAGGGTATGTCGTCTATGATGACTATCGTATACTTGGTCTGTCCTGTCGAGTCAGTCATTGCCTTGCCCATGTTTCATAACAATATAGCCGAGAGAGCTACTTTACATCTCCATTTTCCCCTTAACAACCATCTCAAAGTTAAAAGACAAATCGTCTGCATATCTCAATATATTATTACGGCTCTACTATAACAGCCGTGATTAATTTCGCTCGCAGGGAATGAGGGGCAAAGAAAATATCCCCTCTATCGCTCATTTCACTTTCGGTGCGTCGCTCAGAGTACTTACATTCCGGGGCCAACGAGTCAATATGTACCAGCGATGCCAGGCCATGGCACCCAGCGGCTCGGTAGCTCAGTTGGTAGAGCAGTGGACTGAAAATCCATGTGTCGGCGGTTCAATTCCGTCCCGAGCCACTATGAAAAAAGCCCCCTCTCCCGTTGAGAGAAGGGGCTTTTTTATTTGTTATCGCTTGTTCCAGGTAAGCCCTGAATTGGTCAGGAGTAGGTACCACTAACGGGGGTATTGGGCAAGTATTGTCTACGTTTTTTGTCTTTTTTTCTGATTTGTCTTTGGTAGAGCAGTGGACTGAACCCCGCCGATGGCGGGGGATCCCCGCATATTGCGGGGGATAATCCATCCCGAGCCACACAAGCAAAGCCCAGGAGCACCCCCGGGCTTTTTGCATACCTGCCCCGTGGCCGATTAAGCAGCGGGATTGGGGTCCTGTTGGTCCCTATTTTGGGCCATCACACTGATCGGGAAGCAGGGACCGTCGCGAAATTCAACAAAATCCCGCCGTTTTTCCGCATTTTAAGGAGTACGTCCGACGAGAGGTGTGAATCCGGGGTAAGGGATTTTCCACTCCACATCCAGCGGAGCGGTAGCGACAACGGGGCGATATGGAAGCGGCAGCAGCATTACGCCCGAATATAAGCCAGCGGCTGAGGACTGTCGTTCACCTGGTGCGCGATATTCCTCGTCCACCAGCAGGCGGACTCGGAATGACGGTGCTGGCGGATATTGACTGGGACCGTTACTTCAGCAGCACCCACGCATCCTGCGGGACTACTCTGACGCTTATTTTAACAGCACCATCTTGATGGACTTGGCGTACTCTAGTGTCACCAGCCGGGCGATGTAGATGCCGCTTTCTGTATCAGGCTCCGAAAAGATCCTTAAATACGGGCAGGCATTCTCTGAATCCATCCTCAAAGGTCCCATTATCGGGTCTGTAGACACTTTCTAATGAGACCACTCCCTGGTATCCGTCATTCCTGAGTGCTGAAGCGATATCCTGTAGATAAGGCGCCATGTCCCCCTCCCCTAATGGGCAGAAGCGGACCGTGGCGCGGGAGATATTTGCCTGGCTGTCCTTGATATGGATATGGGCGATGTAGTCCCTGATCTCCTCGTAGGCATCGGGAAAAGGCACCTCTGTACAATATAACGTGTTAGGGATGTCCCAGATTATTTTGAGATGTTCTGTCCTTAAATCATCGATCAGCTTCTTCCCCAACCACCCTGATGTAACCATGGCATTATTGCCTGTTTCAACAGCCAGTGTAATGCCTTCATCCTCGGCCAGCTTGACCGGTACCTCCATGAGTTTAAGCAGTTTCTCCCACGCACCCGTACTGGCAACCCATTTTTCAGCCCCGTTGGAACCGAAGATGATCATCTCTTTCCGGCAACTCATCACTCGAACCAAGTCGGTCCCCAGCTCTTTCGCAATCTTGATACACCGCTTCAGACCTGCTAAATGTTTCTGGTAGGCTTCGTCCTCAGGCTCTGTCGTCATCACTGGCAGGCCGACGAAGTTATGACGAGTAATGCAGGGTACTTTCACGTTGTACTGTGCGACCAGGTTCTTGATCCTTTGAATCTCTTCTTCCGTTTGATCGCCAATTTCTTTATCCCAGACGAACTGTAATTCTGCATGCTCAATCCCGGTCTCATTCATCACCTTGAGAGCATGCTCAAGATCAGTACTGATACCATCAGTAATTACGCCAAGTTTCATTGTTGTATACCTCTATGTTTGTTTTCTGACTTCTGTGCCGGCGATCTGCTCCAGCAACTTTACAATAGACCAGTTATCTTCATCCGGAAACAGCGACTTTCCTGCCCGGAACAATTCATACGCGGCACTGGCTGTGAACATGGCGACCCCGTTTTCTTTTGCCATATTCATCGATATTCCGAGGTCTTTATACATGGTACCGATATGGCTTCCCGTACCCTTGAATTTCCGCTCCATTATGAGTTTCGCGGCGTTTTTAAACAAGGGGCTACTTACTCCGCTGGCACCGAATACTTCATACAGCACTTCGGCTTTCACTCCTGCCTTTACACCCAGCACAAGCGATTCGAAGATGGCTGTGAAACTCGCCCCGATAAGCGCCTGTAACGCCGCCTTGATAGTCTGACCCATCCCGATCTCTTCATCAACGTGATATATATTTTGCCCCACAGCCTCCAGAACCGTTTTCGTATCCTCGAAGACCGCTTTTGGTCCTGCGGTCATCAGAGTAAGGGTTCCATTATCGGCTCCCGATTTTCCACCGCTTACCGGGCTATCGATAAGATTTATGCCCTTCTCGGCTGTCGGTCCTTGCAGATCTTTCACCTCCGCGGGATTGATGGTCGCGGTGACAATTATTGTAGCTCCCGGTCTAAGTCCTGCCAATAAGCCTGATTCTCCGATAACTACTTCTTTGACCTGTTGCCCATTGAGTACCATTATAAAAACAGCATCCGAATTTTCCGCAACCTCCCGGCAATGAGCCGCCGCCTTTCCTCCCAATTGAATTAACTCTTGTAGTCGTTCTTCCCGTAAATCATACCCTGTTAGTTCAAATCCATGTTTTAAGATATTCCTACTCATCCCCATGCCCATATCACCCAGGCCAACAAATCCCACTTTTTTCATGCTAATTCTCCTCTAATAATATGTGTGTTCTAGATTGCGATTTCACAGAGCCTCATGTCGATCCGCAATTCTGAAAATGGTCATTGCTTCCATCAATGCGAAAATAAAGATGGCACCCACAGCGTCAGTTGAGGAAATATGCAGATCAGGATCAATGTTAGGACATTGGCAGCTAAAAATGGAGTAGCCCCCCGAAAAACAGATCCAATGCCCAGTCCTGAAATCGCTGAGGCAACATTTATGCACGTGCCAACAGGAGGAGTGACGGTTCCAACAGCCAATCCCGTAATGAGAATTGCACCAAATTGTACTGGAGAAATTCCAACTGCAACACAGGCAGGTAGAAATACGGGAGTTAGCAGCATAATAGCAGGGCTTACATCAATAAAGGTCCCGGCCATTAAGATTATCAAGACGATGAAGAGTAGCATGATGACAGGCGGAAGATCCTGAGCTACCACAAAACCAGTGACTATCTGTGGTATTCTCTCAAGTGCGAGGACCCAGACATATAGCTTCGAGAGGGCGATAACAATCATGATCTTTGCACTGGTCATTATTGCGGAATGAAAACAGTCCGGAACAGAATTCGTCAGATAATCCTTGAGGTTGACAATCCCCAGAAACAGCACGCCGATGGCAAAAGCGTACAGCGCTCCAATTGCTGCCGATTCAGTCGCAGTCGCAATCCCAAATATCACAGATCCAACAACGAACACCGGCATAATAAGAGCAAGAACTGAACGTCTGGTCTGGTGGGCAACGTTCTGCAGACTTAGGCTGACTTTCTCTTTGGGGTATTTTTTCCATGCAGAGATCCCCAAGGTGATCCCAAGCTGAAATACACCGATCATCACACCGGGAATAAGCCCCCCCAGAAAAAGTCTCCCAACAGATTCTTCAGCAATAATGGCGTACAGGACCATAGGAATGCTGGGAGGAATGATCATACCCATAGTGGATGAGGCCACGGTTATCCCGGCGGCAAACCTTGTCGGATATCCCCTTTTCTCCATTTCGGGAATGAGGACTGCACCGATTGATGCCATATCCGAGGCTGAAGATCCGGATATCCCCCCGAAGATCATACTGGCAAAGACATTGACAAGTCCCAGCCCCCCTCGAAAACGGCCTACAAATAGGAGACTGAAGTCGATCAGACGGGCAGTGATCCCGCTTTTATTCATGAGGAGGCCCATAAGAATAAACAAGGGCAGCGCGATCAAGACATAGACATTCAATCCCGAGAAGAACCGTTGGGGCAAAATCTGGAGAAGTTCGGGATGGGAAAAAATAAAATAACTGAACGCGGATAAACCCAGGGAATAGGCAATAGGTATCCCGAGTACGAGAAATATCACCAGACTTATTAACAGAATATCCATGCTCAGTTGTGCTTATTTTCTCCAGGGTGCAGTATTAGAAGGATCTGGTGGAGGCAATACAGGACCGCCACCCCACACCCAATGGGGACTATGATTTGAGCATACAGCTGTGGGATCCTCAACACGGCAGTTAGGTAATTACCGGTCGTATTTATCCAGTGAATACTGAAAAAGATCATCACGGCATTAATAAACGCGATGGATAGAAAGTTGATTATATCGACTACTTTTCTGGGAGTGGCCGGAAGCTTGTCAATGAACCAGGTGATGGCAATGTGTTCTCTTTTACCAACGATGACAGCTGCTCCTAGAGCTGAAGTATATATAAACAGAATTACAACGATCTCATTTCCACCGATGATAGTGGTATTGAAGCCATACCGCAAAATAACCAGTGCTATAATCAGAATGAAGATGCCCATAAAACACAGGACAATGATTCCTTCAAGGATACGTGTGAGCATGGATTCGATTCGATTGAGCCGTCTCATCCTATTCTATCCGCGTCATTGTTGATTCCCATGGATACTACTGGTATCAGCCTCTGAAGGAAAGGAGGCCCAGGAACACTCGGTGAGAGGCGATCATTAATTGACACTAGCCCGAGCTTGATTAATGTCGTCCCATGTGAAATAGCCCTTATCTATGAAGTATTGATACACCGGTTTTGTCGCTTCGCGGAATTTTACCAGGTTCTCGGGAGTCACATAGTTGATTTCCAGCTTTGCCTCGAGCTGTTTGATATATTCAGATTCTTGCTCTCTGTTCAATCGATCGCTTAACCGCATGGTTTCTGCTGCGACTTCATCAAAGATCTGTTGCAGGTCAACTGGCAGACGGTTATACCACTCAAGGTTGACCATAAATGGATCCGGACCAGTTGCATATCTGCTGATAGTGAGATATTTCTGGACCTCATACACCTTATAATCCCAAATATTCGATACGGCATTATCCTGACCATCTACTACGCCCGTCTTCAGAGCCATATAAACTTCACTATAGGGGAGTTCCTGGGGATTGATACCTAGTGTCCGCGCATTGATGACGTACACCTCCTGCTGGGGCACCCGCATCTTCAGGCCTTTCAGGTCATCGGGGGTCTCAATGGGTCTAACGTTGTTTGTATGCGCTCTAAATCCCTGTGAGATCCCACACGCCGGTATATGGTAGCCATTTGCTTTAGCTTCTTCATTAATTTTCCTGGTGAATTCGCTGGTGATCAATTTTATCGCTTGATCCCAATCCTCGACCAGGAACGGCAACATAAAGATATAGTATTTCCTGTTCGCATTGGTAAACCCACCGCCGCGAGTACCCTGTAGTGCACCGGTGGCAACCATATCCTGGACTTCGAACTCCGTCCCCAGAACAGCCGAGAAATAAAGATCGACTTTAATCCTGCCGTTGGTGCGTTTCTCCACTTCTTCCTTGAAGAAAATCATCGACCTGCTGCGGGGATGCTGCTCAGGTTGTGAATTACCGTACTTGAAAAGATACGCCTCTTGTGTCCGACCAGAGCAGTGAAGGAACATCGTAGTCATCAACAATATGGCAATCAACAGGGATTTCTTTTTTCTCATGCCAGGCTTCATCCCGAGTTTTGATGAATGGGAATACAAAGAATACCATATCGATTGACGACATCTGAGCGATCGGTAGAGGACCGCAGTATTCGAATCTGACTGACGCCTAGCATCAGCAGCGTAACATGCCAGCGTCGGACCGCATGGCGTTTTGTAGTGGTTTGAGCAATTGATTCAAACACTATAGCCGCTACTGTCCGGTAGTTTGAGGTACACGGGGGTGGATCATATTAGTTATTGGAGCGAAAAGTAAGGGAGAAACTTTGTGATTCAAAGGTGTTACTATCACCTCTCGCGAAGTATCTATTGCTCTATCAGCTCCCCCCGCCTGTGAATCACTTGTTGGTCACCACTGGTCACCGTTGGTCAAATTTGTACTCCGCCAAGCCTCGGCGTAGCCTACGGCGAGCCTTCAATTCCGTCCCCCCCTCAGTCCCGCTAGAGGCGGGGAGCCACGAGCAAAAGGCCCTCGTAGATAACCGGGGGCTTAGTATTTCCCGGAAGCCTATGCATTTTGTACGCCGCCTGCGAACAGCATCGTTGCGGTGGCAAGACCCAGGCCAAGCTGCTGCGTAAACGATAAGCAATCCGTTGTGTCCCTGACCGGTTAGCGTTATACTTAAGGGTGAACCTGCCGGTGAGAGGAGTGGAAAGATGAACCTGGGGCGCGTGTCCTACAAGGGCTGGGAAAATTGCCTGAAATTCGGCAATGGGAAAGTGGAGCTGGTAGTCACCACCGATGTGGGGCCCCGCATTCTGCTCTTTGGCTTTGCCGAGGGACAGAACCTGTTTAAGAACTATGAGGAGCAAATGGGCCGAACCCCGCCGGCGGCGGGGGAATCCGGCGGCGACCAGTGGCGCCTCTACGGGGGGCATCGCCTGTGGCACGCGCCGGAGGATGCCCACCCGTACCTACTGGCCCGATAACGGTCCCGTATCCCACGCCTGGGACGGTACAACCTTGAAACTGACCCAGCCCATTGACGTGACCACCGGTCTGGCCAAAGAGATGGGAATCACCATGCTCGAAACCGAGCCCGCGGTAAGGATTCTGCACCGGCTGATCAACAACAACTTGTGGGACGTGGAGCTGGCTCCCTGGGCGGCCACGGTCCTGAACGAAGGGGGGCGTCTGATCATCCCCCAGGAACCGTATCGCCCCCACCCAGAGTATCTGCTGCCGGCCCGCCCGCTGGTGCTCTGGCACTACACCGACATGAGCGATCCCCGCTGGACCTGGGGCAAAAAGTATATCCAGCTGCGGCAGGAACCCGGCGCGTCCACTAAGCAGAAGCTGGGCCTCATCAACACCATGGAGTGGGCCGTCTGTACCCTGGGTGAGGACCTGTTTATCAAGCGCTATCCTTACCAGCGGGGGGCTACCTATGCGGACATGGGGTGCAATACGGAAATCTTCACTGACGGGGATATGGTGGAGTTGGAGACTCTCGGTCCCCTGACGGAAGTCCCCGCCGCCGGCGGATCGGTGGAGCACACGGAGGGCTGGTATCTGGCCAGGGGCCGCGTAGGTGAAGATGAGGCTGAGATAGAAGCAAAGGTACTGTCCATGGTGCGGGCAACCGACAATCTATGGGCGGAATGGCGATGATTTACCGGGAATTAGGAAATACGGGGCTTAACGTATCTATCATCGGCTTTGGCGCCTCCCCTTTAGGGCACGAATTCGGCACCACCGATGAGGCCGAGGGGACCCGCGCCGTTCAGCTGGCGATAGATAAGGGGATTAACTACTTTGACGTGTCCCCCTACTACGGGCGAACCCTGGCGGAAAGTCTGTTGGGGGCAGCACTGGAGGGCCAGCGGCAGCAGATCCTGCTGGCCACCAAAACCGGGCGCTACGACATGGACCGTTTCGATTTCTCCGCCAGGCGGGTAGTTACTTCCCTGGAGGAAAGCCTGAAGCGACTGCAGACCGACTACCTGGACGTCTTTCAGGCCCATGACATCGAATTCGGGGACAAGGCGCAGATTATCGGCGAGACGGTCCCTGCCATGCTCAAGCTGAAAGAACAAGGCAAGGTGCGCTTTGTGGGCGTCACCGGCTATCCCCTCCATCTTCTGAAAGAGGTGGCGGAGACCGCCGAGATCGATATGGTGTTGTCCTACTGCCGCTATAACCTGATGGACACCGCCCTGGATCGGGTGCTGGTCCCTGTGCTCCGGCAGCTCGGGATCGGCCTGGTGAACGCCTCGCCGCTGCACATGCGTATCCTGACGGCCAAAGGGGCGCCCCCCTGGCACCCGGCCCCCGAGGCGGTTGTGGAAGCCGGCCGCCGGGCCGCCGACTGGTGCACCCGACGGGGAGCGGACATCTCACAACTGGCCCTCCAGTTCGCCCTGGACTATGCACCAGCAGCCACCACCCTGGTGGGCATGAGCAAGGTTCCTCACGTTGAGCGGAATGTCCAGGTGGTGGGAACCAGGCCCGATCCCGAGCTGCTCCAGGGTGTACTGGAAATTATCAAGCCGGTGGCGGACACCTGCTGGGTGGTGGGGCGTCCGGAGTACAACGATCCGGGGGCCGTGCCTGCTCGGGCGTAGCAGAACCGGCTTCGCGATCGGGGGAGAACGTCCAGCCATCGGTAATAATGAGGTAATTGCCATAGTGGAGGCCTTTAATCGCCGGTTCTCAACCGATGAGCGGGCCGCCCTGTATGGCGACAACGCGGCGCGGTTCTACCACCTGGCTGAATAAGTCAACTGCAAATATCGGACATTCCAACCATTGGAAACAACGCAGGAAAGAAAAAGATGAAGGCGATGACGTTTCTGGAACCCGGAAAAATGGAGCTGATCGATATCCCCGAGCCTGAAATGGGTCCTGAAGATGTGCTCATCGATATCCATTACGTGGGTCTGTGCGGCACCGATTTGAGCACTTACCGGGGGAAGATGCCCTTTGTCAAGTATCCCCGGATTCCCGGCCATGAAGTCAGCGGTCTCATCCTGGATAAGGGGGCCAAAGTACCCGACGCTTTGGCTGGGGGTGACAAGGTAATGATTTCACCTTATTTTAACTGCGGCGACTGTCCCGCCTGCCGCAAGGGCCGATTCAATACGTGCGAACGCAATCAGACTCTGGGAGTGCATCGAGAAGGTGCACTCACCAGTCGCATTGCCGTCCCCTACGGCAAGGTATTTTCCAGCCGGAAACTGCCCCTGGCGGAGCTGGCCCTGGCGGAGCCCCTGGCCGTCGGGTATCACGCTACCAACCGGGGGCAGGTGGTCCGGGGAGACAGGGTGCTGGTCCTGGGTTGCGGCACCATCGGCATGGGAGCTGTCGCGGCGGCTGTATTCAAGGGGGCCGCGGTCATGGCCGCCGATATTGACGACGCCAAACTGGAGCTGGTCAAAAAATTCGGTGTGGAGGCGACGATCAACGCCGCCACCGATGAGGTAAAGGAGGCGGTAGCCGATTTGACCGGAGGTGACGGCGCGGATGTTGTCATCGAGGCGGTGGGGCATCCGGACACCATCCGGTCGGCGGTGGAGGTCGCTTCCTACACCGGACGGGTGGTCCAAATTGGATATATCAAAAAGGAGCTGCCCGGCTACGACATAAACCAGATCGTTGTCAAAGAGCTCGACGTCACCGGTTCCCGCAATGCCCTGAACGTCTTTCCCGAGGTTATCCGGATGCTTGAGCAGGGCCAGCTTCCCTTCCAGGAGCTGATCTCTGCCCGTTATCCGTTCAGTCAAGCTCCCGAGGCATTCAGGGCCTGGGACGCCGATCCGGGCAAGTTCACCAAGATTCTCATTGATGTGAAAGCCTAGTTCTAAAAATCCTGGTTTCATCGACGGGGAGCCGCTGAAGAAACATGCGCATTGAATTTTCCCCGCATTCTGCCCCGCCTATGGCGGGGGTCAGTGAGTGTCTCAAGCAGGCATCACGTAGTGAAGGCGGTACCCTGTGCGAAGCCGAAGAGGGGTGAGGTCAAATAGGAACCAAATCCCGTCCTCCAGCGGCGGGCTTCTCGCAACACCTTTCTGTCATCGCGAGTCCCGACCTATGAGTCGGGACGGGGGTGAGGTAAAACCATGCCGGGGACTTAATATCCCAAGCTCCAAAAGAGCGTGCGGGTTCGAGTCCCGCCCCCCGGCACAACTTCTAAGTCATCATAAATGATTATAAGAAATTGCCTTATTTAAAGAAATAAGAATGGGTCAGGCCCTCTTTGACCTTTGGATGATAAGCCGCCTGATCCTTCGTGACAAATTTCAGATCGGATCTCACGATAATCCCGAAGGGTGACGTTTTTTCCCTGTCTCATTCGTTCATTGTGACACATTTATAACTTCCTTCCGCCCACAAGACTCGTCGCAAGCTCGAAGTAGCATGGTTCGCCTTGCCCAGGGAATTGACATTATCGTGTTATGAACAGAAGTAGACTGCGCAAAATGCTCAAAATGTTGCGCATCTTGCGCAGATTTGGCCATGTAGTGAGTATGGGCGGTGTAGTAAGGTAATTTTTTATTAGAAAGTCTCAATTCTCGTCTCCGCTGATGCCCCCTCCTAGATTATCAAAAGAAGATCTGTTCACTTTTGTTGACTCGATTTCTTTACGAACATCATAAATTCATTATTATTGATGATATACAAATGAGGTTCTATCACCTGTCCTACTCAAGCTAAGATACCTCTCATCCACATCTATCGTTGGATCTTTGTAAAATGAGCAGTGCAGAAAAAATGCTTGACAAAGGGATCAACATATCGTACTATCTGCACGAACGTTTGAGCACATCAGGCACTGTCGGGGGAATTAATCAAGCCTTTGGGTAAGAACCAACGTGTAACACTCAATAGTATTGCCAAGCAGGTTGGCGTGTCGGTGACGACTGTTTCACGCATATTGAATGGGCAGGCGGCGCGTTCCCGAATCAGCAAAAGCACCGAAGAGGTAGTTATGCGAACGGCGGTGGAATTGGGATACGTACCTGATCAGCTGGCTCGCGGGCTTAGAATTAAACGCACACATACCATTGGGCTCATCATTCCAGATATCTCAAATCCTTTCTTCTCGACTGTTGCCCGGAATATTGAGATCGAGGCTCGAAAAGCGGGCTATTCCATTATCTTGTCGGATACCCAAGAAGAAACGCAGTTGGAAGTCGAATCCATTCGTCTGCTCCAGAGTAGAAAGGTTGATGGCCTCATCATCTGCCCAGCGGGTGAAGAGGGCGAACATCTGAATGCGATATTGAGCAGCGGACTACCCATGGTTATCGTGGACCGACATTTTCCTGAATTGGAATGTCCAGATGTTATTTCTGATAATTACAGGGGCTCCTTCGAAGCAGTAAGCCATTTTAGCGAGAATAACCATCGTAGGATCGCATGCATACAGGGACGCCGCCACACGTCCGTCAATGATGAGCGTGTGCGTGGGTATCAGGATGCACTCAAGAAATATAATATCCCCTTGGATGAGTCGTTCATCGTGGGGGATAGTTTTGGTGAGCGAAACGGTTATGTCGAGGCCAAAATCCTTTTGAATAGAACCCCCCGCCCGACCGCCATTTTTGCTGCCAGTAATCTGATTTCTCTGGGGGCCATGCGCGCCATTTTCGAGGAAGGGCTAAAGATTCCGGATGATATCTCCATGATTTCATTCGATGATCAACCATACTCCGATTATCTGGCAACCCCAATGACCACCGTTGCCCAGCAGACTACCGAGATGGGGCAGATCGCATTCAAGCTGCTAATGGCTCAAATCGACCTTGAACGCCCCAGTGATACCGAGGGCGTTGTTTTGCCTACAAAATTGATTATACGTAAGTCGGTGAAAAAATTGGAGGCTTCCTTTGTGGAAGAGACCCGGGGAGAAGCTATCATAGAGGCTTAAATACGAGTGGAGGTTCAAGTAAAAGGAGAGCCGGTGAAAAACTCCACTTCGGATTTAGACGAACATACACGATATGTAAAGGGGGGAGACAACAAAATGGGTAACCTATCAAGATTCTCAAAAAGCAGCATCCACATACCCATGCTCGCAATCGCCATGCTCGTCGCGAGTGGCCTATGGGCAGGTACCACAGGCAAGATCGCGGGCCGGGCATATGATCGAGAAACGGGGGCAGCCCTTCCGGGTGCCAATATAGTCATTAGTGGTACCACCATGGGGGCGAGTTCCGACCCGGATGGCTTATATTTCATCATCAACGTGCCCCCGGGGACTTATACACTTACCGCGACATTCATCGGCTATGAAGGAATTGTAGTCCAAAATGTCCGGGTAACTGTTGACCGCACTACCGAGCAGAACTTCGCTATGGCCACCACCGTTGTAGTGGGCTCGGAGGTCACTATTATTGCTGAACGGCCTTTGGTTGACAAAGATCTTACAGCCAGCATGCAGGTCGTCTCAGGAGATGACATGGATAATAGTTGGGCGAGATCATTGCCAGAAGTATTAGAAATGCAAGTTGGAATATCACAGGGGCATTTTCGTGGTGGAACTCTCATTGAGTCGGTCTATATGCTGGACAATATCAGTCTGAATAGCGGTGTCTTTTCGGATAACTATACTGGCATCAACCCAACGAGTATCGCTGAAGTTGTTGTGCTTACCGGTGGCTATAATGCTGAATACGGCAGTGCCCAGTCAGGTATTGTGAATATCATTACCAAGGAAGCTCCAAAGGGCATCCATGCTACCATAGTTGCGCGCATGCGCCCGGCAGGTAAATACCATTGGGGTAGTAATATGTACAGTCATGAAAATTATGATTGGACTAATTATGACCTTGCCTACTGGACCGCAGCGAGCGCGGACGACGGCAGTGATTATTATGGCGAAGATCCTGCTGAACTGCTCTCGAATTGGCAGGCACTCGTCACTGGCGATGAAGTGCAAAGCAAATATGCGGAGCGCGCAGAATATGAAACTGAAGCTACAGTTTTTGGCTCGCTCACTCCGCAGCTTGGATTTATGCTATCTGGACGTTTCAAGCGGGGTGTGAACATATTTCCCCAACAACTGGATTAATGGCCATCAACCAATTAATTAGACGCACCTGTATATCTTAATACTTCCATCGGG